>CAZEUJ010000101.1:0-7301 GCA_964514525.1 uncultured Dehalococcoidaceae bacterium
CTTTTACAGCGTCTCCGGGACGAGGCGCATCGCTTCGCGGTAAGCTACTTTTCCAAGTTACACCGCCGTAAAACATTCACCTCGGCGCTTGATGGGATTCCGGGAGTTGGCCCGCGGCGCAAGAGCGCCCTGATCCGGCAGTTCGGCACCGTCCAGAGAATTAGAGAAGCCTCGGTCGAAGAGCTGGCCGCTACCACGGGTATGACCCACGAGCAGGCGACCAGGATCAAGGAGTACCTGTAGTCATGCCGGCTAATCTAACGCCGCAGTATCTTGAGGCTGAGAGGAATTTCCGTCTGGCCAAAACCACCCTGGAGAAAATCGCCTGCCTGGAGGAAATGCTGGCCGTCATGCCCAAACATAAGGGGACGGACCATCTCCGTGCCGACCTGCGCACGAAGTTAGCCGGTCTGACCAAATCCCTGGATAAGAGGACGGCTACCCAGCGCATGTCGATGACGATCGAAAAAGTTGGGGCGGCCCAGGTAGCGGTCATTGGCCTGCCCAATACGGGGAAATCGCAAATCGTGGCCAGTGTCACCAATGCCACGCCGACCGTAGCCGCTTATCCCTTTACCACGCAGACCGCCACACCCGGGATGATGACTTTCGAGAACGTCCAGATACAGCTGATCGATACGCCACCTTTGAGTGAGCATCCTCCCGAGTGGTGGCTTTTGAATATCATACGACGCGCCGACGGTCTGCTGCTGGTGGTCGACCTGAGCCAGGACCCGGTGGCTCAAGCAGAAGCAGTAATCTCTAAGTTGAACGAGAAGAGAATCGGCCTGGGCCAGCCGAAAGACGACGTTACCGGCGGGAAAGATGCCCCGGTGACTTATAAAAAAGCGATAATCGTCGGCAACAAGGCCGACCTGGACAATAGCGGTACTAGTTATCAGGCTTTGCAGAGTGGCTACGGCGCTCAATTACCGACGATTGCCATCTCCGTTCTGGGCACGGGTCTTGACGAGCTAAGACGGCAGATATTCCGGATGCTTGATGTCATCCGGGTCTATACCAAAGAACCCGGCGGCAAACCGGAGATGACCGAACCCATTATATTGGGCAGGGGAAGCACCGTGGAAATGGCGGCCGCCTCGATACATAAATCGTTCGCGCAGCGTATGAAGTACGCCCGCATCTGGGGCAGTGGGAAATTCGATGGCGTCATGGTAAAACGCGACCATGTCCTGCAGGACGGGGATATCATAGAATTGCATCTTTAGAACGCTATTTTCCCTTTTCAAGATAATCGCGTATCGTTCTCGCGTTCTCAATAGCGTACCCTGCAATATCATTATTGAAATAAATATATCCCGCTTTCAGTTTCCTCGTCAGGCGAGCTATTTTCTTAGCCCATTCCGCCAGTTCCTCGTCGCTATAACTGCCGGAGTATAGGCCGTCACTTCCGTGAAACCTGATATAAGCGAAGTCGGCGGTAGCTAATACGGGAGAAGTCAGCTTGGGCATATCGAAAATACAGAATCCTACCTGACGCTGTCGCAATATACCATAAACGTCTTCCGTAAGCCAGGATTTGTGTCTGAACTCGATGACATGCTTCAGTCCTGTGGGCAGGATGGCTAAAAAAGCGGTAAGTCTATCGTCATCACGGTGTAAGCCGGGCGGGAGCTGGTAGAGGAGAGGGCCCAGCTTGTTTTTAAGAATAACGACTCTTGATATAAAGTTATTGACCGCTTCTTCGCAGTCTTTCAAACGTTTGATATGGGTGATAAATCGGCTTACTTTAACCGCAAACACAAAGTCGGCTGGCGACGAATTATACCAGTTAGTAAATGCATTTTCCGAGGGCAACCGGTAGAAGGTGTTATTAAGCTCCAGCGTGGAAAAATGGCGGGCATAAAACTCCAGCCATTTTGTTTTAGGTAGTTTTTCGGGATAAAACCGGCCGCGCCAGTCGTCATAGTGCCAGCCTGATGTCCCTACGTAAATATTACTTACCATAACGTTAAAAACAATTCAAAAACAATTAGCTTATCCTCGGTTCATTTTAGCATTGGCGCCTGCTTTTTAACAAAGCCCGTCAGCTTGACCGGTTCGGTTCAATCAGATATATTGAAAATAGGGATTCGTACGAAAAGGAGTCGCCGATAATCATGAAAATTGCCGTTCAACTCGATTTCGATGGCACGGTCACCGAGGAAGACGTAAGTTTCCTTTTACTGGATACATATGTCGGCAACCGGTGGCGGGAATACCTCAAAGAATACACGGAAGGCAAAATACCGGTCGGCACCTTTAACAAAAAGGTGTTTGCTATGGTGAAAGCGGATAGAAAGACCATGACCGACCTCGTTTTAAACAGCGACCGCGTGAAAATAAGACCCGGCTTGCATGAGTATCTGGACTATTGCTCTCGAAAAGATATAAAAAATGTCATCGTTAGCAACGGGCTTATTTTTTATATAGAGGCCATCTTGAAAAAACTAAGCTTGAACAGCGTCGAGGTGTATGCCGCCCGAAACCATTTTCATCCCGGCGGCGTGAAAGTGGCTTACGTCGGCCCGGACGGCACCGAGATGGAGGTGGGTTTTAAGGAGGCTTATACCGAATTACTGAGGGAAAAAGGCTATGAGGTCATCTACATCGGCAACGGCGCCTCGGACATCTTTTCCGCCAGGCGTGCCAGACATGTTTTTGCCGTCGATGAACTGCTCAAACAATGCCGTAAAGAGAACCTGCCGTGCACCCCGTTTACCGATTTCTATGATATTATCAAAGGCATGGAAGGCATAGCGACGGGCTAGTCTATTTTAAGGACGATGCCCACCGGGCAGTGGTCCGAGCCCATGACATCGGACATGATGAAGGCTTTAGTGACTGCCGGTAGCAGGTTTTCACTGACGAAAAAGTAGTCGATTCTCCAGCCAACGTTCCTCGCCCGCGCCCCTGTCTTTATATCCCAATAGGAATATTGGTTCGGCTCTTTGTGAAAGTGACGGAAGGTATCCACATAGCCATGCGCGATGAATTTGTCCATCCAGGCCCGTTCTTCGGGTAGGAAGCCTGAAAGTCTGGAGTTCTCCTTCGGCCTGGCAAGGTCGATTTCTTTGTGCGCGGTATTAACATCGCCGCAGATGACCAGTTTTTCACCGGCAGCTTTCAGGGCATCGGCATACCGGAGAAATACATCGTAAAAAGCCATTTTATACTTGAGGCGCTCCGGGCCCATCTTGCCGTTGGGGAAATAAACGTTAAAGAGAATAAACCCAGGATACTCAGAAATGATAACGCGTCCTTCCAGGCCGAAGCCGCTTTTACCGAAGTCGTTGCGGATATCGAGAGGTTTCTCTCTGGTGAAGGTGGCCACGCCAGCGTACCCCTTTTTTTCGGGCGAATTCCAGTACGCGTGATAATCCGCCGGCTGTTTTAGTTCATCATCGAGCTGTTCGATATTAGCTTTAGTCTCCTGAAGGCAGAGGACATCCGGAGACTCTTTTCGCAGCCAGTCTAGAAAACCTTTGTCCTTGACCGACCTGATGCCGTTGACATTCCACGAGAGCAATGTTTTTTGCGTCATAATAATGTCTCCCGTTTGATATCTGGTGTGTTTATTTATTATACTTTTAATACGGGAGAAAATACCATAAGGTAACAACTCCGCTTCCCGAGATATCCTGACACATAATCTAAGAAAGGCGAATCTTGGAAAAAGTCTTAACCAATCTTACCGTCGGCGGACCGGTCAAAGTCTATGTCAGGGACGGCAAAATAGTACGTATATATCCTCTGGCGCTGGATGAGAGTGACGCACCCTCGTGGACAATAGAAGCTTATGGCAAACGTTTTTCACCGTTGCGGAAAGCCTGTGTCGCCCCGTTTACCATGGCAGAAAAGGCCCGAATTTATTCGGACGCCCGGATCAAATACCCTTTAATAAGGGAGGACTTTGACCCCGCCGGCAAGCGTAATCCGGGAAACCGGGGGAAATCCGCGTATAGACGTATCAGCTGGGAAAAAGCCCTGGATATCGTCGCCGGCGAGATGAAAAGAATCAGGAGCACTTACGGACCTGAAGCCATCATGTCGCGCGCTTCCTCGCACCATAACTGGGGCAACGTGGGCTACCGGACGTCCGCCTGGGCGCGGTTCTTCAGTCTGATAGGTTTTACCGATATCCTAGATAACCCGGATAGCTGGGAAGGGTGGCACTGGGGGGCGACACACGCCTATGGCTTTTTCTGGCGACTGGGTATGCCGGAGCAGTACGACCTGCTCGAGGATGCTTTAAAGAACACCGACCTTATCGTGCACTGGGGCAACGACCCCGATTCGACGCGAGCCATCTACGGCGGGCAGGAAGCAGCGATGTGGCGCTTGTGGTTGCGAGATCTGGGGAAAAAACAAATATTCATCGACCCGTTCTGTAACTATACTGCCACGATACTGGGCGATAAATGGATCGCCCCCCGCCCCGGCACCGACGCCGCCATGGCGGAAGCGATAGCCTATGTCTGGCTGACCGAAGGCACCTATGATAAGAAGTACGTCGCCACTCGTACGGTCGGCTTCGAGGAGTTTAAAAAACACATCATTAGGGATGCGTGTACGCCGGAATGGGCGGCGGAGATTTGTGATGTGCCTGCCCATACGATAAAGAGTCTGGCGCGGGAGTGGGCATCAAATAGGACGATGCTGGCGGCCGGTTCCCGCGGCGGTCAGTCCGGCGCCTGCCGGCAGGCCTATGGCACCGAATGGGCCAGGCTGATGGTGCTACTCCAGGCGATGCAGGGCCTGGGCAAACCGGGCGTGAGCATCTGGGGCACAACCATGGGGGCGCCCTATAACGGAGAGTTCAATTTCCCCGGTTATGCTTCTTTCGGGCCCAATTTCTTGGACGGATTCGCTGAAAAACGCGTGGAAAATCCGGTAAAACAGCGCATCTACCGTTTGCTCATACCGGAGGCGATTTTGAATCCCCCCATACACTGGATCGGGGAGACCTTCAGCGGGCAGTCGCTGGAGCAGCAGTTCATCCCGTTCACTTATCCGGCGCCCGGCTGCTCTGAGGTAAAAATGTTCTACCGCTATGGCGGTTCGTTCCTCGGGACGATGACCGGCACCAACCGGTGGGTGAAGATGTACCAGAGTCCCAAACTTGAGTTCGTCGTCAATCAGGACTGCTGGTGGTGCACGGAGACAGGGCTGGCGGACATTATCCTGCCGGCCTGTACCAATTTCGAACGTTACGACATCGGCGAATGGGCGAACACCGGCGGCTATACCCATCACGGCTCCAATGCCTGCAATCATAGGGTCGTTGTTTACCAGCACAAGTGCATAGAACCACTTTACGAATCGAAGTCGGACTATCAAATATTTACCGAGCTGGCTGAAAGACTCGGTATCAAAGAGGACTATACCGAGGGTAACTCCGATGAAGACTGGATAGAGAAGGTCTTTAACTATTCCGACCTGCCCAAATACATTTCTTTCGAGGAATTTAAGAAGAAGGGGTATTTTATCGTCCCTATGCCGGAAGACTACCGACCGACGCCGGCGATGCGCTGGTTCTACGATGGCCGCGAGTGCGATACCCCTGATGATTTTAATCCTAAGAAGGATACGAAAAAAGGCAAAGAGCTGGGGACTTACAGCGGGAAGATTGAGTTCGTCTCTCAGAGTCTTTTAAAACACCTTCCCGACGATGAAGAGAGGCCGCCTTTGCCCCGCTATATTCCCAGCTGGGAAGGCTATAACTCCGCTCTGATAAAAAAATATCCCCTCCAGCTTATCACTCCCCATCCGCGGTACTCCTTTCATACCCATCACGATGCCAATACGACCTGGCTGGGGGAGATACCGGGGCATCGTATCGGGAAGGACGGCTATTACTGGCGTCCCGTGCGCATAAATCCGTCAGACGCGGCTCCCCGAAGCATTAAAGATGGTGATATTGTAAAGCTCTATAACGACCGCGGCGCGGTGCTCTGCATCGCCGAGGTTACGGAGAGAATGAGGTCGGGTGTGGTGCATTGCTATTACGGTTCCGGCAAGTACGACCCGCTTGAGCCGGGTAATCCCAACAGCATCGATAGGGGAGGCTGCGTGGCTATCCTGACGCCTTCCCGTATGCTTTCTAAAAACGCCCCCGGCATGGCGCCCAACTCCTGTCTGGTGGAAATAGAAAAGTGGTCGGATTAAGATTAGTTGACATAATAATGAAAGGACTATTGTAGCTATGGAAACGATAATGGATATCATTAAAAAGAGAAAAAGCATCCGCGTTTATCAAGATAAACCGCTGCCGAAAAAAATCGTCAATTCCATATTGGAAGCGGCTAAGTACGCGCCGACCGCCCGGAATATGCAGGAGCTGGAATACAAGGTTATTACCAGTAAAGCGTTGATGGCAAAACTTTCCCAGGGAATACTTGCGGCGATACAGAAAGAAGGTATGCCCTTGAAAGGGCCGCCCGGCGCCCGCACTGATTTTTTTCACAGTGCGCCTCTTTTGATTATCATCACTGCCCCTAAGGATAACTTCTGGGCTTTGACCGATGCGGCGCTGGCAGTGCAAAATATCATGCTCTATGCCGTTTCGGTTAACCTGGGGTCGTGCTTCATCGGCATGGCGAAGCTCATCGAGAGGGATAGAAGTTCTCTTAAAGAGCTGCATATCGCGGACAACATGAATATCGTGGCGGCGGTAATCTGCGGCTATCCCGATGAAGACCCCGAGTCGAGAGAGAAAAAGCAAAAGGCGGAGTTTTTTGCGTAAAGGGAAGAATGGAGCGGAAGACGGGATTCGAACCCGCGACCTCCTCCTTGGCAAGGAGGCATTCTACCACTGAACTACTTCCGCCCGCCGGTTTCATGGTGCCGAGGCCCAGAATCGAACTGGGGACACGCGGATTTTCAGTCCGCCAAGACCTCTGTATAGAAATATTAACCCATTTGGCAGCCGTGGGTCAAGCGGCCTCACAATTGTTGTTATCCATCCAGCAGGATGGTCAGAAGACGAAAAATACCCCTGAGAATCTGGCAAATTTTAGCACCCTAAGTGGTCGCTTTTCGGCATTGCATGAGGTGCCGCTTGAGCAGGTCCAGAGGAAAGGGGTCAAGCCATGAAAGCAGCCGCTTCGCGGGGCGGCATGATAGAGCGGCTGCCGTTCAATATCGGGTATTCCTAACTCTTTGGCTATGGCCAGGGCATAATTAACGACTCGTTGGCTGCTTTCCGGGTCGAAAAGAGGTTTGACCTGCATGGACCTGGTAATACTCCGGCAGATGGTCAGGATAGCCTCGGACGTGGTCAACTGTTCCGATTCCTGCTG
>CAZEUJ010000102.1:0-7282 GCA_964514525.1 uncultured Dehalococcoidaceae bacterium
TGTATAAATGCCCGGGCTGCGGCGCGGAGGTGGAGATGTTCTCCGACGAGCTCAGGATTAAGTGCAAAAATTGCGGGGAGTTTGTGTATAAAGAGCAGACTCCCTCCTGCATCGAGTGGTGCCCCTCGGCGCGGCAGTGCCTGGGGGAGGAGCGCTGGAATGCCCTTAAGGGTATAGGTTTATAGCATTGTTTCCCGGAGTGTGGTATGGCGACTAAAACGACAAGGAAAATAGTAAAAATCGATGAGGAACGTTGCGACGGCTGCGGGGCCTGTGTAATATCCTGCGCCGAAGGCGCTTTACAGATCATCGACGGCAAGGCGAAGCTAATCAGCGAGACGTATTGCGACGGTCTCGGCGCTTGCCTAGGGAAATGCCCGCGTGACGCTATTACCGTTGAAGAGCGTGAAGCCGAGGAATTTAATGAGGCGGCGGTAGCCGAAAATTTATCGGCGGAAAAGG
This sequence comes from uncultured Dehalococcoidaceae bacterium, assembly GCA_964514525.1. Taxonomy (GTDB): domain Bacteria; phylum Chloroflexota; class Dehalococcoidia; order Dehalococcoidales; family RBG-16-60-22; genus JBFYTX01. The sequence continues at coordinate 463 of CAZEUJ010000102.1, forward strand.
TGGCTGAAGAACGTCCCTTTGCCTGTCTTTCCGCCGGTGTTAAACAATTCGAAAGGAAAGCTGCGACTAGTGCCCCGCCAGTTCTGGTCAGGGACGCCGGTGCCGAGTCGAGGCTCACCCACTGGCCGGTGCAGTTGGCCCTCGTGCCGTCAACGGCGCCGTTTTTAAGGGTGGCAGACCTGGTGCTGTCGGCCGATTGCGTTCCTTTCGCCTATGCCGGTTTTCACCGCGATTTTCTCGGTGGTAATACGGCCCTGCTGGTGGCCTGTCCCAAGCTGGACGATTTCGCGGCCCACCAGAAAAAACTGACGGAAATTCTTAAGCAATCGGGCATCAAGAGTCTGACGGTGGTGCACATGGAAGTACCCTGTTGCTCCGGCCTGGTGCACATGGCCAAGCAGGCGATTCTCGCCAGCGGCAACGTCGTGCCTTTCCGGGATATTACGATAGGCGTTCAGGGCGAAAGGAAGGCTAGCTAGCCGGCTAGTTTTTTACCCAGTTCGTAGGCGTCGGTCAGGGCGGTGGGGTGCTCTTTTATCTCGCCTTTCTTGTCGATGCCCCGTATCAGCAGCTCATCAGCATATTCGGCGTTAATGGCTTTGAAGAAATAGCGTATCGTCAGTTTCGGCCCGTCGAATAGCTTGGCGCCCTTGGTCGCCCCCACCGCGATGAATGCCCCCTTTTTCGCCGGGATGTCCATGTTAAGGATGTATCTCCTCGACCATAGCGCCTGGCAGCGGCTGATGAGCGCCATCAACTGGGCGCTGACGGTATAGAAAAATATCGGCGTCGCCACGATGATGGCGTCGGCCTTCACCAGCTTGTCATAAATACCGGCCATGTCATCCTTGATAGGGCACTGGCCGTCTTTCACGCAGGCGTAAATTTCCCGGCAGGGCGCTATCTTGAGATTGGCGATGGTGATTTTTTCCACCTCCGCGCCTTTGCTCTGCGCCCCATTGAGGGCTTCATCCAGCAGAAGGTCGGTGTTGCCCCTCATTCTCGGGCTGCCCATGATACCCAGTACTTTCAAAGCGAACTCCGTTAGTGCTAATGACTATCGCAAAAAAGTTTGCCGGCCTGGCCGAGGTTTTCCTGTTTCATCTCGACGATGTCTATGTGTACCGCTGCCGGCGGACAACCGATATTTTTCACAATCGCCTCGGTGACATCCTTGACCATACCCCGTTTCTGTTCGATATTCCTGCCTTCGATGATTTTTATGGTTACCAGCGGCATGACCGGTCCTCCCGTACTCTATTTTCGCTAATAAATCCTTCGCTTGAGGGCAAAATGGTAAGCCAGCTATTTAGTTTGAAACGGAGGCTGCTCCACCCATTTTTCCGCCAGCGGGCCGGCAATGGGCAGCTTGATTTTCTTTCCCTGGTACGTCATGTACATCAGGTATGCCCACAGGATGACGAAGCCTATCCAGAGTATCCACCCGATGAAGTAGATATGCGGTATCCAGCTGAATATCATGGCGAGAAGGAAGATGGGTCCGAAGACGATTATCGATTGCCAGGCGTGGAATTTGATATTTTTATTGTTCGGTTCGAGCACCAGGAAAATTATCCCGCTGACCCACCCCCCGATATAGCACAGCATCCCGGCCACATTTTCTTGAAGTCCCGTCGTTTGGGATGATTTAGGCGTTTGGGGTGTTGGGGGTGTTTGAGGTGTTTGGGGCGTTTGAGGTTGAGTCATAGTTTTTACCTCCTGCATTATGATTTTACTCAAGAATATATCAGTATGAGGAATAGTGTCAAGAAAATACACGCTGTATAGTTTTGGTTAATTCTGGATACTCACCCCCTTAATCCCCCTCTCGAACAGGCCTTATTTATTAGACTCGATTTTTGTGTTGTTTGAGAGGGGGATGAATGAGAAGAGGGGTCGTGACCCCTCTTAAACACCCCGTTATCTAAAGGGAGTAGCCTGCCGAGAGGGGCGCCAGCCCCTCTCAATAATAAATGCCCTCTCCAGCCATCAATATCTGTGGTTTCTTCCCAATGCTTCCGGCTGGAGAGGGGTCAGGGGTGAGGTATAATCATTTACCAACTGTTAAGAACAGTCATTACGTTATGCGCTTTATTTTCAGGACGATCGCCAGGATAACGATTAGCGTCAGGAAAATTATCCCCAGCAGCCCGCCGATGAGGTAGATTATCCAGCTTAGTGCACCCGGTAGTTCGCTGAGTTCTGGTATCGTGGTTTCGCCCGGGGATGGCATAGGTGCGGACTCTACCTGTAAGGGCGTGGGATTGGGCGTCGTGTCTAAACCCGCGGGAAATCCCATGACTTCATGGTTTGGGGTTTGTTCCCCGGACTCTGGACTCGAGGGGGCGGACTCCGTGGTGAAAACGCCGGTCGTGCTCCAGACGCTGCGCGTGCTGGCGTTGATTGCCCTTACCTTCCAGTAGTAGGTTGTCGCGTAGTCCAGACCCACATCGCACTGCCATACGTTGCCGGTCAGGGCGTATTCGTCTGTTCTGGCAATTACCGGGTTATTTGCCTCGGCGTCGGTGGCTACGAGCAGTTCGTAGGCTTCCGCGCCGATCACGGCCGTCCATTGAAAAACCGGCTTTACCGCGACCCCGGTGGCGCCGGCGGTGGGACTCTCCGGCCGGAGGGTGACGGCCTCGGTGTCCATGACGGTGGTAAAGGAACGCTTCTCCGACCACGGGCTGAGAGCCGGACTGCTGGCCCGCACGCGCCAGTAATAGGTGGTGGCTGGTTCGAGGGCGGGCAGCCGTATCGAACTGCCGGATGTACTGTCCCCGAAACTAGCGGAGGCAGAGGTAAAATCGTCATGATAGTCGCATTCCCATTCGTAGCCGGTAGCGCCGTCCATCGTTTGCCAGTCGAGGCTGATATTCCGCACGGTATGGTCTATCAGGCTGCCGAGGGCGGACGCTCCATTGTCCGGGGAGACCGTTACCGGTGCTGCTGTCAGGGTATCCTCATAGGTCATCAGCCTGGTATTGGTGGTATCTGCCGACCATATTCTGTGGTCGACCTGCCACAGTCCGTATAGTTTGGCGCCGCTGCTCAGCCCGCGGGTGACGGTTTCGAATGCCGGGTCGGCGAAGGCGGGATTCAGACTGCGTTCCATGCCTCCTCCAGCAGCGGAGTTAGCGGTGTAAAGCGTGCCGTCTTTAGCGATGGCCAGCCGGTTGAGTATCGCCCCGGCGGGCAGACTGTCGTCGATGCTTTCCCATTCGGTGCTCTCGCCGATAACGAAGCGATATATTCCGCTATCGGTGTTGTCGCCGGCGGCGTACACGGTGTGATTTTTACTGAAGGCGGGGTCTAAGGCGACGTTCACCGGTCCGGAGAAGGGCGGGGGAGTGGCTTCTACGGGCAATAGCTCGAATGAGGTACTCTGGTTGTCCGTCATGTAGACCCGTCCGTTAATGTTCCCGACCAGTATGGTGCCGTCCTGTAGATAGTCGGGTGAAAGGGCGATGGTATGCAACGGTTGATCGCCGGCCGGCATGCCTTCGTCAAAATGAAATCCGCTGTTGATTGACTTATAGACCGTTCCCTGGCTGCCATTGTAGCTGCCGATGTAGATGGTCTTTTGGTCGGCTATTGCCCAGGTATCAATGGTCAGTGCCGCAATAGCCGGACCCCGGGTAAAACGGCGCCGGTAGCTTTGACCGCCGTCGGTCGATTCCCATATCGCCGGGCTGCCCTGACTTACCCCGGCGACGAATACTGTCTGGCAATCATCGCCGTATTCCGGCGGCAGAGCGACCCGCTTCAGATTGTCCACCGTGTCCGGATAGCCGGATAGCGTCCGTTCCCAGGTATCGCCGCCGTTCAGACTGCGCCAGAGTCCTCCGGAATAAGGCCCGCTGCCGAAGGTAAGTATAAAAATGGTGCTGTCCTGGCTGTAACGGGGCGACGGCGCCAGGTCGACTATTGTATTGATGGCGGTGTCTATCAGGCTGAGCTGGTTCCAGGTTACGCCGAAATCCCGGCTTACGGATAAAGCGCTGCTATCGCCGCTGGTGACGGCATACATCCTGCCGGTAGCGGCGAAATCGGGCGCCATGAGCACCTCGGTTTCCGATCCGCCCGTCGGCGCTTTACGACTTCTCGTCCAGGTGATGCCGTTATCGGTGCTGATGTACGTCATAGCGCCGTCCGCCGTGCCCGCCAGCAGGATAACGGTGGCATTGTCTTGGTAAACGGACAATCCTGTGATATCGATGTCGTTATATCCGTAGGTTAAGCCTGCGTTGAGGTCGGTAGCCGTCAGGGTGCCCGGCTCTCCCATGCCGTCGATTTTGTAGACGTCTCCTTCACCGGTGCCCGAATTGAGGGCAACATAGACGGCTAATTCACTGGGAATGCCGTCCACGCTGATAATACCGGGGAAGGCAATTTCCGCCGAGTTAGCGACAACATTCAGCCTGGCATGGCCGATATCGGTATTCCAGCCGGTATCGCCGATTTTAGCAGCTATAAAAGTGTCGTTTTCATCGATAACGACGGCAAGCATCTGGTAATTGGCGCTGTAGTCCGGCGAAAAGACTGCGGTGCAGACGTCGTAACTGCCGATTTCGGTATCCGTCCAGCCCGGGACAATGTTGGCTTCGTTCAGGATATATACGCCACCGAATTCACCGCTGTCGGTGTCTCTGGTGCCAACTAATACATTATTGCCATCCGACCACGTGACGTCGATGGACGTTATTTCTTTATAGTCAGCCCCGGCGCCACCGGGATTGGGCGGCAGCGCCATAAAAGTCTTGCCGCCATTCGTCGAGCGGTAGACCACTGAGGCTGTGGCATAATATATGATACCGGTATCTTGGGGTGATATCGCGATGCCGGTTATGGCGTCCCTCACGTTGCCGATATGCTCCCAGCTATACCCGCTGTCCGTGGACTTGTACAGTGTATAGGTGGGGCCTTTCACGTAGGCGTAAAACGTGCTGTCGCCGGCTGCGGTCAGGTGCTGGATATCGGAGCCCGCCGCCAGCACCCAGTTGCCGGCCTCGCCTTCGGTAGGAATATTGACTCTTGTCCACCTGACCGCCTCGGAAACCGCGGTAGCTGGATAAATGTTTTGGGTGGTGATATTGAGGCAGATGAGTGAAGCTAAAACGATGACAGATATGTAAATATTAAAGGGAGGGGATTCGTCGCCTTGAGTGTTTTTTACGCGTCTTGCGTTTGACACATGGCGAATTTTACTCCTATATTATTGTAAAGTCAATACTTTCAGGGGATATTTTTGGGTTTGAATAATTTGAAGACTGGAGTATATACTGGTATTGAAGTTGTTTGAGCAGCAGGCAGCTATGGAGACAGATAATAACGAGATCGATGAAGGCATCGGTTATGTTGGCTATCGGGAAGCTTTTGACCTTATCGCCTCGAACGTCCGGCCGGTAGGTGTCGAGGAGATACCGCTGGATTCCGGCGTCGGCCGTATCGTGGCGGCGGATGTGGTAGCGCGGATTAGCTATCCCGGGACTGATGTCTCGCTGAAGGACGGCTACGCCGTCAAATCTGAGGATGTAGCGGGTGCCTCAGTACGCCACCCGGTTCACTTGAAGCTAATCGGTTCCGTCTTCGCCGGTTCTGAATTTAAGGGAGAGGTAATCGGCGGGACTGCCGTTAAGGTCTGCTCCGGGGCGTCGATACCCCGTGGTGCCGGGGCGGTAGTATCCGGTGAGTTCGGTGAGGAGCTTTCGCCGCGGGAGGTATCCATCAAAGCAAATGCCGCACCGGGACGCAACATACTGCGTGCCGGCGGTGAAGTGACCGCCGGGGCTGTCATTGTAAGCCGGGGGGGCAGGCTTTTGCCGGGCTATATGGGACTGGCAGCGGCGGCCGGCATCAACCGGGTCAGTGTCTACCGGCGGCCTTTAGTAGCTATTGTCGGCGTTGGTGATGAGGTGGTAGCTCCCGGGGAAAACCTCCGCCCCGGTCAACTATATGCCAGCAATCTGGTCACCATGCAGGCCTGGCTGGCTTCTTTCGGTATCTCTTGCGTCACTTCGGTAGTCAAAGATAATGAAAGGGCCATTAAGCAGGAGTTAATCAGGTGTTTGCCAGGTGTTGATGTTATTCTGACCAGCGGCGGCGCCTGGGGGAGTGAACGCGACCTCGTTATCGGCTCGCTGGATAAGCTGGGCTGGCGGGAGATTTTTCATCATGTACGTATGGGGCCGGGTAAAGGTATCGCCTTCGGACTTTATGAGGGCAGGCCGGTGTTTTGCCTGCCGGGCGGGCCTGCCAGCAACGAGATGGCTTTTTTACAGCTTGCCCTGCCCGGGATTCTACGCCTCGGCGGGGATAACCGTCACCCGCTCCAGTCAGTCCTCGCCAGGCTATCCGAAAACATGAAAAGCCGCCACCGCGCCTGGACGGAGTTCAAGGATGCTGTAATATCGCGTGATGCCTCCGGCTATTTTACCGTGTCCCTTTATCGTCACCGGAGTCGCTTGCAGGCTATCGCCAGCGCCGATAGCCTTATCTGCCTTCCGGAAGGCGTTACGTCGCTAAACGCCGGTGAAATAATACCCGTGCAGGTCCTGGCGCCCCGCCTGGACGATATTTAAAATTCCTCCCGGGTATTTTTCCCTCAGTACAAAACAACCTTTCCTCGCCTGTATTTCTTTAGATAAAAGAGAGAGCCCCGACTTTCGTCGGGGCTCTCGGAGTTACGGACTATTGCCCGTTATGTCAGAGTGTTAGACTGTCCGTCTGGTTCTGACTATCAGGACAATTACCGCGATTACCAGGACCGCGCCGATGATGATGATTGCCCAGATGTACGCAGGAGAGATTTCCTTAGTTG
>CAZEUJ010000103.1:0-7271 GCA_964514525.1 uncultured Dehalococcoidaceae bacterium
TAAATGTCGTTATATATTATCGTCCCGAAAGTCTTGATGATCTCCCATCGCTTTTCATTCCGCGGCTCATCCGGGATAGCCCGGACGATGGCTTCGTGACGGTTTATATAGCCCTCTCGCCACTCGGGATGGGTGTGTATATAAAGGTCGTTATTCCTGATTCCCCGCACTACCCGCTCGCCGGTTTCGTCCGGGTTCATGAACACCTGCCGCACCTCCTCGATCGGCCGCCGGGGCCGGTTTTCCATGCCCGGCGGCGGATTGGGAGGCATTTTAGGCGGCCAGGTATCTCCCTCGTTCCTGAGGTGGGCCGGCCGGTTCTCAAAAGATGACTGGCCCAGGTTGGATACCGTCGGGCCGGGGAATAGTATAGAAACCCCGATGTTCTTATCCTGGAGCTCTGTCGCGAGGCATTCCATCATGCCAATCACCGCGTATTTGGTGGTGCAGTAGATGGTAAAACCAAGCGAGCCCATGAGGCCGCACGTCGACGATGTGGTGACGATGTGGCCGCCCTCGCCGTGCTCTATGATGCGCGGCACAATCGTCATGATGCCGTTAAAAACGCCGCCTACGTTGACGCCCAGGCTGTAGTCCCAGTCCTTATAATTTAATCTATCGATCGTGCCGCCCGGTGTGCCCACACCGGCATTATTGACCAGCACGTGTATCTTCCCGAAGACTTTTTCCGCTTCATCGGCGGCTTTAACGTAGGCAACGCGGTCGGTGATATCCACCCTGATGGGGTGGACAGGCTGCTTAGTCGACTTGAAATAGGCCATCGCTTCATCCAGCGCATGCTGGCGGGAATCTGCGATGACCACTTTCATGCCGTACTTGGCACACGCTTTGGTAATCCCCAGCCCGATGCCGCTGGCGCCGCCGGTAATAAAAGCCACTTTTCCTTTTATGTCTTTCATGCTTAATCTCTCTTCCCTTTATATCTTTTTTTATCGTTAATGCGAGATACCACAGGAGCCGTCTTTACAGACAACTGCCTCCGGCATCCTTAGCGGCCTGGCGTCTTTCTTAATGCCGGTTTTAGGTATCCAGGGGTCTATTACTACGGTCTGGAAATAGAAGAAATCGGTACAAACCCACAGGGGATTCATTTCCCCGCCGACGACTACGAAGTTCACCATCTCCGGGCGCTTGAAACGGGGATTCATCTCATTCACGAGCCACTTGCTCAATTTGAATGGGTCATCCCAGCCTTCTTTCTTGAGGTTCTTGGCTACCAGCGGATCGATGACTAACGTAAATGCGCCGCCGAAGGGATTCATTCCCTTCATCACCTGAAGCATCCGCTGTCCTGGGCCCATACCCCCGGTGAAGATACTCCAGCCGCGGAAAAGGCTCACCGTACTTTCTCCCGCCTTAAAGCCCTTGCGTACATGGAAAGGCTGCCAGACACTGAGTTCTTCATTCTCCGCACAGCACATGTTGTTGTAGTTGATGGTGCTTCCGGTACTGGCTGTGAACGTGGCTCCCGGCCGGACGTCCCCGAAGTTGATGCTCATTAAAGTCCATGCCCGACCGATGACGGAGTTGGCGTAATTGACCGGGCTTAAGGCGCCGAGGCCGCAGTTCATGCCGATTTCATCGCGGATGGGGCCGTTTACCACCATCATGCTCGAAAAGGAAGTAGTCGAACTGGGCATGGAAGGCCGTCCCGAAGCGCCCAATGCCAGGATAACCGGTAGATGCTCCGGCCTCGCCCCGGCCATGACGGCGTTGACCGCAACTCTCTCCACCGTATATTGTAACCTCTCTTCGTGGGTGGTCACGGACATCATACCGACGAATTCCTGGGGGTCGTGGTCGGTACCGGTAAGCATCTCCGCCACGCGCTCTTCGGTGGGCAGGACGATGGGGAGCCCGTCGATCCAGCCGCTTTCCAGGAAAAGGCGGTGCAGGTTGGCTTCTGTATCCGGTTCGAGCAGTCGCGGCCGGAGCGGTCTCTTGACGATTTTAGGGTGCTTTTCCGCGTCTGTCAGTGGCTGGGTCAGGGCAGAGATGACCTCCTCCATGAGGGGTGCGCCGGAAATCGGGTCGTTGCCTTCCACGTAACCGTGCAATGTTTCGCGGGAGACCCAGCCGACGGGATAGGGCGGAAAGCTCCAGCGGAGGTTCATGCCGTGGCTCCGGACGTCGCGCTGGACGTAGTCCGCGAAACGGGCGGTGACGATGGGGGCTGTGGGCACGCCATAGTCGCTTTCCATTGTCCGGGCAAACTCGGCGATACTCGCCGAACAGCCGTCTCAGCCGCCCACGCCGAAGACAACGGCGTTACCGTTTTTCTTGATCTCCGCCCACAGCTCGGGTTCGTCGGTAAACATGCCGGTCTTCTTGTGCCGTACCTCCGTCTTCACCGAAGGACGGTTACGTTTAAACCAGTCATGGACCTCTTCAATAAAATCCGAGCTACCGGCAAATCCCGTATCGACCAGGTAAACGGTCTTACCTTCCAGGCTATCGAGGCGCGGCGCCATTTTAAGAGAACCCAGTGCTTCAGCCGTGTCTCTGGGCTGATTGACGGGGTCGTGAATTGCCCAGGGAGGTGAATCCGGGTCGAGACGTCGCCCGAATACGCCGGAGGGCTGGCCCCTTGGGTCTAGCACTGTAATTTTTTTGTCGCTGCTCATCTCTCTCCTTTTCGATATGTCGTAATATACCGTATTTCCCATTATAATAAGATAAAATAAATCCCTAGTTCAAGTTGCCGCAGGAGTTATTTTTTTATTAGGGGCTCTGACTTGCGTTGCAGGCTCAATAAACTTTAATATTGTTGTCAGTGGTGGTATTTTCCAAACAGAATAATAAGAACAGGGAGGGGGTTGTGTGCATGAAAACGGGAGCACTCGGCGGCTTAAAGGTCCTGGAGTTCAGCGATTTCATTTCGGGACCTTACTGTAGCAAAATGATGGGCGACCTGGGTGCTGATGTCATCAAAGTTGAAAGGCCAGGTCTCGGCGATACGGCCAGGCGCTGGGGGCCTTTCCCTGGAGATATACCTCATCCGGAGAAAAGCGGTCTCTTTCTCTTTTTAAACACGAATAAATCGGGGATTACTTTGAATGTCGCCAGCGAGCGGGGGCGGGAGATTTCCCGGCGACTTGTTGCCTGGGCGGATGTCCTTATTGAAAATATTCCGCGCCGGGAAATGGCGAGGCTGGGGTTCGACTTCCCGAGCTTAAAAAAGTTAAATCCCTCGTTAATCATGACCTCCGTTTCCCCGTTCGGTCGTACCGGACCCTATAAAGACTTCAAAGGCTCTGACCTCATTAATTCCCATATGAGCAGCGAAGCGTTCGGAAACCCGACGGAAGGTGTTGATGACAGGGAGCGGTATTGCCCGTTGCGGGGGCCGGCTCATGCCGCCGATTTTATGACCGGCCTGACCGCCGCGGTATGCACTATGTCCGCTGTACTAGGGCGGCCGGGAAATAAATCCGGCAGGCATGTTGACGTGTCCGCCCAGGAAGCGCTGGCATCGGTAACGCGCCAGGAGCTTGCCTTCTGCCTGTGTGAGGGGCTTTATCCCACGCGTCAAATGGGCAGGAAGCGCGTCGGCGGCTTTTTATATGCGTGTAAAGACGGCTATGTGTGCATCTGGATTGGACCGCACTGGCAGAAACTCGTGATGATGATGGGCACCCCGGACTGGACGCAGGTTGAGCTTTTCAAGAATCCGGCCATGCGCGCCGAACACCAGCAAGACTGTAATAAACTCATCGAGTTATGGACCCGGGAATATACCATGGCAGAGATTGACCGGCTTGGTATGGAACACGATGTGCCTTTAGCGCCGGTACGCACGGTGAAAGAGGTTGTTAACGATGAGCAGCTGGCGTACCGTAACTTTTTTACCGGGGTAGACCATCCGGTTGCCGGCAAGCTCAAATACCCCGGTGCGCCCTATAAGCTATCGGCGACGCCCTGGGAGTTGAAGCGCCCCGCCCCGCTGCTGGGAGAGCATAATGAAAAAGTGTACTGCGGGGTGCTGGGGTATAGCCGGCTCGACCTGGTCAGGATGAAACAGGCAGGGATAATCTAGGAATCTGAAAAGAGGGAGATAAAAATGCAGAGTTTGCCTCTTGACGGTATCAGGATTATGGATTTCGGGCAGATGTGGGCCGGCCCTCACCTGACACAGTGGCTGGCGGTAATGGGCGCGGAGGTTATTAAGGCGGAAACCCACTTGAGGATAGATTTCATGCGGCAAATCGGCATTCCGCCCGGTCACAAGAGAGATGATTTCAACGCAGGGACGGCCTTTGCTTCTCTGAACTATGGTAAAAAGAGTATTACTTTAAACATGAACGAACCGAGAGCGAAAGAGCTCGCCAGGGACCTGGTAAAGATAAGCGATGTCGTTACGGAAAACTTTGGCGGGGCGATTCTGGAACGTTGGGGGTTGGGGTATGAGGAGTTGAAAAAGATCAAGCCGGATATTATCTATTATGCCGGTTCGGGCTACGGACGGAGCGGGCCTCACAAGTCGCGGCCTTCTTACGCGGAAATAGTGGAGGCTTACGATGGCTCGACGTATTTGAACGGCTACCCTGGCGGCGGGCCGGCTACGGTCGGCGTGTCTCCCTGGACGGATGCCACCCAGGCAATGCACGGTGCCTTCGCGATTATGGCGGCGCTTTATCACCGCAACCGCACCGGGGAGGGGCAATATATCGATGCGGCTATGATTGAGGGCAGCACTAATTTCCTCGGCGAGATAGTTATGGGGTATGCCATGAACGACTCCCTCGGCGAGCGTATGGGCAACCGGGATAAATATATGGCCCCGCACGGCTGTTACCGTTGCAAGGGCAACGACGAGTGGGTGGCCATCGCGGTGGGCAGTCAGGCGGAGTGGCAGGCTTTCGTCAAGGCCATCGGCAGTCCCGATTGGGCTCGAAAAGAAGAGTTCAAAGATGAATTGAGTCGCTGGCAAAATCAAGATGAGCTGGATAGGCTCATTGAAGAATGGACGAGTCAGTATCGTCAGTATGAGGTCATGGGACTCTTGCAAAAAGCGGGTGTAGCCGCCGGGGCTTCTTTGAACATTAAAGACCTCGTCACCGACCCCCAATTAAAGGCACGGCGCTTTTTTGTCGAGGCAGAGCACCCCGTCCTCGGTAATATTACCCTGGCGGGACTGCCCTTTAGGCCCGACGGCAGGCAAAAAGGCAACTATAGTTACCCGCCGTTGCTCGGGGAGCATAACGACTATGTTTTCGGTGATTTGCTGGGCTTGACCAAAGAGGAAATAGCCAGGCTGGAAGAAGAAAAGGTAATTTACTGACCTATCAAGCCTTCTCGACCATTTTTTGCGCTATCAGCGCCGCCCCGATGGCCCCCGCCAACATCGGGTCGTAATCACTCGTCAGCGCCGTCATTTTCATCTCTCGCTCTATTCGTTTCACGATGCCGGGGTTCTTGGCCAGCCCGCCCGTGAAAGCGATTTCCTTTTCCGGCTGCACCCTGCCTATCGTGCTGTGCAGCCTCCAGGCAATGGCAAAAAGGTAAGCCGCCAGTACCTGGCTCTCCGTGTAGCCTTCTCGGAACAGTCCCATGGCTTCGGTATTGGCGAAAGCATAGCAGGTGGTGCTGACCGGCTCCGGGTCTTTCTCAACTGCGAACGACCTTTCGCCCATTTCCTGTATTGGCACCTGCATGAGGTCGGCCATCACCTCGATGCCCCGCCCCATGCCGTCGGCGCATTTATCGTTCATCTGGAAATCCCGTATCCTGTCCCAGCTATAAAGTCTGATGGCTTTACAGGTCTGCGCACCCAGGTCTACCACTGTTTTTACGGTCGGCCCGTACATAAAACGGGCACCCCTGGCGTGGCAGTTGATTTCATCGACTGTTTTTTGTGCGAAGGGAATATTCCGACTTCCCCACCCCGTGCCCACGATATATTTGATATCTTTTACTTTCATTCCCGATTTCCCCAATGCCTGTTCCATGGCAGCCTTAGCGCTGGCGCTATGGTCCGGCCCGGTGCGGAGGTTGGCGTAGCCGAAGAGCCGGTTATCGCACATTATCGCCGCCTGTGTGCTGTTCGACCCCGCGTCCACCCCCGCGGTAATGCTTTTAGCTTTCTTCCAGTCGATATCCATTGAAGTCCAACTGGACTCCGGCCATCTCCAGTACTCTTGAACCATCGTAGCTGCCTCCACAATGAGTTTTTTGGGATGTTATCCCGCTGCTATCAGCGCGGCGCCCAGCGCTCCGGCATACTCCGCCTGTTCGGGAATGATAAAATTTATCCCCGACCGCCTTTTTAACGCATTGACCACCGCTTTATTGTTGCTCATCCCGCCGACCAGCACCGTGGCATCTTTTGAAGGCTTTATTTTGTCATTTAGAATCGCATTTACTCTGACGGCTACCGCCTCGATTACCACCCGGACGACCTCTTCCCGGGGAACGTTGTGGTTTAACAGGCTTAACGCATCCATCTCGGCGAAGACGGCGCACCCGTCATTGACTAAAGCGCCGCCGGATGAACTGCCCTTTATGCGGCCCATCTCTTCGAGTGTCATCGCCAGCGTCCTTGCCATCGACTTTAGTAAAGTGCCTAGGCCGGCGGCGCATTTCTGGTTCATAACGACTTCCGAGATTTTCTCCTGCGGGCCGAGGGCCACGACGCGCACCTGGTCGGCGCCGACATCCACCACGCACGTGCCCTCAGGATAGAGGAATCGGGCCGCCCGCGCGTCCGCCACTGGCTCGGTAATACGGTCCCTGGCAAAGCTGACGTCGCCCTTTCCCTGTCCCGTCGCGACGATATTACTGACATCGGAGGGTGAAATTTTTGCGGCTGCCAGTGCGTTCTTCCATGCCTGCTCGGCAGACTTCGCCCGGTTCGCCCCTCCCGATAATGCCGCCCCCCTTGCGATGACTTTCCCGTCCTTTAGTATCACCACCTTAACGTTTTCTATACCCACGTCTATCCCGGCCGTTATCATTTCAGCCTCCTAGTCCTCTAATTTCCGCAACCCCTGGCTCTCCATCCATACATCGAGCTGGTCGAGTAAACGGTTTTCGTCAAGGTCGGTGCGGTCGCCCGGCTGTGACCCCTCGTAATGCAGGACGCGCACACCCATTTCACTCAGCCGCAGGCCCTGCTCTTTCCGGGTCACCGTGCATCCCACCCCGCACCGCCACAAGGGCAGGATGGCGCCGTCCACTTTATAGGCTTTGGCGAAGTCATTAAGCGCGTAGGGGCGGATGACCTCGTCATCCTTGAAGCGGTGGCCCCGCGC
>CAZEUJ010000104.1:0-7229 GCA_964514525.1 uncultured Dehalococcoidaceae bacterium
CGGCGAAGCTGTAATAACGGTTATCGCCGATGATGATGTGGTCCAGGACCCTGAGTCGTAAGAGTTTACCGGCATAGACAAGCTCGCGTGTCAGGGATTTATCGTTCGTGCTGGGTTCGGGGTTGCCCGAGGGGTGGTTGTGGATAAAAATCAGGGCGGCGGCACTACTTCTAATCGCTCCCTCGATAACCTCGCGGGGAGAGACGGAACCGCTGTTGACCGTGCCTTCGGAAAGGTCGATAGTATCGAGAATCTGGTTCTGGCTGTTCAGATAGATCACTTTGAAGACCTCTTTTTTAAGACCGCGCATGGCATGGTAGAGGTAGTCAAAGACTTCCTGAGAGGACTTATAAAAAGGTTTTTCCAGGATCCTGGCTTTGAGGAACTCCCGGGCGACCTCCTGCACCAGCTTGATACCGAAGGCGCTGTGTGCCCCTATGCCGGCTATCTGCTCTAGTTCTTCGGCGGGGGCTTCCAGGACACCACGTAGCGTCTGGAATCTTTTTATAGCTTCTTTAGCCGGTAATTTACAGTCCTTGCGCGGCGTGCCCAGGCTAAGCAGCAGCTCAACGATTTCGTAGTCGTGGAAGCCGGCCAGTCCGGATTTCAGGAACTTATCACGCAGCCTCTTACGGTGGCCCCGATGAATATTTTCCGATGGTCTTTCCGATTTTTCCATAACTCTACCTGTACTATGGTCACCATATTCTAGCACCAAGCGGTAGAGGTTTCCAGATGTTACTTATGTTATAATATTTTACTAAAGAGTCGGAGTGATGCTTTAAGGAGACAAATATGGCAGACAAAGTAAACCCCAAGCATGATATTTTCAGTAAACCACTGCCGGAGCTTCTGGATGAAATCGAAGCGGCGGCGGCGGACGCCAGGGAGGCGGCCGACGAGGCGAGAAGCGCCGGCGAAAAGGCCGCCCAGGACGTGATGAAGAAGCTGAGGAAGCTTTTCCTGAAGATGTCCAAGGACATCACCGAGGAGCTGTCAGATACGAAAAAATAATAGCTACGCGATGGTTTCCACGTTAAGGCCATCTTCGCCGATAATCTGGACTAATTGCTGCTTGAGCTCTGGGGAATAACCGGTGTAAATATTGGGGAGCTTAAGCGGGATGGCATCGCCACCGTTAAGGATATTCAAGCGCACTTCGTCGCGGCCGGTGTAGGTTTTAAGAGTGGCGATGATTTTATTAAGGCGGGAAATATCCCCATCCGCATCGGCGGTCTGCTTGAGATTTATTATGAGTCGGTGTCTTTCAGGGGGCGGGACGGCGGTTTTTGCTGGTGGGGCAGCGGCCGATACAGTTTTGGGTTCAGACTGTGAGGTCGATTCCTCCTCTTCACCGGGCGGCTCGTAATAGTTCACGTTATCGCAGATAACGCTTACCTCATCATCTCTCGCCCGCACTCTACCCTGAATAATAAGCTCGTTGCCTTCTTTCCAGAACTCTTCGGTCTGGTTGAAGACCTGAGGCCAGGCGATAACTTCAATCTTGCCGCTAACGTCCTCGATGGTAACGATGGCGAAAGACTCATTTTTTCTGGTAAGAGAATACCGCGCCGAGATAACACGCCCGGCCGTGACGATAACATGCTTATCCAGCTCCGCATCGATGTTGCCGCAAAAGACAGCATTGGCCTGCCTGACACTGAATACCGGACTGAACGGTTTTTCCGAGAAGCTAACGCCGGTAAGCTCTTTTTCCCAGAATGCTTTTTCCCGGTCGGAAGTACCTGCGGGCGTGAGGTCGAGTTGGGGCAACGGTACCGGCGTTGCCTCCCCCCAGAGGTCGAACATGGTGGATTGCCCCGTCTCCCGCAGCTGCTGCTCGCGCTGCGCCAGGGACAGGATACGGCCGATGCTATTGAGCAGTGTGCCGCGTTTTTCCAGGGAATCCAGGGCACCCACTTTAATCAGACTCTCCATCACGCGCCGGTTGACTGCCTGTAAATCGCTGCGGCGGCACAGGTCTTCAATAGACTTGAATACGCCGTTTTTATCGCGTTCGTTGATAATAGGCTCGATAGCCCCGGCGCCGACGTTTTTTATGGCCGCCAGCCCGAAGCGTATGGCTGATTTACCGGCACCATTATCTTCCAGCGAAAAATAAAGCTGGCTGCGGTTCATGTCCGGCGGCAGGACTTCAATGCCCAATCGCCGGCATTCGGCGGCGGCGCTGGCGGCTTTCTCCAGTTCTCCGGCGTGGATAGTCAGGAAAGCGGTGATATACTCCGCCGGGTAGTTCGCCTTGAGATAGGCGGTCTGGTAGGCAATGAGGGCGTAACAGAAGGCATGGGCTTTATTGAAGGCGTAGCCGGCAAACGGCTCGATGAGGGAGAAGACCTCTTCCGCCAACTCGGAGGAATAATTCTGTTTTTTGGCGCCGTTAATGAAATTCCGCTTTTCTTTCTTCATCACCTCGGCGATCTTCTTGCCCATAGCCTTGCGGAAGATATCCGCCTGCCCCAGACTGTAGCCCGCAAACTCTCTCACGATAAAAAGCACCTGCTCCTGGTAAACGATAACGCCGTAGGTCTCTTTGAGGATGTTCTCGAGAGCAGGGTGGGGATAACGTATCGGTTTACGCCCGTGCTTGGAATCGATGAAGGTGGGGATATGTTCCATGGGGCCGGGGCGGTAGAGAGCGACCATGGCGGAGATATCGCTGAAAACGGTCGGCTTGAGGTCTTTGATGTAACGGCGCATGCCGGCGCCTTCAAGCTGGAAAACACCGGCCGTTTCTCCCGCGGAGAGCAGAGCAAAGGTCTTTTTATCGTCCATAGGTATTTTATAAAGGTCGATGTCAATGCCGCGGTGCTGGCGGATGATTTCCCTCGCCCTGCCCAGGATGGTGAGGTTAGCCAGCCCAAGGAAGTCCATTTTAAGCAGGCCGATGTGGGCGATGTCGTTCATGGAAAACTGGGTCATGACCGCTTCCTGACCGTCAACTTTAGCGCCGCGCTGCAAAGGTACGTGGTTGGTCAGGGGCTCTTTAGAGATAACGACGCCGGCGGCATGGGTGCTGGCATGGCGCGAGATACCTTCCACCCGCCGCGCGGCATTGACCAGGTTATGCACGATTTCATCATCTTGATAAATGGTCTTGAGTTCGCTGTTCTCGTCCATAGCCCGGTTGAGGGTCATACCGACGACGTTCGGTATAAGCCTGGCGACGCGGTCGACGTCTCCGTAGGGCATGCCCAGCGCCCGTCCCACGTCCCTGATGGCCGCCCGGGCGCCGAGCGTCCCAAAGGTGATAATCTGCGCGACATGGTCCTGGCCGTATTTCTGCGAGACGTAGTTAATTACCTCGTCACGGCGGTCGTCCTGGAAATCCATATCGATATCCGGCATCTCTTTACGCTCGATATTGAGGAAGCGTTCGAAGACCAGCCCGTGTTCCAGAGGGTCGAGGGGGGTAATGCCGAGACAGTGCAGGACGATACTAGAAGCGGCGCTGCCCCTGACGCCGAAAAGTATATTCTGTTTCTTGGTGAAGGAGATGATGTCCCAGACGACCAGGACGTAGTTGGCGAATTGCGTTTGTTTGATAACGTCAAGCTCGTAATCCAGCCGCTGCTGTATTTCCGGGGTGAGGTTGGGATAATACTGGGGCAAGCCCTGGCGGCAGAGGTCGGCCAGGAACTGGTCGGCGGTCTTGCCTTCTGGCAACTCTACTTCCGGCAGATGCAATCGACCGAACTCAAGGTCCAGGTTACACATCTCAGCAATATGCTGTGTATTTTCCAGCGCCTGCGGGATATCCTTAAATAACTCCGCCATTTCCGCCGGACTCTTAAGATAAAAGAAGTCGCCGGGCATTTTCAAGCGTTTCTCGTCGTGAATGGTGGTATTGGTACCGATGCACAGCAACAGGTCGTGGGCGGAGGCGTCTTCGCGGTTGATATAGTGGGTATCGTTAGTCGCCACCAGGGGAATACCGAGTTCCGGCGCCATCTGTATGAGGTAATTATTGACGGCTTCCATCTCCGGAATAGGGTGCCGCATGATTTCAAGATAAAAATCCCCGAAGGTATGCTTGTACCAGAGGGCGGCCTTCCTGGCATCGTCGTAGCGCCGACTCAATATAAGCTGCGAGACTTCTCCGGCCAGACAGGCGCTAAGAGCGATCAATCCGTCATGGTGTTGTTCCAGCAACTCCTTATCGACCCTGGGTCTGTAGTAAAATCCTTCCAGATGGGCTTTGGTGGTAAGCTGGATCAGGTTCTGGTAGCCGGCCCTGTTTTTGGCGAGAAGGATGAGATGGTAGTTATTTTTATCGGCGGCATTGCGGCCGAGGCGACTGCCCGGGGCGATATAAATCTCGCTGCCAATGATGGGCTTGATGCCGGCCTCTTTAGCAGCCTGGTAAAACTCGATGGCACCGTACATGACGCCGTGGTCGGTGATGGCCAGGCTATCCATACCCAGTTCTTTAGCCTTTTGCACGAGCCGAGAGATACGGCACATACCATCCAGCAGGCTGTATTCGGTGTGGACATGGAGGTGAGTAAACATCATACTCCCGGTGAAGAAATCTGGTTAATTATAGCACAGGGTCGGCAGACCAAGGAAAGTTTTTTTAGATAAGATAAGTATTCATTTAAATTTCTATACTCACCCCCTAAATCCCCCTCTCAAACAGAGTCATTAACTGCGTTCAAAACATCTTTTGTTTGAGAGGGGGAGAGAATAAAAGAGGGGTTTCACCCCTCTTAAACGCCCCTAAACGGATATTATTGTCATCGCTTGTCCTCGCCCTTGTGGGAAAGTATTAAGGTAAGGTTAGTTTTACCCTTCGCCTCTCTTAAACCCTCCAAAAAAGGGGAGTAGCCCGCCGAGAGGGGTGCAAACCCCTCTCAATAATAAATCCCCTCTCCAGCCAAAAAATGATTTGGTTTGCCTGACGTTGCAGGCTGGAGAGGGGACTAAGGGGTGAGGTATTATACCCTCCCTCTTTTCGTTTTTCCTCACGAAAGTGTAAAATCAAGATAGAAATGATTATTCTCAAGACCACCGCGCAATGGCTGTTCATTCTATGCCTGCCGGTCCTGCTGCTGACGGCCAGCGTGAGTATAGCGGCGAATAGCCCGAGGCTATATACCTATGGCTTTGAAAAATACGACGTCAGCCAGGTCACGGGGCTGGCACCGGCGGAGCTGGACAAGGCGGCCAGGGGACTTATCGCCTACTTCAACTCCGGCGATGAATTCATCGACCTCACGTTAGAAAAGGACGGCAAGCCTTTTAAGCTGTTCAACGAACGTGAGGTCTCCCACCTTAAGGACGTCAAAGGGCTGTTCCGCCTGGTATATTTAATCTTACTCGGAACCGGGGTTTATGCCCTCGCTTTCATCTGCATGGCTTTATTCTGGTGGCGGGATAGGCGGCGACTGGGGCAGGGACTGTTTTTCGGGGGCAGTCTGACTTTATTATTGATGTTGGCGCTGGGACTGGTGATAGCACTGGACTTTGATAATTTCTTTCTCCAGTTTCATTTGTTCAGCTTCGCTAACGACTTCTGGATGCTTGACCCCGCCAGGGACTATCTCATCATGCTCTTTCCACAGGGGTTCTGGTTCGACGCGGCGCTATACTGCGCCATAGCCACCGCCGCAGGGGCGATTATATTAGGAGGAGTAGGGTGGTGGCAGATGAGAAAATACAGTAAACACTTGACATAATACTAAAAACAATTCAAAGCTATAATACTTTTAATTTTCTCCTGAAACAAATCTTTCGTATTTAGCTTTGTGCTGACTCTGGTGCCGTCCGCCGCCGATAGACAAAGGAAACCACGACAAGCACTACCCCGAGAATCAATATCCCCAGGCTGAACCATTGCAACGGCAACAGCGTATCTTTTATCAAACCTGAAAGCCAGGTTTCCAGCGAAGATGGCAGGTCAGGGATAAGCTTCAGAAAATCGAAATATCTGGCAAAAAGGACGCCGGCAAACTCCGCGACTCCATAAATAAGAAAGACTATCCCCAGCGAACGTGAGCTATCTTTCACATTACGGTTTATCAGAATAATGGCGGCAACCAGCAATACCATGAAAGCAATTAAGACATAGTAACCGATATAGAAATATCTGATGCACTTCCTGGCCGTTTCTAAACTTTCCATGATATCCGACGGTATTTCGTTCTCATCTATTACCTGTGAGTCGGGGAACTCATCAACGAAATCGTCGTAATACCGGTCGAAATAGGGTTGAATCTGGCCGAGAATCAGGGCGGAAACACCAGGCACGCGATACGCGGTCTGGAAAATATCCAGAAACTCGTCATAATGCTGGTCAAGATACGCTCTGAACTGGTTTTCCGTCCACTCTGATATTCCCGACGGCAATAACTGCTCCGGTATCACGCTAATAAGCTCATGGAAATTCTCTTCAATATATGGCCTGAGCACATCTTCGGGGATTTCATCTGCCTTGTGGGCGAGGAAGTCCTGCAGAGTCTGCCACAGGCTCTCCTTAACGTTAGCCTTCAAAGTATCCAGCGGGATGTTTATTTCCAGTCGTTCACTCTTCCCCAGCAAAAAGTCATAGCCTGCGTATATGGCAATATTCAATTGCTCCCTTAGCCAAGGTTCCTGGTCAGCAACGACATCGTAAACGGCTTCTTTCAAAAATTCTGCTTCCTCCGGTAGTTCTTTACTGATTTCTTCATCGAAATATTCACGCGCCAGGGTAGTCATATCAAGCTTTTCTCCCTGCGCGACGATGAAATCCGGATTAAGCACAGTGCTGCTGATGAGAAATGCCATGCCGAAAACACATAGTGATACCAGCAGCAGGAAGCTGAGAATACCAGTTCCCAGACCTTTTAGAATACTCATTGACAATAGCCTCCAGTCTGTTATGGCAACACTCAGGAAAACATGTTCTAAAGTCCTTCAGTTGCCGGACTGCCAAAGCGGATGATTTGTTCAGTATTTTATCATATCCTAGTAACAAATGTATCACAACCGGATAAAAATGACATGAAATTTATATCTTGGGAGGTTGACGGCGATGTAGGTATTTAGTAGAATTACTAAAGTCGGGGGCGGTTAGCTCAGATGGTTAGAGCGCCGCGTTGACATCGCGGAGGTCAGTGGTTCAAGTCCTCTACCGCCCACCATACTGTACAGTAGGTAGAACTCCCAGTCCTTTTTCCTCCTGGTCGTCCGGAAGTATCGGAAACGTGTATTTAATTCGCCCCTCATTC
>CAZEUJ010000105.1:0-7214 GCA_964514525.1 uncultured Dehalococcoidaceae bacterium
CATGCTCATCTATCTCATCGGGGGATTCGTGGGGAGTATCCTGATAAGTCGGCGGCGGCAGTTGGCCTGATTCACCTATGTCAACGGTCTCTTCGAAAACCATGAATAAATAAATCGAGACATTGGATTTAGAAAGAAAGTGGTATCGGACAGGCTAGACCTTGGTCGCTTTATGCTGCGTGCGCAGGCACCGGGTACACAGGTTCAGGTGCTTGGCTTTGCCGTCGATGTATATAGTAGCCGGGTGGATATTGGGCGTCCAGCGGCGGTTGGTGTGGCGTTTGGAGTGGCTGACATTATGACCGAATTGCGGCGTTTTACCGCACAAATCGCACTTCAATTGACTCTGTCTCCTTAATTTTTGTAGCTGGGGTATTGCAAATTGCTCAAATACATAGTATCATAGTGCCGCGAGATTAGCAAGAAATGACTTCTCTCCAAAGCTAATCTGGCAGGATAATCCAGGAAGGTGGTGTAAAAATGGCTAAAATCAGTGTTGTGGCCGGGCAGGACCTCAGGGACATGTTTTCCGCGGCCACCTCCTGGCTGGAAAAGAGCTCCGCAGATATAGATGCCCTTAATGTCTTTCCGGTGCCGGATGGTGACACCGGCACCAACATGATGTTGACCATGCGTTCTACCATGGAGGAAGCCTTTCGCGCTCCCGACCACAGCGCCGCCGGCGTTGCCCACGCTATGGCTAAGGGCGCGCTTATGGGGGCGCGGGGCAATAGCGGTGTGATTCTCTCTCAGATTTGGCGCGGCCTGGCGCAGGGGCTAGAAGACAAGGAGTCCTTTAACGCCGCCGAGCTCGCCGATGCCCTGGAGAAATCAGCGCAGACCGCTTATAAAGGGGTGAGTAATCCGGTGGAAGGGACGATGCTCACCGTTATCAAAGACGCCGCTGCGGCAGCGCGGTCGCAGGTAAGCGAGGGCCACGATGATATCATTCAGGTCCTGGAAGCGGTAGTGGACGCCTCGGCAGAATCGGTCGCCAATACACCCCGCCTTCTAAAAGTATTGAAAGACGCCGGCGTCGTCGATGCCGGCGGCCAGGGCATCTATACGCTTTTGGAGGGGGCGCTCCGCTATCTCAAGGGTGAGACCGAGCAGATGCGCCTGCGCAAGCCTCAGATAATCGTCAGCGAGCTTCCGTATACGGCCCCGGTACCGGTGGTCTCGGCCGTCGAAGAGATACCCTACGGCTATTGCACCGAGTTCCTGCTTAAAGGAGAGGGTCTGGAGCCGGAAGAAATCCGGAAGCGACTTGAAAGGAAGGGTGAGTCCCTTATCGTCGTCGGGGACGATTCGGCGGTTCGTATCCATATTCATACCCTGACCCCCGGCAATATCATATCGGTTGCCTCCAAGCTGGGTACGCTGCATCAGGTAAGCGTCCGGAACATGGATGAGCAGCATCAGGACTTCCTGGAAATGCAGAAGGAAAAAATGCCCACCACCGATACCGCCGTTATTGCCGTAGCTTCCGGTGACGGCCTCAACGATGTCTTCGGCAGCCTGGGGGCCGCCGCGGTCGTACCCGGGGGCCAGACGATGAATCCCAGCACCAAGGATATCCTCCAGACCGTCGAAGCCACTCCTTCTGATAATGTCATTATCCTCCCCAACAATAAAAACATCATTGCCACCGCCAATCAGGTTCAGTCTCTCACTCAGAAAAAAATCAAAGTCGTGCCCACCCGCACCATCCCTCAGGGCGTCGTGGCGCTGCTGGCTTTCGACTATGAAGCGGACTTCAAAGCCAACGCCGAGATCATGGAAAAAGCCCTGGCGTCTGTTAAAACCATCGAAGTCACCCGCTCCGTGCGTGCCACCAAGATAAACGGCCTGAAAATCAGGCGGAAACAGCCCATCGGCCTGCTCGATGGTGAGCTTATCGCGGTGGGTGATACCAACCTTGAGGTCGTTAAACAGGTTTTGTCAAAACTGGATATGGACGAGGCTGAGGTGGTTACCATCTATTACGGGGCTGAAACTGAAGCCGCCGAAGCCGAGGAAATCAACGCCAGGATTACCAAAAAGTATCCGAAGTTACAGGTTGAAGTCATCCGTGGCGGCCAGCCGCATTATAGCTATATCATATCCGTCGAATAGAAAGGTGGTGCGCGGGAATGACCGTAAAGATCGTTACGGATACCCTATCGGATATCACCGGCGACCTCGGTAAAGATTTAGGGCTTACCATTGTGCCCCTTTACGTGCGTTTCGGCAAGCAGATGTTTCGTGACCGGGTGGAAATTACTTCCGAGGAGTTTTACCGGCGACTGGTAAACGAGACCACTTTACCATCCACGACGCAACCCACGCCCAATGATTTCGCCGAGGTTTATCAAAAGCTGGCTCAGGAGACTGACGAGATTCTGGTTATTGTCGTGTCCAGCAAGCTCAGCGGCACCTATCAGTCGGCCACGCAGGCTAAGGACTATGTGAAAGGTAAGTGCCAAATAGAGATCGTCGATTCTTTGACCGTGGCGATGGCGGAGGGGCTGATTGTCATTTCTGCCGCCAAAGCGGTTAAGGCGGGGGCTAATCTGGCTGAAGTAGCGCAAATGGCTCGAAAGGCGGTGCCGCGGTCGCATCTCATCGCCTATTTCGATACGCTAAAGTACCTGGCCAAGGGCGGGCGTATCGGCAAGGCGCAGGGACTCCTGGGCTCGGTATTATCCATCAAACCCATACTCACCGTTAAAGACGGCGAGATGGCGCCCCTGACTAGGGTGCGGTCCCTTACCGCGGGCCTCGACTATCTATACAAAACTACAGCCGGATTTAAGAATATTGAAGGGCTGGCCGTGGAACATGCCACGACGCCTAAAGATGCTGATACCCTCGTAGAACGGCTCGGCTCTATTTACCCCAAAGAGCGGATCTACCGTTCGGTAATCAGTCCGGTTATCGGGACATATGCCGGGCCTAACGCCCTCGCTTTAACCATTCTCGAAGCGGAAAAGAAGTAAATGCCGGTCAGAGTCGTCACCGATAGCGTCTCGGATATTTCTCCGGCCATAGCTGCCAGGCTGGGAATTACGGTCGTTCCGCTGAATATCGTCATTGATGGTGTTGCCTACCGTGACGGCGTCGACCTGACTACCGGTGAGTTTTACCAGAAATTGGAGAACGAGCTGATACAGACCACCACCTCCACGCCGGCACCTTATGTTTTTGCCGAGTTCTACGACCGATTGGCCGATGAAGCCGACGGCATTCTGGTCATTACCATCGGCCGCAAGCTGAGTGCCACCGGCGATTCGGCCTTAAAAGCGGTGGAAGCCATGAAGAAAAAGTGCCGGGTGGCTGTGGTCGTCTCGGAGCTGGCTATGATGGCGGAGGGCCTGCTGGTCATTGCCGCCGCCAAAGCTGCCCGCAATGGTGCTGACCTCGATGAACTGGTTAAAATGACCCGGCAAAATATCCCCCGTGTCGGGATACGCATCGCTTTTGATACCCTGGAATATCTGAAAAAGGGCGGGCGTACCGGCAAGGCGCAGGCTTTGCTGGGCTCGATGCTGGGTATCAACCCCATCCTCGGCATTAAAGACGGTGAGGTCTTTCCCTTCGGCCGGGAACGTTCGCGGGCCAAGGCGATCGACCACATGTGTCAGTTTGTCTCGGAATATAAAAAAATCGATGAGCTGGCGATAGAGGACGCCACTACCCCTGATGAGACCCGCGCCTTCGTTAAGCGCATTGCAGATAAATATCCGCAAGAGCGAATCTATCTCTCCAAGGTCAGCCCGGTCATTGGTACCAATGTAGGGCCGCGCGTTATCGGCGTAGCGGTGCTCGGGAACAGGTAACCGGGGATACTTTATTAAGAAAGGCCGGACCGATCTCATGCCAGTAAAAATTGTCACTGATAGTGTTGCCGATATCCCCCCTCAGATAGTCCAGGAATTGGGCATTACTGTAATTCCGGTGCTCGTTCGCTTCGGGGAAGAGACCTACCGTGACGGTATCGATATCACCAACGACCAGTTCTACGCGCGGTTGGTGGCCAGTAAAGTCATGCCGACCACCTCGGTGCCTTCTCTGGACATGTTTGCCAGGACTTATGCCAGGCTCGCCGAGGAAACGGATGAGATTCTGGTTATTATGCTCAGCTCCAGGCTCAGCGGTCTCTATAATGCCGCCCTGCAGAGCGCCGCACTCGTGGAAGGTAACTGCCGCATTGTCGTCGTCGATTCTAAGCAGGCCGTCATGGCGCAGGGATTTGTCGTTATTAAAGCGGCGCAGGCGGCCAGGGATGGCGCCAGCCTTGATGAAATACTGGAAATAGTAAATCAGAATATTCCGCGCGTTGAAATGCACGCCGCTTTTGATACACTGGAATTTCTGAAAAGGGGAGGGCGCATCGGCCGGGCGCAGGCATTTATGGGATCGATGCTGAGGGTGAATCCCATCATTACTTTGAAAGACGGTGTGGTTGAGCCGGCGGGCAGGGCGCGTTCGCGTTCCAAGGCAATGGACCTGCTTTATGATTTTGCCGCGGGATATTCGCATATCGAGGGACTGGCCGTAGAGGAAGCCGCCTGCCCGGAGGACGCCGACCGCCTGGTAGAGCGCCTGAGCGCCATCTTTCCCCGGGAGCGTATCCTCCGTTCCCGTACCACTCCGGTTATCGGCACGCATACCGGCCCGGGACTTTTGCTGGTGGCTGTACTCGGCGATAAATAGGGTTCTGTCCCATCTCGTTATTAAGTGATAGCCTCACTCCTTAATCCTCACCCCTTAATCCCCTCTCCAGCCAGTTACATCGATGGAAACCAAAGTTATGGTCGGCTGGGAAGGGGAGTTCAGGAGAGAGGGGGCGAAGCCCCCTCTCAGATTTTTACCCCCTCTCAAACAAACTCAAGAGTAAATATGAGAAATAAATCTGTTTGAGAGGGGGATAAGGGGGTGAGCATGAAAATCAATCATAAGCAAATCGTATCAAATAGGACATTGTGCTTTTCACCTTGATTAAAGCTATAATATTCCCAGATGGATACCGACGCCCTGCGTAAGGTCCTGTCCCTGGAAGAGAAGCGAGGTTATAATGACTCAGCCGTCTTCGGCGGACTTGATGGCTTCCTGCGCAACTGGTCCGGCCCGGCTGCAGAAGCATTACCCGCTCCCGCACTCGTAAAACGCTTCCGCCAGCTTTTCAGCGTAAGCTACAAATCTTTGAGTTCAGAGCAGCGCCGGGCGTGGGCGAGTGATGTGCTGGGCTTTCTGGACGATATGAAAAACAAGGATATTATGTCTCCCGCCGTTGCCCCAAAACCTCCCCGCGATAAAAAAGCTTCCCCGAAGTTGAAAACGGCACTTCCGAAAGTAAAAAAAGCCTTTATTCCGGTTAGCGTCCCTGCCCTCGATGTTCCGATTACTGTAGTCAAGGGTATCAGCACTGGGCTTTCCTCCAGTTTCGGGAAAATGGGCGTAAAGACCGTACGTGACCTGCTCTACTTTTTCCCCCACCGCCACCTCGACTATTCCCAGTTGAAGTTAATCTCGCAGCTTACCGAGGGTGAGGAGCAGACTATCGTGGCGAACATATGGCAGGCGCAGGAGACCCGGCCGGGCGGTCGACGCAGCACCGAGGCTATCGTCGGCGATGAGACGGGTAATATCCGCGTCGTCTGGTTCAACCAGCCCTATCTGGCGAAGAAGCTGACCACCAACGCCCGCATTATGCTGAGCGGTCGCGTTAGTCTGTTTAAAGGCCGCCACGTCTTCCTCTCGCCGGAGTGGGAACTGATGGAAGGGCAGGATTTGGTCCACACCGCGAGGCTGGTGCCGGTCTACCCTTTGACCCATGGCCTGCGGCCGCGCCAGGTGCGGCGCCTGATGAAGGACTTTATCGACCGGTGGGCAGGGCAGGTGCCGGACTTTCTGCCGGAGGAACTCCGCCGCCGACTTAATCTTTTAGAGCTGCCGGTTGCCATCGCTCAGGCGCACTATCCGGACGATACTTCCACCAAGGATAAAGCCCGTATCCGGCTCGCTTTCGACGAACTTTTTCTGCTTCAACTGGGGGTCATGACCAAAAAGCGCGACTGGCAGGAAGGCAAGCCGGGCAGTCCATTCGACGTTAAAACACCGGTATTGGCTAAATTTTTAAAGTCGCTCCCCTTTACCCTGACCGCCGCCCAGAATGAAGTGCTCGGCGAGATTATGGCGGACCTGCAAAAAAATCAGCCGATGAGTCGACTCTTACAGGGTGAGGTCGGCAGCGGTAAGACGGTGGTCGCCGCGGCGGCCCTGCTGGTAGCCGTTGCCAGCGGCTTTCAGGGGGCTTTCATGGCGCCCACGGAAATCCTGGCCGAGCAGCATTTCGCCACCGTCGGCCAGCTTTTATCGCGCCTGGGAAATGAGGAAGGGGAGGGTTATCTTAAATGCTATACCGGTATTTTACCGCGTCCCTTGAAGGTGGCGCTTCTCATCGGAGACATCAAGCAGGCCGGTAAAAAGCAGCTTCAGAAGCAGGTGCGGGAAGGTGATATCGATATCGTTATCGGCACCCACGCCCTCGTCCAGAAGGGGGTCGCGTTTCGTAAGCTGGGACTGGCTGTGGTGGACGAGCAGCACCGCTTCGGTGTGGAGCAGCGGTCGGCGTTGCGGGAGAAAGGGTTCAGCCCTCATATGCTGGTCATGACCGCCACCCCGATTCCCCGCACGCTTGCCCTGACGCTTTACGGCGACCTCGACCTTTCCGTGATTGACGAGTTGCCGCCGGGGCGTCAGGTGGTCAAAACGAAGTGGCTCAAGCCTGAGCAGCGTGAAAGCGCCTATGCCTTCCTGCGTAAGCAGGTAGCGGGAGGACGCCAGGCTTTTATCCTCTGCCCCTTGATTGAAGAGTCGGAGGCTATCGCCGCCCAGGCGGCGGTGGTCGAGTACGAGCGCCTGTCTCAAGAGGTCTTTCCCGACCTGCGCCTGGGGCTCTTACACGGCAGGTTGTCGTCAGCGGAGAAGGACGGGGTCATGGCAAGCTTTCGCGCCGGTGAGCTCGATATCCTGGTCTCGACACCGGTCATCGAGGTGGGTATCGATATTCCCAATGCCACGGTCATGCTCATAGAGAGCGCCGACCGTTTCGGACTATCGCAGCTGCACCAGTTCCGCGGTCGGGTGGGGCGGGGCAGCGAGCCGAGCTACTGCATGTTGTTGGCTGAGAACCCTTCGGAAGTCGGCCGGGAGCGACTTGACATAATAGA
>CAZEUJ010000106.1:0-7079 GCA_964514525.1 uncultured Dehalococcoidaceae bacterium
TGGCAATCTGGGGGTCGCAGATCTGGGCGCGCACCATGCCGACCATGTCCGCCTGGCCATTAGCTAATACCCTTTCCGCCATGACGGGGTCGTTAATGCGGCCGGTGCAGAAGACGGGCAGTTTGACCACGCTTTTAATGCCGGCGGCGAGGGGGATGGTATAGCCGAGGGGCGTATGCATGGTGGCGCCGACCAGATACAGATTATAAAAAGTAGCTAGAGTCAAATCGATGAAATCCAGGTTGCCGGAGGCGGCAAAGCGGCGGGCGATTTCCTTGACGTCGTCTAAAGTGAGGCCGCCCTGTACCATCTCGTCGGCGCAGAGGCGGATGCCTAAAGTGTAATCGGCGCCGGTAGTTTTTCTGACCGCCGCAATGACTCCCAGAGGAAAGCGCATCCGGTTTTCCAGACTCCCGCCGTAATCGTCGGCGCGGAGGTTGGTAAGGGGCGATAGGAACTGGCGCAGCAGGGAGCTGTGGCCGAGTTGCAACTCGATGCCGTCGAAACCGCCCTCCCGGACGTGGCCGGCCACCCTGCAGAAAGATTTGGTGATTTCCCTAATGTCTTCTATTTCCATCTCTTTCGGCACTTCCCGGAACATGAAATCGGGCACGGGGGAGGGTCCAAGAACGGGAAGGCGGGAATAGCTACCGTCGCCCTGGCCGCCGTTGTGATTAAGCTGGGCGAATATTTTAGTTTCAAACTCATGGACGGCGCGGCAGATTTTCTTATAGCCGGGGATGACCTCCGGCCTGTAGGCTTCGATGAGCTTTTCGTAGGCGTGGTCGGAGGGGTGGACGGACTGCTCCTCGGTGATAATCAGGCCGGCGCCGCCTTTAGCGCGCTCCGCCAGATAGTACGCCTGCCTTTCGCTCGGCAGATTGCGTTCGGCGAGATTGGTGAGGTGGGAGGAAAAAGAGATGCGGTTGGGCACGGTAATTTTGCCGATGCGGAGGGGCGAGAACAGATATTTAAACTGGCCGTACATGGTTTTACCTCTCGGAGGCAATTATACCGCAAAAGAGCAGCTTTTGGGAAAGGAAATTAAGGTCTATCCAGCGCGACCAGCTACTTTGGAGAGGCGGCCCGGCCTCTCTGGGTCGCCGTCGGGGTAACATCCGGCTCGGGCTCTCCGGGTGATTGTCCGGGCAATACCGTGGTGCGGGTGCCTTCCGGGAGCAAAACCTCTACACCGTTGGCGGTAACGCTGACTAGGCCTTCTATGTTGCCGACAACGGTAGTCCCGTCCTGGGCGACCGACACATAAAGCTCGGTGCCGCGGACGCTGGCGATAGCGGCAACGGTCTCAATCTCATAACCGGACGCCGGGTCGACAAGCTTTTTCACACGACTGACGGTCTTGCCGATATTCTGCATGATTCCGATATGGCTGGTCGTTCCTTCCATGTTTAACTCAGCCAGACTGATTTCAGCCCCGCTCTCTAGTTCAATGGTGCTGCCTTCGAAAAATGTAATGGTGGCATGGCCGTTCGCTTCCGTCTTGATTTTATAGTCGACCGCCAGGGTCATGCCCACCTCGCCGCTAATCCATTGGGTATCGCCGGGTTTCATGACGAGCACTTTTCCCCCCGCGACGGATAGGATGGTGAGCGGGGTAGATTCGATATCCTCGGTGGGGCCGGTGGGGGTCGGCGTCGGTGAGGGTGAAATCTCCGGTGAAGGTTTTTCGCAGGCGGACAGGCCGACGATGAGTGTAATCAGAGAAGTCATCAGCAGCATTATCCGGAAAAAGGCACGGCGTTTATTCATAGGATATCCTTATTCAAGCCGTCAGTTTCTCCCGACTCCAATTCATCAGGCATTCGGGGTCGGCGCTATTAAGGTCGCGGGTCAGGAAATAGGCGACGGCGGGACAGCCGCCCCGGCATTTAGTGAAGCGGGGACATTTACGGCAGGCTTCCGGTTCGAGTCGGCGGAGGTAGCGGAAAGCCGCCGAGTTATCCCAGATGTCTTTAAAGGTTTTTTCCCGGAGGCGGCCGCCGCAGAACTCCTCCGACTGCAAAAAAGCGCAGGGGAAAACGTTACCGAGGGGGTCGATGCAGCAGGTCATCTTGGCGGCGCCGCACATGTCCAGGCCGAGCTGCCGGCGGCCGTCCTGCGAAATAGAAAAGAACGAATCGCCGGTAAGAATTGAGGGGTCGCTGGCGAGCCATACAGAAAGCTCTTGCAGCTGAGATGAGTCAAGCTTTAATGCCTCCCAGCTTTCCCGCGCCCGCCCGGAGGGGCGGAAACGCGAAACGCGCAGTCCGGCGCCGTAAGAGGTCGCGAGCTCTTTAAGCTTGTCTAGCTGCGCATAATTCAAAGAAGTTACGACTGTGTTAATTGAGAGGGGAATACTTTTACCTGCCAGTCGCTCGATGCCCCTGATGATGCGCCGGAAAGTCCTCTGACCCCGTATGGCGTCGTTGACATCGGGGGTGGCGCCGTCAAGGCTGACCTGAACGTTGACGAGGGGATTGCTGGTAAAACAGGCTACTGCCTCGTCGGTAAGGACAGTACCGTTGGTGCTGATGCAGGTGACGATGCCCTTTTGATGAATGTAATGCAGCAGGGGCAGGAAATAGTTTTTAAGCAGCGGCTCGCCGCCGCCGAAATTGATTTCAAAGACTTTCAGCGCCGCTAGCTGGTCGACGATACCTTGACAATCTTCAAAAGAAAGCTCGCCGGGCGAGGCGGCGCTGCTGGCGGAAAGGCAGTGGATGCATTTCAGGTTGCACTTATGGGTGATTTCCCAGGTGAGGTTTACCGGTGCGGAAAGAGGCCAGTCAGCGTATTTCATTAATCACCTGGTTTTTGGTGAGGCGGTCGGTCAGGCGGGGCAGAGAGCGCTCTATATTTTCTGGAGGGGCTCCGGTGCGCCGGGAGATATCGTCAACGATGCCGGCGAAAGTCCAGGTGCCGTCGAAATGCCCCGGACGGAGCCAGTCGCCGCTTTTCACGAAGCACACCTTATGGCGCGACGGCTGATAGAAAAGCAGTCCCCAGCTTTCCTTCCGCACCTGAACGTTATCGGCCAGGCGGAACGACATAGATTTAATATACCCCGCAGACGCCGTCGATGCTGAGTTCTTCGACCACAATTTCTTCGAGAATCTGTGGTTCTTCGGCTTTTTCAATCTCGTTTTGGGTAATTTCTTCGTCCATTTAAGTTCAACCTCTCCTATAATGATAGAAAAAAATACTAATACGGATTATGCATAACCCGTTTCATGAGGGCAAGCAGTTCATCGTGGTTATACTCTCTGGGATTGCCCTGACTGCAAAAGTCGTTGTGATAGACGTTAACGATGTGCTCCAGGTCTTTCTCTTGGACTCCGAACTGCTCGCTAATGTGACCGGGGGTAATCTCCAAATCTTTCAGCAGCTGCTCAATCTCGTCGAACCAGCAGTCGGCCGCCTCCCACTCGGTCATGCCGGTGGTATCGATACCCATAGCGCGGGTCAGGGCGGCCAGCTTTTCGATGATGGCGGGCTGGTTATACCTTTCCCCGGCCAGCATCATCACGGCGTTAATGCGGCCGTGATGGCAATCCGTGACGGCGCTTATCTGGTGACCCAGGCCGTGGACGATGCCGGCGCCGGCGCCGAAGCCGATAGAGATACCGCCCATCGTGGAGGCCCAGCACATGCGCTCGCAGGCGGTGTTATTCATCCGATTATAAACGAACTCGCGGATGTTCTTATAGACAAGCTCGACGCAGCGCAGCAGCATGCCGTAAGCATAAGGGCCCTGAACTTTAGTAACGAAAGCCTCCACGCCATGAGACATGGCATCGAAGCCCGTCCAGGCGGCGATGTTCCTCGGCTGGAGCCGGGCAAGAAGCGGGTCGATTATGGCTATGGTCGAATGAATGTTGGGCGCGCTCACCAGCACCTTCATCCTGGTTCGCGTATTGGAAAGCGCAGCGAAAGAAGAGACCTCGGCCCCGGTGCCGGAGGTGGTCGGCATAGAAATCTGGGGGATAGTGCAGGGCTTCATCTTCTTGAGAGTTTCCGCCCAGGGAGGGTCAAGAAAAACGGTAAAATTAGACACGTCCTTGCCGCCGTTTGCCGCCACGACGCGGACGCCCTTGCCGGCATCGATGGAGCTGCCGCCGCCCAATGCGACCACGCCATCGCACTGGCTTTCCTTGAACATTTTATAGGCTGCCATGATTTCGTGGTCCTTGGGATTGGAGGTGATTTTATCGTAAATTTCCGTGGCGACGCCGGCATAGTTGATAACGCCCTTGATTTCTTCAACGATGCCTGTTCCTTTAAGACCGGAGGTCACGATGAGGGCTTTTTTCATGCCAGCGGCCTTGCATTCATCACCCACCGTCTGGTAAGCGCCCCAGCCCAGGGCAATCTTGGGAATGGGGTTGGTATAAATAATGGGGAACTCGAAAATTTCTTTGTTTATCACGGCTATTCCTCCTTAATACGGCGCTACAGTTATTTTACGGCATGGGGGTGACAATCATCAAGGTACTGTCAGCAAAACCTTGATATTGGATTCTTTATCCGTCAGGAGCGCCTCGAAGCCCAGCTTCACGGCATCCCTGAGAGGCACCCGGGAGGTGATAAGAAGGGTGGGATCGATTTTTTTATTCGCCAGGAGGTCGATGGCGGTACGGCCTTCATCGATATATATGGAGCTGCCCACCATCGTCCTCTCGGTAAAGGTCAGGGAGCTGAAGTCCACCGTGCCGGGACGGTCAAAAACGCCGACGAGGACGGTAGTCCCCGCCCGCCGCGTCAGTCCAACGGTAAGCTGGGGCGTTTCCGGGTTGCCGACGCATTCGAAGGCGACATCCGCGCCAGGGCCGCCTGAAAGCTCTTGAAGTCGTTTAGCGGGGTCGGTATTGCCCAGATAAATAACATCAGTCGCTCCAAGCTTGCGGGCAAGCTCGCCGCGGCCTTTATGCTTGGAGACCAGGTAGATTTCCCCGGCCCCGGCCGCTTTAGCCGCCATGAGGACACAGAGGCCGATAGTGCCGTCCCCCAGAATAGCCACGGTATCCCCGGCCTTCACACGGCCTTGCCGGACGGCGTGAAGTCCCACCGCCAGCGGCTCGACCAGCGTGCCGGCTTCGTCGGAGACGCCGTCCGGGAGCTTATAGCAGGCGTAAGCCGGAATGACGAAATATTCCGCCAGGCAGCCATCAGTGAGGAGGCCGGTAAAGCCCTGGTTGACGCAGATATTATAGAGGCCCTTTTTGCAGCAGTAGCACTCGCCGCAGTACCAGTAGCCCACGCCGCTGACCCTATCGACAATATCAAAGTCTTTCACCCCTTTACCCACCGCTGCCACGTTCCCCACGAACTCATGCCCCATCGTCAGGGGGACTTTATCCGGGGGAATCATGACAGGGCCTTTGGCATACTCCTTGAGGTCCGTGCCGCAGATGCCGGCCAGCGAAACCTTAATCTTAAGCTGGCCGGGGCCGGGCGAAGGCTCCGGGATGTCAACGTAACGCAGGTCTTTACGGGCGTACCAGCGCAGAGCTTTCATAGTGATAATTATTCAAGAGGAGGGTGAGATTGTCAAGGAAAGGAGGAAGAAAAAGAAGGAGCAATTAGCTATTAAGTATTCTTATATGGATTATTTATGTTATTTTCTCCCTTGAGCTAGACGGCGGCGTTCAGCTCTATTCACAGGAACGTTAACAGGTGGTGTTATAGGATTTTGTAGTTGAGCAGGTATTACTACTTGACCACTCATTTTAATCCACGCTCTTCCATTGTGATTTTCTATTATTTTAACAGCCGGAGTACCAGAGAATGTATGAGTCAGCGAATGATGAACTGACAGAACTGCGTCCTGTAAATTTTTCTCTTTTTCTAGCCAAAGTACTTTAAGTCCTTTTGCGATTGCATCATCAGGACTTACTCTTCTTCCATGAGTATGAAAACTTTCGTAATCTGCAAACCAATCTGCAATAGAATTAGCTTTCGTCTCAGCATTAGGATCATCCTTAAACATATATTGCTTTAACCATGTTGACACCATTGTCATAGCTAAAGTTCTGGAATCTTGACATTGTGTTAATAATCCTGGCATGTATCCTCTTAAGATAGGCATCCATGCTGCTAAATTTGATGCTTCTTTACATTCCCTTTTAGCTAATTCAAATTGGTTTAGTATAGCTTTTGCGGGAGCCGATCTAGGTCCTTCTGGTGTTGAAATAGTGAATTGAGGGTCTATTGGCCCGAGTTGGGAATGCTGGCCCATTACTATTTCGTCTGCTGACAGAGCAACCATTGTAGCTGCGGACATAGCAGCAATAGGGATGATAATCCTAATATGATCAAAACGTTTGCGCAAATACGTAACTACCGATTCAGCTGCCTCAGCAGAACCTCCCGGACTATGAAGAATCAGGTCCAACTTCTTTTCTTCAATATTCGAGCATGCTTCCATAAATCCTTGGATATCCTGTAAGCCTATTTGTAAGTCAGTGGGAGAAATTGAGCGTGATTCTAGAAATGCGGTATAATAAGTTATAACAGCGCGTTGAGTGCACTCATGAAGCTCTTTTAGGTACTTTCGTCTTATACTATCAAAATCTGGGCCTGTACCTTGAGGGGCTTTTGTATCGTTAAGCTCTTTTAGGATCTGTCCCCAAGTTGGCATGTTTTAGTCTATCCATTATTAGCAGAATTTGAAAGTAAAAGGGTTTTACCTTCCTCCAACGCTTTAATAGAAGCTGCGTAGACCGTCTCTACACCAGCATAAAACTCAAAAAGATCTTTGACACCTGCTTCTTTATCCTCAAGTTCTTTTATGAGGGCAATATTTTCATTATCAATGTTTGTCATTTATCACCTCCAACCAACTTGGGAAGTAAATTCGATTATCATACTAATTTAAGCAATTGTCAATAGGGATACCTTTGATTCTCATTAACATAATATCACATTTCAAAGAAAAAATTCACCCCGTCATTAAAAATCACTCATCAAAGCTTTAATTTTGCTAGGTTCTATCGGTTGTTTCACCAGCGGCAGGTCTTTAAGCTGTGGCAAGGTTTCCTCGTAAACCGGCATTTCCTGACGGTAAATAATCCCTATCGGTA
>CAZEUJ010000107.1:0-6999 GCA_964514525.1 uncultured Dehalococcoidaceae bacterium
GAACTTAAAATGGCGTCCCTGGAGCGATTCGAACGCTCGACCCGCTGCTTAGAAGGCAGCCGCTCTATCCAGCTGAGCTACAGGGACGAATTGACCTCTTTAAAAATGTAGCACGAAATAAGATAAACGGTCAATATGCTGAACTCGCTATGGGTCGAAGGTTTTTCGGGATTTGTTTCGATGCTAAGTCGTGAATATATCCGCCACCGCCCATCCCAAGACAGCCGCGCAGGTAACGATAACTCCTGCGATAATGACACCCAGCACGATGGAAGAAAACGCGTACTTGAATTTCATGCCCAATAAAACAGCTAAAATCGAGCCTGTCCAGGCGCCCGTGACCGGCAATGGTACTGCGACGAATAGCATTAGCCCCACCCATCCATACCGCTCGATTGATTTTGCCCTGCGTTTTGTCCACGTGAAATACCATTGCATTATTTTATTAAGGAAACCTATACGGCTTAACAGGGCAATGAGAGGCTTAAGCGCTAGCAATATGATGGGGATGGGTATGAGATTACCGAGGACGCCGAATAAAAAGGCATAGTACCAGGGAAAATCATAGGCTAAAGCGAGGGGAATTGCTCCCCTCAGTTCCGCTATAGGCAAAAACCCGGTTCCGATTACTTTCAGGATATCAATGGGATCCATTGAAAGACCCTCCCGTGAGTGTAGCAAATGCCGGTCATCAGCGTCAAGCTGGCGGTGAGCCAAAGCCCGTACCGGCTCGTAGCTTGACAATCAAACGTGGGTAGGTTAGCATTAAACTGGTAATTATCTCTCCCGAAACATCAAAATGCTATGCCGAGATTGCTTGATAAAATCGATAGTCCCGCTGACCTGAAAGGATTATCGCCGGCGGCGCTGGAAGAACTGGCTGCCGAAATCAGGCGCGAAATCATCAATACCGTAACCACCACCGGCGGTCATCTCGCTTCCAACCTGGGCGTCGTCGAGCTTACTATTGCCCTCCACCGTGTCTTTGATAGCCCCCGCGATAAAATCATCTGGGACGTGGGGCACCAGAGCTACGTCCATAAACTGCTCACCGGGCGAAGAGCCCAGTTCGATTCCCTGCGCCAGTACGGGGGACTCTCTGGTTTTACCTGCCGCGATGAAAGCGTTCACGATCCCTTCGGGACGGGGCATGCCAGCACTTCGATTTCCGCCGCTTTAGGCATGGCCATCGCCCGCGACCTCGCCGGCGACGACTACAAGGTAATCGCGGTTATCGGCGACGGGGCTATCACGGCGGGCATGGCTTATGAAGCGCTGAACCAAGCGGGACACCTCGGCACCAAGATTATCGTAATACTCAACGACAACGGCATGTCAATTTCTCCCACCGTGGGGGCGCTGGCCAAGCTGCTGAGTCGGGTACGCTTCAACCAGCCTATCGGCAAGGCGAAAAGGAGAGGCAAGAAGATAGTGACAGCCCTGCCATTGGGAGGAAAAATATGGGGGATCAGCCAGCAAATATGGGCCAGACTCAAGGGTTTCTTTATGCCGACACTGCTGTGGGGAGCGCTCGGTTTTACCTATATCGGGCCGATTGATGGGCATAACATACATGATCTTGAGACCGTGCTTGCCCAGGCCAGAGATTACGCAAATCGGCCGACTCTGGTCCATGTCATCACCACCAAGGGTAAAGGCTATTCTCCCGCCGAGACTAACGCCGTCTATTTCCACGGCGTGCCGGCCAGAGGAAGCGGTAACGGAAAGATACCGACCTACAGCGATGTATTTGCCCAGACAATGCTCCGTTTAGCCCGCGAGGAGCCGCAACTCATCGTGGTGACACCGGCCATGCCCGAAGGTAACTGCCTGACCATTGTTGAGGCCGAGTTCCCGAAGCGCGTCTTCGACGTGGGCATCTGCGAGCAACACGCGGTGACGTTTGCCGCCGGCATGGCGGCACAGGGCTATATACCGGTCGTGGCGATATATTCGACCTTCCTCCAGCGCGCCTTCGACCAGATAATACACGACGTCTGTATACAGAATCTGCCCGTCGTCTTTGCCATCGACCGCGGGGGCATCGTCGGTGACGATGGCAAGACCCACCAGGGCACCTTCGATATTTCCTACCTCACATTAATCCCCCAACTGGTAGTAGCAGCGCCTAAAGATGAAAACGAACTCCAACACCTGCTTTACACGGCAGTAAAGGCGGGGCGCCCCATGGCGGTACGTTATCCGCGGAGTACCGGCCTGGGCGTGCCGCTCGACACGGATTTTCACGAAATACCGATAGGCAAGAGTGAAGTCCTCAGATACGGCGAGGACGTGGCAATACTGGCCCTGGGCACTACGGTAAGGCCGTCGCTGGAGACAGCTATCGAACTATCCGCCCAGGGAATCGAAGCCACCGTGGTCAACGCCCGATTTGCCAAGCCACTGGATACTTCGCTGATCAACGACCTGGCGGGCCGCATCAAGCGTATCGTCACGGTCGAGGAGAACGTCCTCGCCGGCGGCTTCGGCAGCGGCGTTACCGCAGTATTACAGAAATCCGGGCTGTGCGATGTGGCAGTGAAAAATATCGGTATCCCGGACGAATTCGTCGAGCAAGGGACTCAGGCTATCTTGCGTTCTAAATACAATCTGGACGCCAAGGGCATCGCGCGGCAGGTCCTGGAAATGTTCCCGGATTCTATTAAGACTCACTCATCGAAACTCAAAGATAAAGCCACAACCGCCTAGCGATAACGGGCAATATTGAGTGTAGCAGGGTAGGGGAGTAAGAATAAAACTGGCCCCTGTTCTTTCTTACGGGGAATGGATCATAATTCGGAACGACGCATGAACAAGATGACCGTCAGGGACATCGATGTAACTGGTAAAAGAGTCCTGGTCCGCGTCGACTTCAATGTGCCTCTGGATGCCAAGACCGGCGCCATCACGGATGACAGCCGTATACAAGCAACCCTGCCCACCATTAAATATCTCGTCGAACGTAAAGCCAGGGTTATCCTGATGTCTCACCTCGGCAGGCCCAAGGGTAAAGCAATGAAGGAGTTCAGTCTGGCCCCGGTGGCCGAGCGGCTTTCCCAAATCCTGGGGCAACCGGTGAAATTTGCTGCGGACTGCATCGGGCCGGAAGTAGAGAAGTCTGTAGCAGCCCTCAAAGCAGGGGAGGTCCTGCTACTTGAGAACCTGCGTTTTCACGCCGAGGAGGAAGCGGGCAACGCCGATTTTGCCAAGGCGCTAGCCAGACTGGGCGATATCTTTGTCAACGATGCCTTCGGCACCTCTCACCGGGCTCATGCCTCAGTAGTCGGTATCACCAAATACCTGCCGGCGGTAGCCGGACTGCTCCTGGAAAAAGAAATCAACACCCTGGGCAATCTGCTGAAGAACCCGGAACACCCTTTCGTGGCCATCTTCGGCGGGGCCAAGGTCAGCGATAAAGTGGGCATCTTAAAAAACATCATGGGCAAAGTGGACTGCCTGCTGATCGGCGGCGGCATGGCAGTAACATTCCTGAAAGCTAAATCTTACAGAGTAGGCACATCAGCCGTCGAGGTAGAAAGTATCGACATAGCCGCCGATTTAATTAAGCAGACGGAAAAGAGCGGCGTCAGGCTGGTGCTGCCGGTCGATGTAATGGTCGCCGAAGAAATTGATAGCAAAGCTACGGGCAAGACAGTGCCGGTGGACGCAATTCCAGCCGATAAGAAAATAGTAGACATCGGCCCGAAAACTATCGAAGTTTTCCGTAAAGAACTGGAAAAAAGCCGGACGGTGTTCTGGAACGGGCCTGTGGGCGTGCAGGAGATATCGCATTTCGCCAGGGGCACAGAAACGCTGGTAAGGCTACTGCCCAAGCTCAAAGCGAAGACCATCGTGGGGGGCGGGTCGACGGCGGAGGTAATCGGCGCCCTGGGGCTTTACAATAAAATGACCTTCGTTTCCACCGGCGGCGGAGCTTCGCTGGAGTTCCTGGGCGGCAAGCAATTACCCGGTGTGATATCATTATTGGATAAGAAATGAACAACCTGGAACTGATAAAAGGCATTTCCCGGAACTCGCCAGAGAAAATCGTCCTGCTGGTAATCGACGGACTGGGCGGATTACCCGACCCGAAGACGGGCAGGACGGAACTGGAAACCGCCCGCATCCCCAATCTTGATGCTCTGGCGGCGGGGGGAATATGCGGCATGGCCGACCCCATAGCCCCCGGCGTTACACCAGGAAGCGGACCGGGACACCTGGCGCTCCTCGGTTACGACCCCACCGCTTATATGATCGGCAGGGGAGTGCTGGAAGCGATGGGAATAGATATCGAGCTTAAAGCGGGAGACATAGCAGCCCGCGGCAATTTTTGCACCGTCGATAGTCAGGGCATTATTACCGACCGCCGGGCGGGGCGGATTTCTACCGAAAAGTGCGCCGAGCTCTGTAAACTGCTTAACGGCATCTCGATTGAAGGGGTTGACATAAAATCATATCCCGTGAGAGAGCACCGTTTTGTGGTTGTTTTCCGAGGAGATAAGCTGGCGGCTAATGTTACCGAGTCCGACCCATCACGGACAGGAGTAGCCCCGCTGGAAGTCAACGCTTTAAAAACAGAGGCCAGAAGGTTGGCGGATATTGCCAATAAATATATCGCTAAAGCAAAAACGATACTGGCCCGGCACCATCCGGCCAACATGATACTGCTGCGCGGTTTCTCCACGAAGCCCCATTTCCCCACGATGCAGGAAATTTATAAGCTGAATCCGCTGGCCATCGCCGTTTATCCCATGTACCGGGGCTTAGCGCGGTTGTTGGGGATGGACATCGCTAAAACGGGCAATACACTCGAAGACGAATTTAAAGCTTTAAAAGATAATTATAAAAAATACGATTTCTTCTTCCTGCATGTGAAATGGACGGACACCGCCGGTGAAGACAGCGACTTTGCCCGCAAGGTAAAGGTCCTGGAACAGATCGATACGGCGTTACCGGGCCTGACCGGCCTGAAACCGGATGTGCTGGTAATTACCGGCGACCACTCGACGCCGGCAGCGCTCGGCGGACACAGCTGGCACCCGGTGCCGGTCCTGCTGTGCGCAAAATATTGCCGCACCGATACTGTTAAAGAGTTCTCCGAGAAGGCTTTCCTGTCCGGCGGCCTGGGCAGGATTCATGCCACGCAAATCATGCCCCTGGCAATGGCCAATGCCTTGAAACTGACCAAGTACGGGGCTTAGGAGTTAAAAATGTCACGCACGCCTTTAATTGCCGGCAACTGGAAGATGAATACGACGATTGACGAAGCCATTAATCTGATAAAAACGATGTTGCCAGCACTCCAGAAGATACAGGGCGTCGAGAAGGTGCTTTGCCCGCCCTTCGTTTCCCTGATGGCCGCCAGGGCACTTATTAAGGGAAGCACTATAAAACTGGGCGCCCAGAACGTCTTTTACGAGGATAAAGGGGCATTTACGGGCGAAATTTCACCACCCATGCTGGCCGGACTGTGTGATTACGTTATCATCGGGCACTCCGAGCGCCGTCATTATTTCGGTGAGACGGATGAAATGATAGATAAAAAGATTAAAGCGGCCCTCAAGAGCGGACTGAAGCCCATCTTTTGCGTGGGGGAGACTTTAGAAGAAAACGAGGCCGGCCAGACGAAAGATGTCCTGGGCCGCCAGCTCATGGCGTCCTCCGATCGTTTTTATTTTCTCAGCGGCTGCGTCATCGCCTACGAGCCGGTATGGGCCATCGGCACGGGGAAATCGGCCAGCGGCGATGATGCCAACAAGACCATCAGTTTTATACGGCAATTCATCTCCCGCCGGCACGGCAGCGGCATCGCCAATACCGTCCGCATTCTTTACGGGGGCAGCGTCACCGCCGCCAATATCGCCGAGTTCATGAGAAAGTCGGATATCGACGGCGCTCTCGTGGGAGGGGCCAGCTTGAGAGCCGACGAATTCGTCAGCATTGTTAAACAGGCTTCCGATATCAAGGGCGTCTAGCCGCAGCATGAAGCGTCTTATCGCTATCGTTGGTCCTACGGGCATCGGCAAAAGCCGCCTGGCCATCCGTCTCGCGGGCATTTTTCACGGTGAAATCGTCGGCGCGGACAGCCGCCAGGTCTACCGCTTTATGGATATCGGCACCGCCAAGCCTTCCCCGCAAGAACTATCTCTAGTTCCTCATCATCTCATCGATATCCTCAACCCCGACGAAGATTTCAGCCTGGGCCAATATTTAAAGCTTGCCCGTCGCGCGATCGCGGATATTTTCAAGCGGGGCCGGATGCCTTTCCTGGTGGGAGGCACCGGACTTTACGTTAAGGCCGTGCTGGAAGGCTGGCAGGTGCCGGAAGTTTCTCCCGACCTGGAATTCAGGTATAATAAAGAAAAGAGAGCCAGTGAGGGAAGCATCGATGAACTCTACGAAGAACTTGTCATTGCCGACCCTGACGCGGCAGCAAAAATTGACCGCCGCAATGTGCGCCGTGTGATCCGCGCCCTCGAGGTGCATGCCAAAGTCGGAGAGGCTTTTTCCCGGCTCGGGCGCAAAAAGACCCCAGCATTCACTCCATTCATCATTGGCCTGACGACTGACCGGGCCGAACTCTGCCGCATGGTCGACCGACGAGTTGATGAAATGATAGAACACGGCCTCGTCCATGAGGTAGAAAACCTCAGGAAAATGGGATACGATTCAAGTCTACCAGCCATGTCCGGCATCGGTTACCGACAGATAGGGCAGTTCCTGAAAGGCGAATTAACATTGGAGGAAGCGACGCAAAAAATAAAAACAGAGACCCACCGGTTTATACGTCACCAGTATGCCTGGTTCCGGAGGGACGATGCGCGAATTCACTGGTTCGATATGAAGCGCCAGCCAGATGTTGAGATAGAGAGAATGCTGTCTGAGTTGCTGGGAAACGAATAAACACGATGAGAAAGAGAGATATAAGTAATGGATTTCACCAAGATGCAGGGCGCCGCCAACGATTTCGTCATGGTGGACGCCCGTAATATAAAACGC
>CAZEUJ010000108.1:0-6926 GCA_964514525.1 uncultured Dehalococcoidaceae bacterium
AGGTCTTATCGTCCATGACGATCATGCCGCCGGAGCCCATCATCGAGCCGGCTTTGGTCAGCTCATCGAAATCCACGGGCAGGTCGAGCAGGCTTTCCGGAATCATGCCGCCGGACGGCCCGCCGGTCTGCACCGCTTTAAATTTCCTACCTTTGGGGATACCGCCGCCGATTTCGAACACTATCTCTCTCAGCGTGGTGCCCATGGGCACTTCAACGAGGCCGGTATTGCTGATGTTGCCTACCAACGCGAATATCTTGGTGCCTTTGCTATTTTTCGTGCCGATTTTGTAATACCAATCGGCGCCATTATTAATGATCAGGGGCACATTGGCCCAGGTTTCGACGTTATTTAAATTGCTCGGCTTTCCCCACAGCCCCTGCTCCGAGGTATGGATATACTTGGCACGCGGCTCCCCTACCTTGCCTTCCAACGATGCCATCAGGGCTGTTGACTCTCCGCAGACGAAGGCGCCGCCGCCGCGCTTTATTTTAATGGTAAAGCTGAATCCCGAACCCAGGATGTTTTCGCCCAGAAGCCCGTAGTCTTCCGCCTGCTCCATGGCGATACGCATATGCCTCACCGCCATAGGGTACTCGTTGCGGATATAGATATAGCCTTCGTGGCTGCCGATGGCATAAGCCCCGATAATCATCCCCTCCAGAACGCTGTGGGGGTTGCCTTCCACAAGGCTCCTGTCCATGAAGGCGCCGGGGTCGCCCTCGTCGGCGTTGCAGATAACGTATTTTACGTCCCCTTGGGCACTACGCGTACTTTCCCACTTGTTGCCGGTGGGGAATCCCGCCCCGCCCCGTCCCCGCAGCCCCGACCTTTTAATTTCGTCGATGATTTTTTCCGGGGTCATTTTCAGGGCTCTGGCGAGGGCGGTATAGCCGCCGATGGCCAGGTAATCGTCGATAGAGGTGGGGTCGATAAGTCCGTTGTTGCCGATAATCAGGCGCATCTGCCGCTTGTAGAAAGGCACATCGCCTTCTTTAGTCACTTTAGCATTGGTGGCGCGGTCGGTATAGAGCAGCCGGTTAACGGCATTGCCTTTGCCGATGGTCTCGGAGAGTATCTCGGGGACATCTTTGGGCCGCACCCTCTGGTAAAAAATATCCTTGGGTTTAATGACGACCAGCGTGCCCCTCTCGCAGAAGCCGGGACAGCCTATGGTCTTGACGTCTACCTTTGACCCCAGTTTCTGCTTTTTCACTTCATCTAAGAAGGCGGCCGCAACGCTTTTCGAGCCGTAGGCCTGGCAGCCGGTGCCGTTACATATCGTAATAGTAGGCTTATCAGGGTCTCTCTTTTTGATTATCGAACTTCTCAGAGCCTCTAACTCGCCTAGAGACTTTAGTTTTGCCACGGGAATCCCTCCCTCGCTAGCTGTAATTCTTCAGTACTTCGCTGACTTTATCCGGCGTCATCTCGCCGTGATAGTCTTCCTCGATGATGACCATCGGGCCCAGGGCGCAGGCGCCCACGCAGTTGACCGTCTCCAGCGTGAACTTGAGGTCGGCGGTATTGCCCCCGGTCTTTATCCCGAGTTCTTTTTCCATTTGCTCCAGGACCTTATCGGCCCCGCGGACATGGCAGGCGGTGCCCATACAGACGTTAATGAGATGGCGCCCCCTCGGCGTCAGGCTGAAAGCCTTAAAAAAGGTGGCGACGCTGTAGACCCGGCTCAGCGGGACGTCCAGTCCGGCGTGGATTTCTTCCAGGGCCTCCCGGGGAAGATAGC
Source organism: uncultured Dehalococcoidaceae bacterium (assembly GCA_964514525.1). Taxonomy (GTDB): domain Bacteria; phylum Chloroflexota; class Dehalococcoidia; order Dehalococcoidales; family RBG-16-60-22; genus JBFYTX01. The sequence continues at coordinate 1,745 of CAZEUJ010000108.1, forward strand.
CGATGGCCGACTGCGTATCATGGAGGACATCTATCAGCGCCGACTTATCACGCTGGTACTTTTCCAGCACCCGCCCCACTTTTTCTTTGATTTGGTTAGCCGCCATGTTTCGCTTTCTCCAGTAACTTCTGGTATTCCAGTTCCACGCGCTTCTGTATTAACGCTATGGAATCATCGCTAAGGTGGCGGAACCGACCCTGCATTTTCAGGTATTCTGCCACCGGTCTCAGTTTGGGTAAGTCCAGGCTCATCTTATAAACGCCGTTCTCGACCTCGTACAGCGGGAACATCCCGGTCTGTACGGCCAGGCGCGCCTGCCGGTTGATAGTATCGGTGGGGCTGCGCCAGCCGGTGGGGCAGACGGAAAGCACGTGAACGTAAGCCGGCCCCGACATATTGACGGCTTTGCGGACTTTTTCCATAAGGTCGAAAGGATAGCCGTGGGTGGCCGTGGCCACGTAAGGGATGTTGTGGGCGACGGCTATCTCCGGCATGTTCTTCTTCCAGCTGAACTGCCCGGTGCTTTTCTTGCCTGCCGGCGAGGTGGTGGTGGCCGCACCGAAAGGCGTGGCCGAAGATCTCTGGTTGCCGGTGTTCATGTAGGCCTCGTTATCGAAGCAGATATAGGTAAAATCGTGGCCGCGCTCCATCGCCCCGGAAAGCGCCTGGAGACCGATATCGCTGGTGCCGCCGTCTCCCGCTATAGCCACTACCTTGGTGTTGGCCGGCAGACTTACCCCCTTGCGTCTCATGGCTTTATAAGCCGCCTCGACCCCCGAAGCCACCGCCGCCGTATTTTCGAACAGCGTGTGTATCCAGGGGAGCTCCCAGCTGCTCAGCGGCAGCTGCGAGGTAAAAATCTCGGCGCAGCCGGTAGCGTTGACGACGATTACATTTCTATCCAGGGCTTTAAACGTCTGCCGTATCGCCAGGGCCTCGCCGCAGCCGATGCAGGCGCGGTGACCCGGCGCGAACTTCTCCTCTTTTTTTACCAGCCGGGGTACATAAACCGCGTACTTTTCCATTATTCCCTCACCCCGTAAATCTCGTATTCGTTCTGGCTGCCTTTAGCCGCTATCTCGATGCCTTTTTTAACGATGTCCTTGAAACCGGACACGGTCGTATCGCGCCCGCCCAGGCTGATAACGTAGCTGACAATCTTGGGCTTTTTTGCCTGGTTATAAAGGGCGGCTTTGACCTCGGATGCCAACGGCCCGCCCGGTCCGCCGAAGGAAATAGCCCGGTCCATGACGATAAGGACATCGGCGTCTTTCACCGCCTCCCGCAGCTCTTCGAAAGGGAAGGGCCGCCAGAGGCGCAGCCTTATCTGCCCCACCTCCATCCCCTCATCCCGCAGCTCGTCGATGGCCACGGACGCCGTCTCGCCGCTGCTTCCCATGGTCATGAGTAGAACTTTAGCGCCGTCAGTGTGATATTTCTCGACGGGCAAGTACTGCCGACCGAAGGCTTTATAAAATTCGTTCCAGGTTTCCAGGATTACTTTTTTTGAATTCCTGATATTGACTTCCTGCGCCCACTTGGCTTCGGTGAAGATAAACGGCGGGGCGAACTCACCCATGGCAACCGGTCTATCCGGGTTGAGGGGTAGCGGGAACCGGTTCTTGGGCAGGAATTTATTTACTTCTTCCTGTTCCGGTAGGACAATCGGCTCGACCACATGCGTTAGAGTAAAGCCGTCCAGGTGGACCATCACGGGTAAAAGCACGCGCCGGTCCTCGGCAATGCGGAAAGCGATAATGGTATTATCGACGGCCTCCTGGCCGTTTTCGGTAATAATCTGTATCCAGCCCACATCCCGGACGGACATCAAATCGGAGTGGTCGGGCCAGATGCTCAGGGGCGCGGACAAGGCGCGGTTCGCCACCGCCATAACGATGGGCAGGCGCATGGGCGAAGCGACATAAACCACCTCGTTCATTAGCGCCAGCCCCTGGGAAGAAGTGGCGGTAAAGGTACGCGCCCCGGCGGCCGCCGAGCCGAGGCAGGCGCTCATGGCGGAGTGCTCCGATTCCACCGGTATGTACTCGGCGTCCAGCTCGCCGTTAGCTACCAGCTCGGCCAGGTGTTCGACGATGTGGGTCTGGGGAGTAATCGGGTACGCGGCGATGACGTCGGGATTGGCCAGTTTAACCGCATCCGCCAGGCCGATGGAAACTTCAATGCCGACTCGGGTTGCCATTACTCCACCTCCTCTACCATCTTGATGACGCGGGTCGGGCATTCGCGCGGGCAGACTCCGCATCCCTTGCAGTAATAAAGGTCGGCCTCGAAGTAGCCGTCCTTGTTGGGATTGATACAGCCTTCCGGGCAGTTGAGGGCGCACAGGCCGCACTTGATGCACTTCTTGAAGTCGTAGGTCGGTCTCTGTGAGCGCCAGGTGCCGCTCTCGTACGACCGGGCGCTGCCCGGCGCAACTACAATCGAGCCTATCTCCAGGTCTTTCCAGGTCAGTTCGTTTTCGGATTTCGCCATTTATTGCTCCTCGGTTGCTACTTGTTCGTAGGCTGTTTCCATGGCTTTGATGTTGCGTTCTCCCAGCCTGCCGAAACGCTTGCTCAGCGGTACATAAGTCGACTTCTTATCGATGACCCCGGTCATTTTCACCACCGCCCCGAGCATCGTGGTATTGACGATGGGAACGCCCAGCACCTCGCGGGCTATCCTGGTCGCATTGACAGTAGCCACCGGGTATTTTATCCCGAACTCGCTTTTTATCTGTCCCGCCGTTTTCCTCGTATTGACGATGACCCAGCCGCCGTCTTTAAGTCCGGATGTGACGTTGACCTTGCCCAGCAGGCTCGGGTCAAGCACGACGACGACGTCAGGCTGGTTAATGTCCGCCCTTATTTTTATCGGCTCCCGGCTGTCGACGCGGTTGAAGGCCTGCACCGGCGCTCCCCGCCGCTCCGGCCCGAAGCTCGGGAAAGCCTGGGCGTACTTGCCCTCGCTGATGGCCGCCTGCGCCAGGAGCTCCGCCGTCGTTACCGCCCCCTGGCCGCCGCGCCCGTGCCACCTGATTTCCGTAAGGCTTTTCTCTTTGGCCATCTATGACTCCATAATACGAAAAACGCCCCTGGAGCGACTCGAACGCTCGCAACCGGCTTCGGAGGCCAGTGCTCTATCCACCTGAGCTACAGGGGCTAATTACTATATGATTTTACTATAAATTGTTAATTTTCCGCAACTATCGCTAAAGCAGTAATCGTTATCTTATCGCCTTTAAGGTTGACTTTTTTACCTTTGGCCGTTTAAAGTAATTATAGGGAAGTTCCGAAAAGTCATGGCAGTTAAAAAAACCCAAAGTCTGCGTAAACTTAAAGCGGTTATTCTGGTGGGCGGCCCGGGCACGCGCCTACAGCCGCTTACCTTTAGCGTGCCCAAGTCCCTGGTGCCGGTACTGAACCGGCCGGTCATGGAACACATGATCGCCTATCTCAAGCAGTTCGGCGTCGAAGACATAATCCTGACGTTGAGTTACCTTCCTGATGCCATCCGCAATCATTTCGGCGACGGCCGCGATTTCGGCGTGCGCCTGACCTACTGCCTGGAAAAAGACCCCCTGGGTACCGCCGGTGCCGTCAAGAACGCCGGAGACCAACTGGACAGCAGCTTTATCGTTTTAAACGGGGATGTCTTTACAGAAATGGACCTAGCTGAAATGCATTCCTTCCATGTTAAGAAAAAAGCCAGGGCGACCATTGCGCTTACCTGGGTGGACAACCCCAGCGCCTTCGGCGTGGTAGAAACGGATAGCGGTTCCCGGGTGCAACGTTTCATTGAAAAACCTCCCCCCGGCACCGCCACCACCAACTGGATAAACGCCGGCACCTATATCCTGGAACCGGAGGTCCTGAATTACATCCCGGCGAACCAGCATTACATGTTCGAAAGAGGGCTTTTCCCCCGCCTCCTGGACGCGGGCGAACCCGTATTCGGTTATCCCTACCGCGGCTACTGGCTGGACATGGGGACCCTGGAACAATATTTCTCTCTGAATATGGACTTCCTGCTTTCGAAAGTAAGCGACCCGCTGGTTGCAGTCTCCGGTCGCGACGGTATACGTCTTGGTCCGGATGTAATTATTCACCCTTCGGCTGTAATAACAGCGCCGGCTATCATCGACCGCGGCTGCCGGATAGGCAAGGACGTATGCCTTAAGGGACGGGTGTCCATCGGTCAGAATTGCCGGCTGGCGGACGGCGCCAGTATTGAAAATGCGGTGTTGTGGGACAATGTGCGCGTCGGGGCGAAAGCCAGGGTGGACCGATGCATTATCAGTAGTGATACCGTTATCGGTGATGAGCAGGATATCACCAACTGCGTCATAACTCCTTCACAGACCGTGCCACTATCAAAACAACGATAAAGATTTTCATTAGAGGAGTGTCTATGGCTGGAAAGACAACCAAAGCCGCCGAGAAATCGAAGAAACCGGCATCCCCAGAAATCACCTTCCTCTGCCGCCGTTGTGAAAAGCGTAAACCTCTGGAGGAAATGAGGACGGTCACCAGGTTTATCCCGTTGCTCGTGGTGTGCGAGGATTGTGCCAGAGAATTACGTTAGGCAGCACCAACAACATTCATATCTGGAGAAGGCTTTATGTCTGAGGAACTGGGCAAGATAGAAAAACCCCCGGTGGATAGTTTTAAAAAGGGCAGGAAATTGTATTTTGTGCCGCTGATTTACGGCGGCAAAGACCTGCCGGAAGACTATCTCGTTAAGTTCCATAAATACTGGGAACAGGTCGAAAAACAGGTAGCGGAACTGGCTTTGAAACTCGGCGGAGTCAACCGGATATATCATGAACTGATTGCCACTTCCAGCGACGACGGTTTGAAAGCTATTGCTGAGTTGAGCGAAAAAAGCCATAAAATCGTTCAGGCTTGCCTCGAGAAGCAGGCACAGCTGGAAGCGGTTGAGGATAACGATATACTGACGGAGTTCATGGACTGGAGCCGTTGCTTGATTATCGGTTTGCAAAACCCTGGAGTGGTAACAAAGGTGTATGATTTTTATATTGAGGCCGGGAAAAAGAGGAACGAATACATCGCCCGGAAAATCGATGAAACTTTAAAAGAGAATGAAATCGGGCTACTATTAATGAGAGAAAACCATCAGGTTCAATTCCCGCCGGATATTCAGGTTTTTTATGTCGCCCCGC
>CAZEUJ010000109.1:0-6872 GCA_964514525.1 uncultured Dehalococcoidaceae bacterium
ATGCTCTTTGACGAGCCGACCAGCGCCCTGGACCCGGAGATGATCAAGGAAGTGCTGGATGTAATGTTAGCCCTGGCTAAAGAGGGGATGACGATGCTGGTGGTCTCCCATGAGATGGGCTTTGCCCGCGCCGCGGCCAGTCGCTGTATCTTCATGGACGAAGGCCAGATTGTAGAGGAAGGCCCGCCGGACAGGCTTTTTACGTCTCCCACCCAGGAACGCACTAGGCTCTTCCTCAGCAAAGTACTGCAGATATAAGCGTAACGTTCGGCCAGTTTTCACCTTAATCAAAGCTAGAAATATTTATGCGGATATTGCGTAACTGGAAGCATTCACCCCGCCTGGCTCTCACAGCGCTGGTAGGCGTGACGGCAATCTGGGGCTGGACCTTTCTTATCGTTAAAGATGCCATCCAGGTCATGCCGGTCATGGATTTCCTGGCGGTGCGGTTTACCCTGGCCGCTATCGTCATGTTCATCCTGCGCCCGACCTGCCTGCGCCACATGTCGCGGCGCGGATGGTGGCGGGGCATCGTTTTAGGCATCCTTATCGGGATGGCGTACATCACCCAGACCCAGGGGCTAATTGATACCACGCCGACTATCTCCGGGTTTATTACCGGCATGTCCGTCGTCTTCACGCCGATAGTCGCCTGGCTGCTCCTGCATCAGAAGCCCCGCGCACGCACCTGGGCGGCGGTGGGGCTGGCCTGCGCCGGCCTGGCGCTGCTCAGTCTGCACGGCTGGGCCTTCGGCAGAGGAGAGTTACTGACGCTGGCCTGCGCCGTTTTTGTCGCTTTCCACATCATCGGACTGGGGAAATGGTCGGCAGAGCATGATACCTATGGGCTGGCCCTGATTCAAATCACCACCGTGGCTGTTATCTCTTTAATCGCCGCCGCGCCGGGCGGAATAATGATGCCCCCCGATGCAGAAACATGGAGAACGATAGCTATTACCGCTGTCCTGGCTACCGCGGCGGCTTTCTTCGTGCAGACCTGGGCGCAGTCGCTGGTATCACCGACTTTCATCGCCGTGGTGCTGACGATGGAACCGGTTTTCGCCGGCATATTTTCTATAGCGATTGGCGGCGAAAAGGTTACCGCGCGTATTATCTTCGGCATTGTCTGCATCCTGGCGGCCATGCTCATCACTCAATTAAAGCCAGAGCTGCGCCGCCAGTCCTGACCTAAGAGAATTTCTCTCGATTCGGGAAAGTGATAGAATAAGTCAGGAAATAATGTTAACGGAGGAGAAAAATGGTTGACAGGGGAATATTCGACCTCTCAGGAAAGGTAGCCCTGATTACCGGCGCCAGCCGCGGATTGGGGCGAGCTTTCGCCGAGGCGATGGCGGAATACGGCGCCGATGTTGCCTGCATCGGGCGCGACGAGGCTAAACTGGCAGAAACGGTAAAAATACTGGGGAAATACAAGCACCGCGCCATAGCCATTAAAGCCGATGTCACCCGGGAAGCCGAAGTCAAGAAAATGGTGGCGGAGACAGTCAAACAGCTGGGTAAAATCGATATCTTTTTCAATAATGCTGGCATCGCCAGGCCGCCACGCCGTATCCACGAAACGCCCACCGAAGAATGGGACATCGTCATCGAAACCAATTTAAGGGGTGCGTTCCTGTCGCTGAAATATGTCCTGGCGGCCATGGTGAAGAATAAAAGCGGCTCTATCATCAATATCTCCTCCATCGCGGGCCTCCGTGCCGAGGTTCCGGAGGTTGGACCCGCCGCCTACGGCGCTGCCAAGGCAGGGGTCATCCTCCTTACCAATATTGCCGCCATGGAATATGCTAAAGATAACATCCGCGTCAACTGCATCGCCCCCGGGATGCATAAATCGGAACTCGGCCACAACAATCCCGGACCCAGACCTCCAGCGGCGGAAATGGACAAGATGATAGAACAATACTGCCGTGAGGAAATCCCCATGGGGCGTATCGCGGAAGCCAGCGAGTTAAAAGGACTGGCGGTACTGTTAGCCTCAAATGCCTCAAGCTATATAACAGGGCAGGTTTTCATCGAGGACGGCGGGCAGTCCGCGAGACTATAAAAACTCACAATTATCGGTGTAACTTTTTTAAAAATAGGGAACCGTTCCTATCTGGGGACGGTTCCCTATCATTTCTAGATCTATTTGTGTTTTTTAGCGTCCCTTAAGCGGAAAATTATCAGAGCCATATTTTCATACAATCCCCCGAATGAATCACATTACCTAGACCGGGACTATTTCTCTACCGCGTGCAGAATCAGGCAATCCATTTTTAGAATAATTTTTATCCTGGTGTTGACAAATGAAAAAGTTTATGTTATTATACGGTAGACGGTTGCCGTATTCCTATTAATTTATATAGAGAAAATAGGGACTCATGGAAACTCAAAGCGTAGTTAACGAAAAAATCCAGACCGGGCTGCCACCGCTGGATGATCTCCTGCAAGGCCTGCGCCGGGGCGATAATGTTGTCTGGCAGGTTGACCGACTTGAAGACTACCCATACTTCGCCCAGGCGTTTGCTGAACAAGCCATCAGCTACGGTTTTGATTGCGTTTACTTAAGCTTTGCCGCCCATTCACCGATTCTAAAGCCGAGACCCGGGCTGACTATTATAAAAATTGATCCCGGTCCCGGATTCGACTATTTTACCGGTGAAGTGCACCGGATAATTGAGGAACGTGGAGGAAAGGTCTGTTATATCTTTGACAACCTTTCCGACCTTGTAGACGAATGGGCTACCGACGAACTCCTGGCAAATTTCTTCCAGGTAACCTGTCCATATCTTTTCCAAATAGGAGCGTTGGCATATTTTGCGCTAAGGCGCGGTCAGCACGGGCACAGCGCCATATCCCGCATACGTGAGACAACTCAGATATTGATAGATATTTACCATGTCGGTGGAAATACCTACATCCAGCCGCTGAAAGTCTGGGAACGTTACTCTCAACAGATGTTTTTACCGCACCGCATTACCCCTAATGGCTGGGAGCCGATTTCCCGCAGCGGCGATGCCGCTCAGATATTGGCGACCGCGGTTAAAAGACCCCTAAGTACCGGCGACGAATCTATCGCCCCCTGGGATACCGTCTATCGTAAGCTGCTGCAAAACCGGGGGCCAGATAATAATTTGCCGATGTTAACGCAAGAAACCATCGAGCTTAAGGAAGCGCTGTCCCGCATGATGATCGGCAATCATAAGAAGCTGGTACAGTTATCCGATCATTACCTGACCCTCAGTGACCTGCTTCAAGTACGCGACCGCCTTATCGGTTCGGGGAGAATCGGGGGTAAAGCCGCCGGTATGCTGCTGGCCAGGAGTGTCTTACTAGCGGAAAAGGGGCCGACCGATTTTTCACAGGTGCTCGAAGAGCACGACTCCTTCTATATCGGGGCCGACGTGTTCTTCACCTTCCTGGTGAATAATGACCTCTTCAGCACCAGACTGGAGCTGACAAAGACCGGCAGGCTCTCCCGGGAAGAGTTCGCCGGGCTGGAGCAGAGGTTCCTCGCGGGCAAATTCCCAGAAGAAACGATGGAGCAGTTCCGCGGCATGATTGATTATTATGGACAGGCGCCCATTATCGTACGCTCGTCCAGCCTGCTGGAAGATGGCTTCTCCGATGCTTTCGCCGGCAAGTACCGCAGCGAATTCTGCGCCAATCAGGGGAGCCCGGAAAAACGCCTGGAGGATGTGTTGCGAGCCATTAAGCTGGTGTACGCCAGCGCCCTGAATCCCGATGCTTTAGCTTACCGTCACCGCCGCGGCCTGGGTGAAGGCGATGAGCAGATGGCGATACTGGTACAGCGTGTTTCTGGAACGCCGTATAAACAATACTTCTTTCCAAGTCTAGCCGGGGTGGCTTTTTCCCGGAACCTTTATGCCTGGACAGACCGCATCGACTCTTCTAAGGGCATGATACGGTTGGTCTTCGGACTGGGCACCCGCGCCGTGAACCGAGTCGGCGGGGATTACATCAGGATGATAGCTGTCAGCCATCCATCGCTCCGGCCGGAAATCGGCACGGAAATCGCCAAGTATTCCCAGCGTTTGGTAGACCTCCTCAACCTCGAAGAAAACGCTCTGCAAACCAGGCGTTTCGCTGATGTGATTCAAGGCAACAACTACCCCGTTTTACACATGCTGGTATCCGAGATGGCTGAAGGCTACCCGCGTGACTGGTTTATCACTCCAGCGGATGGTTCGAAAAAGAACCTCGTCCTGACATTCAATAACCTGATAAACCGGACGGCGCTGGTCAATATCATCGGGGAAATTTTAATGAAGCTGGAAAAAGCCTGGGGACAGCCGGTTGACATAGAGTTCACCGCTTATATCGATGACGAGAATAATGTGAAGGTCAACCTGCTGCAGTGCCGCACCCTGCGCGTGCCAACGCTGGCCGGCAAACAGGCTGTCCTGCCGGCCGGGTTGCCCAAAGAGCAGATACTCTTCCGTTCTAATCGGGCGATTAACGCCGGCGTGGTCAACGATATCGGCTATATCATCTACGTTGACCCCAGAAAATATGCTGAAGCCACGATAGACATGAAGAGAAGTCTGGGTAGGGTCATTGGTCAATTAAATAATCACTTGCGCGATAAAGAAAGAAAAGTAATGATGATGGGTCCGGGGCGGTGGGGGAGCAATAATATCGAGCTCGGCGTCAACGTGGGCTACGCTGATATTGACGGCACCGCAATTCTGGTAGAGGTTGCCTTTGAAAAAGCCGGCCATACCCCGGAAGTGTCTTACGGGACGCACTTTTTCCAGGACCTGGTCGAATCCAACATACTTTATCTGCCTGTGTATCCTGATGAAGCCGGAGTCGATTTTAATAACAGATTTTTCGAAGATTCGCCTAACAGCCTTACAGAACTGCTGCCGGAGCTAAAAGAATATAAGGACATTATCCATATCATAAATGTGCCGCAGACAACCGGTGGCGCTATGGCAAAAGTCGTCGCCGACTTACAAACTCGCAATGCCGTCTGCTTCGTCGAAAAAGAAGCATGACGAATAAAAAATAAAAAAGGAGAAAGGAACAATGAACCTACAGAGACCAAATTCAGATGACGCTACCAGAACCGCTAATCGTTCCCGAAATGTCGCACCTTCCAGCGGGATTTGCTCCCGTTGTATCGACGGGTGCACCGGAAACTGCGAGGTGTTTAAAGCCACCTTTCGCAGTCGTGAGCTGATTTACCCCGGACCTTTCGGGGATATCACCGCCGGAGGGGACAAAGACTATCCCATCGATTACTCGCATCTCAATATCCAGGGTTATGCCCTGGGCGCTAAAGGACTGCCGGAAGGCGTAAAGGCGGACTCGGATTCAGCCATCTTCCCGGCGGTCAATACCGAGACGGAATACGGCTGGGACCAGAAAGTCAAAATGAAGGTGCCCATCTTCACCGGCGCGCTCGGCTCGACGGAAATCGCCCGTAAGAACTGGGAGCATTTCGCCGTAGGCGCGGCTTTAAGCGGCGTAACCCTTGTCTGCGGGGAAAACGTCTGCGGCATCGACCCACAGCTGGAACTGGATAAACACGGAAAAATTACCTCATCGCCGGACATGGACCGCCGTATCGAGATTTACAAACACTATCACAAAGGCTACGGCGAAATACTGGTGCAAATGAACGTCGAAGACACACGGCTGGGCGTGGCCGAATACGTTAGTCGCAAGCATGGCCTGGACACCATCGAACTGAAATGGGGGCAGGGCGCTAAGTGTATCGGCGGCGAAATAAAAGTCGATAGTCTGGAACGAGCTTTGGAGTTGCAAAAGCGCGGCTATATCGTCACCCCCGACCCTTCCCACCCGCTCAGCCGGGCTGCCTATGAAGACGGCTCACTCAAAGAGTTTGAAAGGCACAGCCGGCTAGGCTTTATCGATGAAGACGGATTTTACGCGGAAATCGAACGACTCCGCAATCTGGGCTTCCGCCGCATAACTCTAAAGACGGGCGCCTACGGTCTTCGCGAGCTGGCGATGGCGATCAAGTGGGGCTCGAAGGCGCAAATCGACCTGCTAACCATCGACGGCGCTGGCGGCGGCACCGGAATGAGTCCCTGGCGCATGATGGAGGAATGGGGTATGCCCAGTCTCTACCTACACGCTGCGGCTTATCAGTTCTGCAAGCGGCTAGCTGACCGCGGCGAGCGCGTGCCGGACATCGCCTTCGGCGGCGGCTTTAGCAGTGAGGACGGAGTTTTCAAGGCGCTGGCTTTAGGCGCGCCCTTCGTCAAGGCTGTCTGCATGGGGCGGGCTTTAATGATTCCGGGCATGGTCGGTAAGAACATCGCCCAGTGGATTAAAGATGGCAAACTACCCAATACGGTCAGCCAGTTCGGCACGACACCGGAAGAAATCTTCGTGTGCTATGAAGAGGTCAAGGATTTGGTCGGACCCGATGAGATGAAGAAGCTCCCGCTCGGTGCGTTGGGCGTCTATAGCTACGCCGAAAAGATAAGGGTAGGACTCCAGCAAATCATGGCGGGCGCACGGTGTTTCAGCGTACCGGTTATCAGTCGTAAGGACATCATGTCCTTAACCGAGGAATGTGCCAGTGTCACTAATATTCCTTACCTGATGAATGCTTACCGAGAAGAAGCAATAGATATTCTCGAGGGGCGTCATAACGGGCACGACATGATAGGTTCATCGTTTGGTTATAGAGACACTTACCCCAGACTGAGATCTTACGAATAATTCTCTACCGGACACGATAAGATTAATTGTAACCTGGCAGGGCATCTCTGATGCCCTGCCAGACTTTTTAGATAGCCTTGAAGTAACTCCTGAGACCGAACTTAAAATGGCGTCCCTGGAGCGATTCGAACGCTCGACCCGCTGCTTAGAAG
>CAZEUJ010000110.1:0-6705 GCA_964514525.1 uncultured Dehalococcoidaceae bacterium
ACTCTGATGGCATGGTTGGTCTCCGGCGCGCTGATGATGCCCTCGGTGCGGGCGAAGGTAACGCCGGCTTCGAAGGTCGCCAGCTGCGGCACTGCTCGGGCATCGACAAAGCCCAGCTTGTGAAGATGGCAGACAATCGGGGCCATGCCGTGATAGCGCAGACCGCCGGCGTGGACGGGCGGGGGCATAAAGGTGTGTCCCAGCGTGAACATCTTGACGATGGGGGCCAGCCCGGCCACGTCGCCGTAGTCATACGCGTACAGACCCTTGGTCAGCGTCGGGCAGCTTTCCGGCTCGACGCAAATGATACGCAGGTCTTTTTTCTTGCCGACGATTTTGTCCTTGACGAAAGGCAGGAACATACCGGCGAAATTGGAGCCGCCGCCCACGCAGCCGATGATGATATCGGGATAATGGCCGGCCATCTCCATCTGCTTCATGGATTCCTGGCCGACAATGGTCTGGTGCATCAGCACATGGTTGAGCACGCTGCCCAGAGAGTATTTGGTATCCTCGCGCCCGACAGCGTCCTCGACGGCTTCGCTGATAGCCAGTCCGAGGCTGCCGGGGCAGTCCGGGTCTTTGGCCAGCATATCGCGTCCGGCTTTGGTGTCGGGACTCGGGCTGGGCACGCACTTCGCGCCCCAAGTCTCCATCATGATGCGCCGGTAGGGCTTCTGGTTATAACTCACCCTGACCATGTAGACCTTGCATTCGAGGTCGAACAGCTTGCAGGCGAAGGCCAGGGAGCTTCCCCACTGGCCGGCTCCCGTCTCGGTGGCGATGCGCTTCACCCCTTCCTTTTTGTTGTAGTACGCCTGGGCGACGGCCGTGTTGGGCTTGTGACTCCCCGGCGGACTGGTCCCTTCGTATTTATAGTAAATCTTGGCCGGGGTATCCAGGTACTTTTCTAGACGGTACGCCCGGTGCAGTATCGTCGGTCTCCACAGATAATAGACCTTCTGCACCTCTTCCGGAATATCGATATAGCGTTCCTGGCTGACCTCCTGCTTGATGAGTTCCATCGGGAACAGGGGCGCCAGGTCGGCCGGCCCCAGCGGTTGTTTGGTTCCCGGGTGTAGGGGCGGGGGCAGAGGTACCGGCAGGTCCGCCTGGATATTGTACCATCGGGTCGGCATTTCCTTTTCGTTAAGGATATACTTTGCTCTGTCCATTTTACCTCCTTGTTTTGATTAATTTATTCGGGTATTAATATTATGACGAATTTTCCCAGTTATTTCACCTCCTTCTATCTTTAACCTGTATCAAGCGACCGCCGTAGATTGGCGGCGAACCTTTTAAGTGAATCCAGTGTCGCGTCTTCTTCAATAAGCTGTATGAGCCGACTCCCCACGATGACGCCGTCGGCTATGGCAGCGACTCTTTGCGCCTGCTCGGCGCTGGATATCCCGAAGCCCACGCATAACGGTTGTTGCGCCTTTTGCCTCACCCTTTTCACGAAGCTTTCCAGTTCCGGCGGTAATGCCTCCCTGGCTCCGGTGACACCGGTCAGGGAGACCAGGTAGATAAATCCCTGCGACCTTTTCCCCACCTCCCGGATTCTCTCTTCGGTACTGGTGGGCGCCAGCATGTATATCATGTCGAGTTCGTGCTTTTTGGTTATATCTTCGATTTCTCGTCCCTCTTCGGGCGGTAAATCAGGGATTATTAAACCATTTATACCGGCCTTCCTGCAACTCTGGCAGAATGCCTCCGCGCCATAGTTGAGCACCGGATTGTAGTAGGTCATGAAAACGAGGGGTGTTTTAATCTTACGTTTGATCTCGGCGGCGGCTTCGAGACATATGTCTGGGGTAGTGCCTTTTTGTAATGCCTGGTAGCTGGCTTTCTGGATGGTAGCCCCGTCCGCCAGAGGGTCGGAAAAAGGTATGCCCAACTCGATAATGTCGCTGCCGTTTTCCGCCAGCGCCTGGGCTATCTCCGGCGTCTTTTTGATGTCGGGATAGCCTGCCGTGATATAGGCTATCAGCGCTTTATGCCCCCCTTTGAATACCGCTGTTATCTGGCTCATTTGTCCATGTCCAATGCTTTCGTGACGATTTCCAGGTCTTTGTCCCCCCGCCCCGACAGGTTAACGACAATCAATTTATCTTTGGAGAAAATCGGCGCCATTTTCGCCGCGTAGTAGATAGCGTGGGAAGGCTCCAGCGCCGGGATAATGCCCTCGGTCTCGCTGAGCAGCTTGAATCCGTCCAAAGCCTGCTTATCGGTTACGGCGGCGTAGATGGCCCGCCCGCTGTCTTTATAAAAGCTGTGTTCCGGCCCCACCCCCGGATAATCAAGCCCCGGTGCGATGCTGTGCGTCTCTGTTATCTGTCCGTATTCGTCCTCCAGGATATAAGACATGGTTCCGTGCAGCACGCCGGCCCTCCCTTTAGCCAGGGTGGCCGAATGCTCTTTGGTATTCAGCCCTTTTCCCCCCGCCTCCACCCCGATAAACTTAACGTCTTTATCGTCGTAAAACGGATGGAAAAGGCCGATGCTGTTGCTGCCCCCGCCCACGCAGGCCACCAGGTAATCCGGTAGCCGATTATAGTCTTTTAATACCTGCTCGCGGGTTTCCCGGCCGATGATTGCCTGGAAATCGCGTACTATCATGGGATAGGGGTGGGGTCCCACCACCGAGCCGAGCAGGTAATGGGTAGTGCGCACGTTGCTGACCCAGTCACGGATGGCTTCGTTGATGGCGTCTTTCAGCGTCCGGCTCCCCGATGTCACCGGGCGCACTTCCGCACCCATCAATTTTATACGGTTGACGTTGGGCGCTTGGCGCCGTATGTCTTCCGACCCCATGTAAACGATGCAGTCGAGTCCCAGCATGGCGCACACGCTGGCTACGGCGACGCCGTGCTGGCCGGCACCGGTCTCCGCGATGATGCGTGTCTTGCACATACGCCTGGCCAGCAGCCCCTGACCAAGGGCGTTATTTATCTTGTGCGCGCCGGTATGGGCGAGGTCTTCCCGTTTGAGCAGGATGGTCGCCCCCCCTGCCTTTTCCGATAGCCTACGGGCGTAATAGAGCGGTGTCGGCCTCCCGATGTAGTCCCGGCAGAGCTTGTCGAACTCTGCCTGGAATTCGGCATCGGCCATAGCTTCCGCGTAGGCTTTTTCCAGCTCGTCCAGCGCCGGCATGAGCGTTTCCGGTACGAACTTGCCGCCGTACTGCCCGTAATACCCGCGTGCGTCAGGCCCGGGCATCTGCTTGCCTCACCGCTTTGATGAATTTTTTAATTTTTCCCATGTCTTTTATCCCCCCGGTTTCAACTCCGGTGGATACGTCAACTCCCCAAGGTAAAACTCTCTTAATTGCCTGGGATACGTTATCTGGTGTCAGCCCGCCGGCGATGATGACCGGTACTCGTTCGGCTATCGGCCTGGCTAATTCCCACTCGAAGCTGTGGCCCGTGCCGCCGTATTTTTCCGGGGCGTTGCTATCGAGCAGGATAACAATTTTTTGTCCCTGCAGTATCCTCATGCCGTATTCGATGTCCTTTAAGCTTTGTTCCGGCGGATTGTTTCGACTGACTCGCATTACCTTGATAATCGGCCGCTCGATTTCGCGGCAGTATTCCCAGGGCTCGTCGCCGCTGAGCTGTACCCGGTTAAGTCCGCACATCTCGGCTATCTTGTTGACCGTGCCGGCATGTACATTCACGAAGACGCCGACTACTTCAGTCTTTGCCTTGCGTTTTTTTAAGGCTGCCGTGATTTTAGCGGCGATGTCCGGCGTAATCTGCCGGGGGCTTGGCGCGAACACCATCCCGATGAAGTCGGCGCCGTTTTTGGCCGCGACGATGGCATGCTCTTCGGTCTTGATGCCGCAAATCTTGATTCGCGTCATGACATCAGTTCCTTTATTTTACTCGGGATATTTTTGGCGGTAAGCAGCGCCTCGCCTATCAGCACGGCGTTTACCCCCCAGGCTTTGAGCTTTTTGATATCTTCGCGTTTGTTGATGCCGCTCTCGCTGACCACGATTTTATCTTCGGGTATGAGCGGGCGCAGTCGTTGGGTGGTATTGATATCGACCTCAAAGGTGTTCAGGTTCCGGTTGTTGATGCCGATAATTTCCGCCCCGCCGTCCAGCGCTACGGCTAGCTCGTCCTCATTATGTACCTCCACCAGGCATCCCAGCCCCAGGCTGCGACTTATCGTTAGCATTTTTTCAAGCTGTTTTTGCTCCAGGATGGCTACTATCAATAATATAGCGTCGGCGCCGTAGGCGGCGGTCTCGTAAATCTGGTATTCATCGTAGATAAAGTCCTTGCGCAGCAGGGGCAGGCTCACCATTTGCCTGATGGCTGCCAGGTGTTCGGGGCTGCCTTGGAAGTATTCGGCGTCCGTCATCACCGAGATAGCCGCGGCGCCGTTCTCCGCGTAGGTTTTCGCCAGCGCCATGGGGTCGAAATACGGACGCAAAATACCCCTGGAAGGGGAAGCTTTCTTCACCTCGGCGATCAGTTTTATCCCTTCGCCCTTTAGGGCTTCGGCAAAGACGAGCGGCGCCTTACGGCGCGCGATGCACTCCAGCAGGCAGGAGAGCTTCACGGCCCGCTTGTGTCGCTCGACTTCCCGCTTCTTCGTCGCCAGGATTTTATCCAGTATGGTCTTTGGCATCTTTTACCAGACTCCAGCTTAGTTCCACCAGGTCGTAGAGTATTTTTTTAGCTTTACTGCTGTCGATGGCTTCCTCAGCTAAGCGTGCCGCCTCTTTCATATCGGTGGTGACGTTTCCCGCGATTAATGCCGCCGCGGTGTTCATTACCGTGATATCGCGCAGGGCGCCCTTTTTTCTGTCCAGTATATTTCGCAGTTCTTCGGCGTTTTCCTTCGGTGTGCCGCCCTTTATCTTGCCGATATCCGCTTTATCGAGTCCAAAACTCTTCGGGGAGACCTCATAAGGAGGTGATATTTTCTCCCTGGTGACATCCCACACTATCGACTTCCCGCTTATCGAAATTTCGTCGAGGCCGTCCTTTCCGTGCACCACCAGCGCGTGTTTTATGCCGAGTCGGTACAGGACGGCGGCTATCTTATTGCCGAGTTCCTGGCTCGGCACCCCGAGCAGTATGTGTTCGACCTGCGCCGGATTGGTCAGCGGTCCGAGGATATTAAATACCGTGCGTACACCCATTTCCCGGCGGACCGGCGCGGCGTATTTCATGGCTGGATGGTAAACGGGGGCGAACATAAAGCCGATGCCCACCTTTTCGATGCACTCGGCGACTTGTCTCGGCCCGAGGTCTATCTTGACCCCCAGCGCTTCGAGGATGTCGGCGCTGCCGCACTGGCTGGAGGCGGCGCGGTTGCCGTGCTTGGCCACTTTTAGCCCCGCCCCGGCCGCCACGAACGCCGCCGCTGTGGAGATATTGAAAGTACCCGCCCCGTCTCCCCCCGTCCCCACGATGTCGATGGCAGGGCCCGATATTTTTACCAGTGTTGCTTTAGCCCGCATGACGCTGGCCATCCCGGCTATCTCGTCGGCGGTTTCGCCTTTCATGCGCATGGCGGTGAGGAAAGCCGCTATCTGTGCGGGCGTCGCCTCCCCACCCATTATCTCCCCCATGACGAAGTAGGCTTCCTCAAAGGTCAGGGATTTGCGTTCCATGAGTGTGGCAATGGCTTCTTTAATCATTCAACTTCCTTCTATTAAAATTCTAAGAAGTTTTTCAGTATCTCCATCCCTGCGTTCGTTAAAATCGACTCCGGGTGGAACTGTACACCCTCTACCGGGTACTTGCGGTGCCGTACCCCCATGATGATATCGTTGTCCGTCCAGGCGCTCAACTCCAGGCAGTCCGGCAGGCTGTAGCGTTGAATCGCCAGCGAATGATAGCGGACCGCCGGGAACGGAGAGGAGATTCCTTTGAAGACGCCTTTTCCATCGTGGTAAATCAACGATGTTTTCCCGTGCTTTATCTCTCCCGCGTGGTCGACTACCGCACCGTAGGCCTGGCCGATGCACTGG
This sequence comes from uncultured Dehalococcoidaceae bacterium, assembly GCA_964514525.1. Taxonomy (GTDB): domain Bacteria; phylum Chloroflexota; class Dehalococcoidia; order Dehalococcoidales; family RBG-16-60-22; genus JBFYTX01. The sequence goes on from CAZEUJ010000110.1 coordinate 5,990, forward strand.
TGCCCCAGGCATACCCCCAGTATCGGGATAAGACCGCCAAATTTTTGTATTACTTTGTTAGAAATGCCGGCGTCCTCCGGCCTGCCCGGCCCCGGCGAAATAACGATGCGCTGCGGCTCCATCTTTTCGATATCATCGAGTGTAATCTTGTCGTTCCTTGCCACGTTTACCTCTTCTCCCAGCTCGCTGATGTACTGGTAGAGGTTATAGGTAAAGCTATCGTAATTGTCGATCAGTAAAATCATTTCACCCCGCCTCCGCCTGTTCTATGGCGGTGAGCAGCGCCTGGGCTTTATTCAGGCACTCCTGGTATTCTTTTTCGGGTACGCTGTCCGCCACGATGCCAGCCCCCGCCTGCACGAAGGCGGTGCCGTCCTTAACGATGATGGTGCGGATGGTAATGGCGGTGTCCATGTTGCCGCGGAAATCGAAGTAGCCGACTGCCCCCGCGTAGGGTCCCCGTTTGTCCGGTTCCAGTTCGGCGATAATCTGCATGGCGCGTATCTTGGGGGCGCCGGAGACCGTGCCCGCCGGGAAGCAGGCACGCAGGGCATCGAACTGCGTTAGACCCCGCCTGAGCTTCCCCTGGACGTGGGATACCAGGTGCATGACGTGCGAGTAGCGCTCGATGTCCATGAACTGGGTGACCTGTACCGTGCCGGGCTCGCTGATTCTGCCGACGTCGTTGCGGGCGAGGTCCACCAGCATGACATGCT
>CAZEUJ010000111.1:0-6671 GCA_964514525.1 uncultured Dehalococcoidaceae bacterium
CGGCGAAGATAATCATCGGGTTGCAGGCAATCGCCATGGCGATCATCACCCTCTGCCGCATACCACCGCTGAACTGGTGAGGGTAATCGTCGATACGCCTGGCGGCATCGGGCACGCCTACCATTTTCAGCAGCTCGATGGCCCTTTCCCGCGACGATTGCCGGTCCATGCCCAGGTGCAGCTCGAGTATCTCGGTCAGCTGCCGGCTAACGGTCAGCACCGGATTCATCGAAGTCATGGGCTCCTGGAATATTATCGTAATTTTGGCACCGCGGATGGTCCTCATTTGGGGGCCGTTAGCCTCGTACTCCAGGATATTCTTACCATCGAACATTACCTTGCCTTCGACAATCTCTCCCGGAGGGGTCGGTATCAACTGCATGACGGAAAGGATGCTCACCGATTTGCCGCAGCCGCTTTCGCCCACTAGTCCGATAATCTCGCCCTGGTCGACGTGGAAGGAAACGCCGTCGGCGGCTTTAACGAGGCCATATTCCGTTTTAAAGTAGGTCTTGAGGTTTTCTACCTCCAATACGCTTGTCATACTGCCATCCTCTATTTAACAGGGTATTTTTTTATAATACGCCTCTGAGTTTCGGGTCGATGGCGTCCCTGATGCCATCGCCGACCATGTTGAAACCGAACACGAGCAGCATAATAGCCACACCGGGGAGCAAGGAAAGCAGAGGATTGGTCAACAAGAAGCGCTGGCCGTCCATGACCATGCCTCCCCAGGAAGGGGTAGGGGCCTGGACACCGATGCCGAGGAAGCTCAAACCTGCTTCGCCCAGCACAACCATGCCGATGCCCATCGTCAGCCCCACGATTAAGGGAGGGAAGGCATTGGGGAAAATTTGCGTTAGCATGATGCGCCAGTTGCTCATACCGACAGCCTTGCCTGCCAGGATATAATCATTCTGTTTGACACTTAATGCCTGGCCGCACATCATACGGGCCATGCCGGGAATGCCACCGAAGCCGAGGGCAAAGATAACAATCCAGACGCCGCCCCCCTGCAGCATACCGGCAATAAGCATCATCAGGACAATAGCGGGCAGGGCCATTAACACATCGGTCGCCCTCATGATAACGGCGAATACCCAGCCGCCGAAATGGGCTGCGGCTAGCCCCATCAAAATACCGATGATGGCAGAAGAAAAAACGGCGGCAAAACCGATTTCCAGAGAGACCTGCGTCCCATAAATAATACGGCTAAGCATGTCCCGGCCGAGAGAGTCGGTACCCAGCCAGTGTGCGGCGGAAGGGGTTTGCAGCCTATTAATTATGTCGGGCTTGATGGGGTCATAAGGGGCCAACAGAGGGGCGAAAATGGCGGTGAGGAAGATAATCACGACGATGATAAACCCTATGAGATATAATTTACGCCCGAAGAACACCCTGGCGAACCTCCGCCACTCGCTGTGGCGTGGGGGCGCCATGGCCATGCCGATAGCGTCAGGGGTGGGTGCAACTACCGTGTTATCCGCCATGCTGACCTCCTCATGCGTACCTGATCCTGGGGTCCAGCCAGCCCCAGGCAATATCGACGATTAAATTGGAAAGTATGACGATACCACCGAATATGAGAGCGCTCGCTTGAACTATCTGGTAGTCGTAATCGAAAATAGCCTGGGTCATCAATCTGCCCATGCCGGGAATACTGAACACCGTCTCGATAAATACCGAACCGCCCAGAATGGCGCCTAAAGTGCCGCCGAGGGCGGTAACCACCGGAATCATCGCGTTTTTAAGCTGGTGTCTGATGACAATTACCCTCTCGCGGAGGCCTTTAGCCCAGGCGGTACGGACATAGTCCGTCCGCATGACCTCAAGCATGCAAGAACGCGTCAGGCGTGCCATACCGGCGATGCCTCCTAATGCTACGGATGCGACCGGCAATACCACATAAGTGCAGCTTTTCCAGAAGTTATCCCATGGAGCAACCCATCCGTACATGGGGAACCAGCCCAGCTTGTAAGCAAAAACATAAATCAACAGGATTCCCAGCCAGAAAACCGGCACCGTCATCCCTATATTAGCGATGGTGGTAAGGGTGTTATCTAGCCACGAACCACGCCGCAAGGCACAATAAATACCTACAAATATCCCTCCGAAAGTACCGATTAAAAACATTAAAAGGCCGATATATGCCGTTCTCGGTAATACATCGGCAATAAGTTTACTTATCGGTTGTGAGACTCCTAATGATTCGCCTAGATCGCCCCTTAAGACATCGGTTATCCAGTCCCAATACTGTACTGGTATAGGCCTGTCTAAACCGTATAGTTTTAATAAAGCCTCGTGTTGTTCGGGGGTCATGATATTCTGTTGTCCGGTGCCGGTGAAATTGGCCATATATCTCATCAGAGGGTCCCCAGGTAACAGGCGAACGAGCAGGAATACCAACATGGTGACCAAGATGAGGATCATTAGACCGATTAATATCCGGCGAATGATATAGGCTGTCATAACGCGTCTCCCTTAAATAGCTTAGACTCGCCCAAAAAACTCACAATAATATAACGGAGTAATGCCCTTCTGAATGTCAGCCGAATTCGTATCTCTAAATGTGATATAGGTAAACACATACCGATATATCGGTAACCGGCAGTGTGGATATTGTTGTCCAGTCTCCCTCATGATTCTAATTTATTGATTTTCAGGCGATTTGCGCTGAGTTTAACATGATTTTTTGAGTGTGTCAATTTTTCCGTCCATCAAACCCAATCACTTCTTTAAAAAACGCTTTATGTGCTATTATTGATTCATACCAAAGAATACAACAAGGAGGGAATTTCGATGAGTCCGGAAAAAACAGGCGCAGTTTACGAAGTACTCAGTCCCTGGGCGGAGGCCGATCCCATCCCGTTAAAAGGGCTTTCCCCGAGGCTGGACAAGTTAGACGGCAAGAAAATCGGGCTTTTATGCAATAGTAAGCGCGCCGCCCCGCTTATCCTGGATGTCACCGAGAAGCTTTTAAAGCAGAGGTTCCCCACCACCACTATCAGCTCATTTTACGCCCGCTCGTTCTCGGTGTCATCTCTCGAGAAGGACAGAGAAGGAGAGTTTAACGACTGGCTGAAGGGGGTGGACGCGGTCATCGCCGCGGTGGGCGACTGAGGGGGATGCACCAAGTACCTTGTGTACGATGCCATTTACATCGAGGGGAGGGGCAAGCCCACCGCTACCTATGTGTTCGAGCACTTTGCCAATGACGCCATGTCGGCGGCTTCCAGCAAAGGCATGCCGGTGGTCAGAATCGTCCCGGAGACAATAGTCTCCGAGAGCACAGCCGTCGCGACCATCGATGCCGCTATTAAGGCAGTATTCGATAATGTGGTCGCTGTCCTGACCAAACCTCTGACCGCCGAAGAAAAATCGCCGAAGCGCCGCGAGCCGGAGAACCCGCCTCGTATCATTTTCAAAGGCAGCCTGGCGGAGGTCAACCGCTTTTTCTACCAGCGCGGCTGGACGGACGGACTACCCATCATCCCGCCTACCGAGGAATCTGTGGTGGAGATGCTCACCGGTACCGACCTGCCTGCCGATACCCTTATTGAGAAGCTGGAGCCGCGCCTGGGCAAAGCCACTGTAGAGAGAATCGCCGTCAATGCCGTCATGGCCGGCTGCCTGCCGACCCATATGCCGCTGCTCATCGCGGGCGTCCACGCCCTGGTGGCCAACCCCGTCTGCGGCATGATGGCCGCCAGCACCGGCTCCTTTTCGCCTTTCTGGCTCGTCAACGGGCCGGTGGCTAAAGACGCCAACTTCCGCTCCACCTACGGCGCGACCAACCCGGGGGACATCGCCAACGCCTCTTTCGGGCGCGCCATGGGCTTGATTACCAAGAACATCCGCGGCGTCCGCAAGCAAGTCGAAGACATGGCGGTGCTCGGCAACCCCGGTAAATACAGCTGGGTCGCCGCGGAGAACGAGGAAAAAAGTCCCTGGGAGCCTTTCCACATGAGCCGCGGCTTTAAAAAGGAGGACAGCACTGTCTCTTTAATGTTTCCGCAGTCCTACCAGCAGATGATGCCTTTCTACACCGATGATAAAGGCATACTGGCTACCGTGGTTGGCGGTATCCTGCCCCTCCGGCAGGGTCACTTTGCTTTACTCCTTACTCCCACCAACGCCCAGACTTTATCTAACGCCGGCTGGACCAAGCAGGCTGTTAAGGATTACATCGTCAAGAACGCCAGTGTCCCTGATGACTACTATACGCACCTCGGGTTAAGAGGCGATGTTCCGTTCGACCGCGGCAATGTCAACGGTCCCGGCTACGGAACGAAGATTTTCCGTCCCTCGCCCCGGGACCCCGACCCCGTCCAAATATTTGTCTTCGGCGGTTTTGGTTCGTGGATGGGCTTTTTGCAGGGCGGGCCGTCCCCGATAACTAAAAAGGTAGAGCTGCCCAAGAACTGGGCGCAGCTCGTGAAAAAGTATCAGAACGTCTTCCCCACGTACGTGAGATATTAAAGGTTTTTCTAACAAGAGACAGGGGTCTGGTCTAAATCAACCGACCCCCTGTCTTTTTTGGGGTCATTGTTCAGTATTGACAGAACATTTTGAATATATTATAATTAACCCATAGTAAAGACAGGGGTTGAAAAGACAATGAACATTTCGGATTCCGAACGCAGTTTCATCGAGGAGGTCGGCGTTGTTTTCGAGCAGACCGGTCTGCCGCGTATGGCCGGCAGGCTCTTCGGCTGGCTCCTCATCTCCGATCCTCCTTACCAGTCGCCATCCCAGTTAGCCGAGGTGCTGCGTGCCAGCAAGGGCTCAATCAGCACCTCCATCAGGCTGCTGACGCAGATGGGCCTCATCGAGCGGCACGTTATACCCGGCTCGCGCCACGACCATTTTAAGTTGCCAGAAGATTCGATAAAGAAAATAATAAAGCATGGGCTGGAACAGGAAATTAAAATGTTCCGGAAACTATCCGAACGAGGGCTTGAGCTGACGAAGGCCATCCCGGCGAAAAGAAAAGCGTGGCTGAAAGAAATACAAAGTCGTTATAGCTACCTGGAAAAAGCCTTCCCAGAGCTTCTGAAGAAGTACGACCGCGAGCGAAGCGAATAATAATAGCGCGGCCATGATTGATACATAGCTAAGACGGCCCCTGTCTGCATCCCGTTCCCCATCAAGTATCACAGTTAATAGTAATAATCATCAAAATATTTATTAAGTATAGTATTGACAAAACATATTAAACATATTATAATAAGTAAAAAGAAATAAAAGGAGGAACAAAAAAATGCTAGCACTTTGGATTATCCTGGGTATCGCCGTAGTCCTGTTTTTCATGTCCCTGCGCACGGTCAGGCCCACCGACCGCGGCCTAGTGGAGAGGTTCGGCAAGTACAACCGCTTCGCCAATCCCGGCCTGCATTTCATCATCCCGTTCGGTATTGAGAGGCTGGTGCGGGTGAACATCACGGAAATGATGGTCAGTTCGGAAAAACGCGAAATCATCACCGCCGACAGCCTTAACGCCGAGGTGGACTCCAACGTGTACTTCAAAGTCAAACCTGAAGAAGAGAACGTAAAGCGGTCGGTCTACGGCGTCTATAACTACCGCGAGCAGATCGTCGCCCTGGCGAAAACGACCCTGCGCAACATCATCGGCACGATGACCCTTAAAGAAGCCAACAGCGAGCGCAATAAAATCAACATGGCGCTGTACGAGCAGCTGGCCAAGGAGACCGGGCACTGGGGCATCGAAATCGTGCGGACGGAGCTTAAAGAAATCCAGCCCCCGCAGGCCGTCCAGGAAGTCATGAACAGCGTCGTCGTGGCCAACAACCAGAAAATCGCCGCGCAGGACTTCGCCACCGCCACGGAGACCAAGGCGGACGGCGAGAGGCGCGCCGCGATAAAAATGGCCGAAGGACAAAAGCAGGCGCAGATACTGCGCGCCGAGGGCGAGGCGCTGGCCATCAAACTGGTGAACGAAGCCGCCGACAAGTACTTTATCGGCAACGCGCAACTGCTGCGGAAACTGGAAGCCGTCGAAAAGGCTTTAACGACTAACGCCAAGGTCGTGCTACCCACCGGACAGAGCCTGGTGAACGTTATCGGGGACCTGGCCGGGATAGCGCACGGAGACGGTAAAGGCAAATAGTTAGATAAAAGAGGGGGGCTTAAAGTCCCCCTCTTCGTTTTTCCCAATTGACTCATTTTGATTTATTAATCCGGAGTATTGCCTACCCTGGAATACGTCCCCGTCACCGCGATATCGATAAACAGCAAAGGCTTATTTATTTTAGCGAATTTGATAGGCCCGTGGGGCATTCCGGCCGGGACATATACGGACGAAGGCGCTTTAATTATGTGCTTTTCCTGCTCCTCCCCGAGGCAAATTTCTATCTCCGCGTCGAAGTCGGTGGCATCTCTGGGATTGGAGGAAAAGAAGCTCAGGTACTGCGGGAACTCGTGGACATGGGGCTGAGAAATCATGACGTGGGGATGGGCAACGTATATCGTATCTATAGACAGGTGACCGCCGCCCCATTTCCCCTCCAGATGGCGCGTGCTCATCACGCTCGCGTTCGGGTTTTTAGGGTCTTTATAGAGTACCTCGGAAGTAATATATTTATCGTATTTGGTTTTGGGCATTTATAAATCTCCTTCTATCTTAAGAACATGGGCATACCGATGTATTCCTT
>CAZEUJ010000112.1:0-6656 GCA_964514525.1 uncultured Dehalococcoidaceae bacterium
GCCGCACTTGACATAATAGGTTGTAATATTTGCCCGAAGGACTAGACTCAGGAGGACGTAGTAATTGGATAAAGTTTACCCCAGCATCGATGAAGCGGTGGAGGATATTCCTCATGGAGCCATGATCGCCATTCCGGGTTTTTTCGCCGCTGGCGTCCCGAGGTATTTGCTTCAGGCCGTTATCAGGAAAGGCATTAAGAATTTAACGCTTACCTGCGGCTGCGGCCCGCTGCTCGGTGCCGCCGACGAGCTGAGAGAGCTGGTGAAAAACGGCCAGCTGAAAAAAGTCATCGATTCTTACGGCCTCTTCCGTTCCGCCAGTAAAGGCATGCAGGACCCCTTCGAGAAGGCCGTCCGGGCCGGTAAAATTGAGTTCGAGGTCTACCCTATGGGCACCATGGCGGAGAAATACCGCGCTGGCGGCGCCGGCATCCCGGCTTTTTACACTCCTACTGGCGTCGGTACGGTGGTGGAAGAAAACATCATCACAAATATCGCAACCAACCGCTTGCCCAAAGAGACGAGAATAATCGATGGCCAGGAATACGTTCTGGAATATGCTTTAAAGCCGGACTATACCTTCGTCCACGCTTTGGTCGGCGACCGTGAGGGCAACCTCCGGTACGCCAAGACCGCCCGTAACTTTAATCATGTTATGGCTACCGCGGCCAGGATTACCATCGCCGAAGTCGAAAGCCTGGTCGAGCCCGGGGAGCTGGACGGCGACGATATTCACACACCCGGTGTATATGTGCGCCGTATGGTTAAGGTACCGCGACCGAAGTTTGCCATAACCATAGATTAGCAGGAAGGTGAAGACATGTCTCCAAAATTGAAGTTCAAAAGGCTTTCGAGGGAATTGATCGCTTTGCGGGTGGCCGGCGAGCTTGAAGACGGCACTTACGTCAATCTCGGTATCGGTATCCCGACTCTCGTCTCGGACTGGATTGAAGGGCGGGATATCATACTTCAATCCGAGATTGGTATGCTCAAGACCGGCCCTCTGGCAACCGGCGATGAAGTTAACCAGGACTTGATTAACGCCAGTTGCCAGGCGGTTACGGAACTGCCGGGCTCCTGCTATTTTGATATCGCTGAGTCTTTCGGGATGATACGCGGCGGCCATATCGACGTCGCGGTCATGGGCGCTTTACAGGTAAACGCCCGCGGCGACTACGCCGGATGGTCCAACCCCGCCCGGGGCTTATTCGTCGGTAACATCGGCGGGTCGATGGACCTGTGCGCCGGTGCCAGAAAACTGTTCATCGCCATGGAGCACACCACTCGTGATGGCGAATATAAGGTCGTTAAAGAGCTTTCGTATCCGGCTACTGCTTTAAGTAAAGTGAACATGCTCTTTACTGACCTCGCCGTCATAGAAATCACCCCCGGAGGCATGGTCCTCAAAGAGGTCGCCCCCGGACTCACTGCCGCGGATGTCCAGTCCGTCACCGAGCCAAAACTGATCGTCAGCCCCGACCTCAAGGAGATAGAACTTTAATCACTAATTCCTCTGGGGCGTCTAAGAGGGGTGTGAGCTCCTCTTTTCTTTTCTTCCCCCTCTCAAACAAGAGGAAAATTATGTATGAGACAAACCTGTTTGAGAGGGGGATTCAGGGGGTGAGTGTAAGATCAGATTTGGTTAGGCACTGGACTTCAACGCTTTCATTTTTCTCTTGATTTAGCTAAGATAGGATAATGAATAAAATGACAGCGATATTGATAGCTCCCTGCGGCATGAACTGCGGTGTATGCAGCAGCTACCTCGCCGGTAAAAATGATGTGATGAGCCAAGGGATTAAGGTGCGTTACTGTGCCGGCTGCCGGCCGAGGAGGAATATGCTGTGCGCATTCTCAAAAAGATGTGATCTGCTGAAAAAGAAACAGGTGAAATATTGCTATGAATGCAGCATATTCCCGTGTGAAAGCGTGGAGCGTTTAAATAAACGGTATAGCGAACATTTCCACATGAGTGAAATTGAAAATCTTAATTATATTAAAGAGAATGGGATAAAAAAGTACCTGGAAAAGGAAGAGGGAAAATGGAAATGCCCGGAGTGCGGCGGGACGATAAGCTGTCATAACGGCATCTGTTATAGCTGCGGTTTGGAGAAATTGAAAACAATAGATGAAGTGCGCCGCTGGACTAATGACTAGAGGTCTTTATCTCTGCTATAATTCTCTACGTAGCCAGTTCTTAATTTTTAAGAGGATTTTATGGATAAGAAGATAAAAGTTGGTGTTATCGGCGCTACCGGTATGATCGGCCAGAATTACCTGCGACTGCTCAGCTATCATCCCTGGTTCGATGTTGTCTTTCTGGCCGCTTCGCCTAACTCCGCCGGCAAGAAATATGCCGATGCCGTCGCCGGTCGCTGGCATATGACCGGGGTTATCCCCGACGAATATAAGAATATCGTCGTCGATGATGCCAGTAATGTATCTAAAGCGATTGGCAGGTGCCGCATTATCTTTTCGGCGGTAGAGATGGATAAGAAAGCCATTATGGCTTTAGAGGAGGAGTACGCCGGACGGGGTTTTGCCGTCGTCTCCAATAACTCCGCCCACCGCCAGACCGCTGATGTACCGGTCATGGTCCCGGAGATTAACCATAGCCACCTGGATATTATCCCCCGGCAGCGTAAGCAGCGCGGTTGGAAAGAAGGTCTCCTTGTCGTTAAGCCCAATTGCAGCATCCAGAGCTATATGCTGCCTCTTTATGCCTTGCTTAAGGCTGGATATCGTATTGATGCCATGATTGTCACCACTTTGCAGGCGGTCTCCGGCGCCGGATATCCCGGCCCCGCCTCTATCGATTTGATTGATAATGTCGTTCCTTATATCCCTGGTGAGGAAGAGAAATCAGAGGTGGAGCCGGCTAAAATTTTGGGCAGGATTGAAGGCGGCCGCGTTATCCCGGACGCGGGCATTAAAATTTCCGCCCACTGCAACCGCGTCGCCGTCTCCGATGGACACATCGCCTGTTGCAGTATCCGCTTTTCCGGCAAGAACCCTACAATGGAAGAAGTTATCCGGGCCTGGCGTGATTTCTCATCCCTCCCGCAGGAGCTTAAACTCCCCTCCGCCCCTGTTCCCCCCATTATCTATAGAGATGAACCGGACCGCCCCCAGCCCCGCCATGACCGTGATGCCGGTAATGGCATGGCGGTTACGGTAGGCCGACTCCGACCGTGCAATGTCTTCGACTACCGTTTCGTCGGACTGCACCACAATACAGTACGCGGCGCCGCCGGCGGCTCTATCCTAACGGCGGAACTTTTAGTGGCTAAAGGTCTGGTGAAATAAAACAGGGAGCTTCTTTTCAAAAAGCCCCTTAGTATTTATTATTGGCCGAAAGGAAATTTGAATCCTCCTTCCGGCGTGCTCCAGGGGGGAAAGATGTAGCCGGGCCATCTGCTTTCCAGCGTCCTTTCTGTCAGCCAGCCCGGCAGGATGTGGAGATCCAAAGCCCATTGGGCGTAAAGAGCCGCCCCGAAAGCCACGATTATCACCATTACCGGTATTAACACTTTAAGCGGGAATCTGGCGATTATCAGAGCGCAGATGACGCTCACGGGGAAGAGTCCCGGCAGTAAGAAACGGTCGAAGATAACGAATCCCCCGCCCTTCTGGATTCCCGCCGTCCATTCATAGGTCAGGTACAGGAAGAAAACGGAGACGAACCAGCCGATTAGGATTAACATGATATCCCAGGGCAGTTCGGACCGCAGACTGGACCATTTTACCTCCGGCTTACTGTGTTTGAAGAATTTATAATATAGCCCCACAAAAAAGCCGGGTATGCCGATTATCAGGAGCGGGAAGCCAATCAGTAAGTTTCTTGCGGCGGCTTGCAGGTTGTACCGGAGTATCTGGAGCGGTATGGACTCCCCGATGGCATCCACCTGTCCTATATACTGGAAAGCGAATTTTATAGGGTAAGGTGAATAGGAGTAACTGTATCTTAGAGGTGAGCCGAAAACGAAATAATCATAGATCAGAATTGCCAGCACCGGCAGCCCGATTCCCAGAAGGAGCGGGAGTATCTCTGACCTGATCCTGGTTTCCCGTCCTTTTCGCCAGGCGATAAACCTTGTGATGACCAGATGCAGAGCCAGTATTACCGCTATCGGCAGGTTGGTATAACGCACCATCACCGACCATCCGGTGAAAAAGAAAGCCAGGAAAAGTAACGTACCACCTTTCACCGGAGTGAGGTTAGCTCTCTCCAGGTGATAGTAGATGTACAGGCCTCCTCCCATCACCAGAAAAGCCAGCGAAGCATAAGTGTCCATGTAAATCCGGTTGAGCATTACCAGGCTGATCGGCGTGAAAAGCATCAGCAAAGAACCGATCATAGCGGCTCTTTCATCCCGCAGACGCTTGAGTAATATAAAAGTCACTATCACCATACCCAGCGCCAGCAGTACATTGCCATATCTTGGCAAGCCCATTTTTTGAAAAGGAATGAGGTAAAAGACAACGCCCGGCGCTTTTTCCAGAGCCCATTTATTCGGTCCTATCGGCAGATATTGAAGCAACACACCGCCCTGCCGCGCCGTTTCCTGGGCTTGCTGGTACTGAGTGTAATTATCTACCGTAAAGTGGCCTTCAGAAAAATTCCGGACGGCATGATAATAAGCCCAGTCATCCGGATCAGGCAATTGGACTGGAGTAGCTAGAACCAAAACCGTAGCGATGATAAAGCCTATCCCGACGATGACCCGGTTAAGAGTTAAGCGCTGTTTTAAATGAAGCTTATTGAATAACGCCGCTATATTCATCTGGTATTTTTTTACACCAGTATACCAGATATTGCGGTTTGGAAAAAATATCGGAGACGTATGATATGGTTTTTAGGGATTAGGCTGGGGAAAATATCTTCCCCAGCCCATTTGAACGAGGAACTCGGGTTACAGGATTACTAAAATTTTCTTCATATTATTTTTTATGATAGTTAGCGATATACTTCATTTTTGGAGGTTTGGATACTGTAGTGGGGCGGACGGACGCCTCTATGGTAATCCTGGCATCGATGAAGATGAACGGTTTGCCGACGCGCTTTACTTCCAGAGGGCAATGCATGACGCCCTTGGGAACAAAGATGTAGCAGGGATAATTGATCTTCACGACCTTATCACCGAGTCTCATTTCAACATCGGCGTCGAATTCGGCGAAGTTGTTAGTATCACCGATGAGGTAGATCCACTGGTCGAAGGGGTGTTTATGCGTCGGTGCGCCCATTGTTTCAGGTTGGGTGATATGAGCGAACCCCATCGCGAGGACCGATTCGGGGATTTCCACTGTACCTAGACCGGTAACCATGGGTTCGGTTATAGTATCATGGATTGATTTCCACGGTTTTAGTTCGACGACGTTTGGCGCCCGTACCACGTTTACCAAATGTTCAAGATCAACCATAAGATCCTCCTTTATTTTTTTGGCTTTTAAGCCGAATATCACTGCTTCCTCCTAATATATGCTGTTGGCTACTTCAGGTGCAAGTATCCGGTAACCGGCAACCTAGTTGCATTGATAATAAGCGCCGTTTTCAATGGAATAATATAGCCGGAGTCGAATTGTACCTTTAAGCGGCAGGATGCTAATATTTAGCGTGCCTGTGTCGAATATCGGCATGTCTGTTTTTAAGTTTGATAGCGAGTCGGAGAGGAGAACCGTCAATGTATCAAGGGAAATATGCAAAATTGTTTACAACTGATATCAGGGAAGATTCTACCATACCGGGGGTGATAGAAGGCCCTTCGTTTGCATTCAGAGGTGAACGCCAGATTCCCGGAGTCAACGCCAATTTCGGCTGGATTCTAATCACAAAACCACTTTTCATCGATAAAGTACCCCACACTCATGATGGCGACGAATATCTGTTTTTCCTGGGTGGCCAGATACCGGACTCTTTTAGTACTTTCGATGCCGAAATTGATTTCAGCATTGGAGAAGAACAGGAAAAATATATGATTGCCGAGCCCACCCTCGTTTTCATTCCCAGGGGGCTCTTGCACACCCCGCTAAATTTCCGGAAGATTAACAAGCCGCTCTTTTTTGGTACGCTGTTACTTACCCCCAGGTATACCAAGACCGCGAATGGTAAAAAATTTTCTTATGACGGACCGGGTGTCAATGGAGCTCCTAAGATAATTGATATTAAGAAAATCCCATGAAGTTCGAAATTTAAATGTAGCTGGGGATAAAGGTAAAAACGAAGAGGCTTTTTTCAGAAGTCCCTTTTTGTTATCTTTTTGGCTCCCCGACAATCCTTCCTTGGAAGGAGAACCTTGAACCTAGCGGCTAATCCTTCCATACGGAAGGACCCGCTCTACCGTTAAGATCGAGCCAGGTTGTTTCTAAGTTTCTTATTTGTCTAACCACGTTTCAGATTTCGTTCTCTACGTAAAGCCTCAAAGCGATTGGCGAATGATTCGTAATGGACTAGTTCCCATGGACCTCTATTACGTGTCCAACCCCCTTCATTTGATTGATGCTGGTGAACACGTTTTTCTAAATCGGTAGAGAAACCGATATACAGTCTTCCCTTAGGATTTTTAAGGACATATACAAAATATGTATTACTTTCCATCGAAAATTTGGCTCCCCGACAAGGATTCGAACCTTGAACCTAGCGGTTAACAGCCGCCCGC
>CAZEUJ010000113.1:0-6650 GCA_964514525.1 uncultured Dehalococcoidaceae bacterium
TGCTCAGGTTGCTGGCATATGCGAAATAGTACATTTTTCTACCTCTATTTCAAATCCATTAACCGACCCAGCAGTGACTCTACCTCCGCCGTCGAACTCAAATAATAGCCGGCTGCCGATGTCTTATTCTCCGTCCCTGCGTAAATGCCCCAGCCCTCCGGACGTTGCAGCACTTTGAAAGCGTCTTCATCGGTGGCATCGTCCCCGAGATAGATGGTCATTAAACGTGAGACCTTGAAATTAGCTTTAATTTTTTCGCCGATAAATACCGCGGCTTTACCCTTGTCCCAGTCGACCGGCGGCCTTATTTCCCAGATTTTCTTCATGGGGTAAACCCTGATTTCCCTTTTGGCGACGTACGACGCGGTAATCTGCTTTACGGCTCTGGTTACGTCGGCTTCCTTCTCCAGTTTCGCCAGCCGGTAGTGGACGCTCACGCTCAGGCCCTTCTCCTGGATGATAACGCCGCTGATATTTCCCAGCGCCCCCGCCAGTTTTGCCGCCAGGCTTTTCATCGTTGCTCGGGTTGCCTCGGCCTGCGGATGAATGTACTTCAGGCCGGGCCCATCGATTTCCAACCCGTGATTGCCGGAATAGTAGATGCCCTCGATGGCCACCATCGCCTTAAGCTCTTTAATGGAACGACCGCTGATGACACCCACGCTGGTCTGCGGCTTCTTGGCCAGTTCCTTTAACTTCTCTTTGACGCTGGCCGGCAATATCGCATCCTCGGGACGCCCTACGATAATAGCCAGGGTGCCGTCGAAGTCGGAGAGGAGCAGCATATGATCTGCCGCCCGATAATCTTTAAGGAAGTCCTGCCAGGCTTGAAAAAGGTGTCGCATTAGTCCTCCGCTATCGAGACGAGTCTGGATAGAATCGAGGCTCCCCAGCGATAGATGTTATTGGCGGCCACTATTTCCCGCATGTTTGCCATGCGCCGCCGTCTTTCGGCTTCCGGCATCTCGATGGCCTTTTTAATAGTGGCGGCAAACGCATTAATGTCATAGGGATTGATGAGCAGGGCATCCTTTAGCTCTTCCGCCGCCCCGGTGAATTTGCTTAAAATTAAAACGCCGTCGCCGTCGGTCCGGGCGGAGACATATTCTTTGGAAACGAGGTTCATGCCGTCGTGGAGAGAGCTGACGATGCAGAAATCGGCCAGCCGGCGTAGGACGTTGAGCATTACCGGCGTCAGCTGCCGCATCATCGGTATCATAGGCTTCCATTCGGCGGTGCCGTATCTGGTATTAATGCTTTCGATAATCGCATCCACCTTATGACCGAGTTCTTCATAAGCGCCTATTTCCGTCCGACTCGGCATGCCCGCCATGATATAGACCACCCTGCCCCGGTAGTCCGTATTATCTTCCAGGAATTTATCCAGCGCGCGGAGCCGCTCCGGGATGCCCTTGGTGTAGTCCAGCCGGTCCATGCCGATGCCCACGATTTTCCCATCCAGATGAAACTCCCGACGCAGGTTTTCCATTTCTTGCGCCACCGCCGCCGTCGCGGACTCCCCGGAAATGCGGTCGAAGTCCACGCTGATGGGGAAAGGCTCAACGTAAGTCGTATGTGAATACCCGGTTACGGTCCCTTTTTTATGGCTGATTTTTGCATCCCGACCCTTTCCCGCCGACTCCATAAAACTCCGGCAATAGGACGGCGTATGAAACCCCAGTAAATCGTTGGCGAGCAGCCCCTTAACTATCTCCTCATGCCACGGGCAACTTTTTAACGCTTTATAGGATGGCCACGGTATATGCCAGAACTGCCCCACGCTTAAGCCGGGATTTCGCTCTTTTATGTAGCGGGAGAGCAAGGCGAAGTGGTAGTCCTGCGTCAGCACCAGCGCCTTTCGACCCCCTATCTCCCGCAGCACGGCATCGGCGAAAATCCGGTTAACCTTTTTATACATTTGCCAGTCCGCCTCGTTGAACTCCGGCTTGATTTCGGTGTTATGGCACAGCGGCCAGAGTCCTGTGTTGGCAAAGCTGTAATAGTAGCCCCGGACCTCCCCCTCCGTCAGCCAGACCCTTCTTAAAGTATATTCCGGCCGTTCCGGCGGCACGGCCACTCTGTCATTAGCATCCGCCGTTTGCCTATCGGCTTCGCCGGAGCCCTGAGCTATCCAGGTGCCCCCGGAGGCGCGCAGCACCGGGTCCAGCGCCTCGGTAAGCCCCCCAACCGTCGTTTTCCACGTTACCCTGCCGCCGGTTAAGGTATGAACGTAAGGCTCGCGGTTGGAGACCACGACCAGCAGCCTGTCCGCCAGCTTCTCTTTCACCAGCCGGATGAGTGTCTCTTTATTCCAGCACGTTTCTGGCATTTAGCTTACCTGCTTTACCTGCCGTTGATTTTTCCCGTCAACCGCTGTATCCACCTGTATTTCACCGGCTGCCACTTCCCGGCGCTGAAAAGCCTGGGGAAGATGGCCTTGCGGGTCTCCTCGACGATGAACAGGCTGCCGCCGGCCAGGACGATAATACCCCACCTCTCCGCGCTTAGGGGCACGGTGTAAAAAGCCCTCTGGAGAAAGGGTGTATAGACCACGGCCAGCTGTAAAAGTATAGCCAGCGTCACCGAGCCTACCAGCCAGCGGTTCTTCAGGAGGCCGAGCTTGAAAACGGTTCGTTCGTCGGCGCGGGCGTTAAAGGCGCGGAACCACTCGAAGGTAACCATCGTACAGAAGGTAATCGTCCGCGCTTCCTCGATGCTGAATCTCGCCTGCGCCCAGTTGAAGATGAGGAAGACGCCGGCGCCCATCATGACGGACATGAAAAGGACGCGTAAAAGCATCCCTGGAAAGAGGATGCCCACCGAGGGATGCCGCGGCGGCTGCTTTAGCTCGTCCCCTATCCTGGGTTCTATACCCAGCGGAACGGCCACCGCCGTGTCCGTCACGAGGTTGTTCCAGATAATCTGCACGGCCATCAACGGCGCCTGCCCGAGGAACAGTATGCTGAGCATGAGCGCCAGCAGCTCCCCGATGTTGGTGCTTAACAGGAAGAAAATGACATTTCTCAATCGATTGAAAATAACCCGGCCCTCGTCAACTGCCGCTACTATCGAGGCGAAGTTATCATCGGCGAGCGTCATGTCGCTGGCTTCCTTCGCCACGTCCGTGCCGGTGATGCCCATCGCGATGCCGATGTTGGCCGCCTTTAGAGCCGGGGCGTCGTTAACGCCGTCCCCCGTCATGGCGACGATGTGCCCGCGACTTTTCAGGGCCCGGACTATCCTCAGCTTTTGTATCGGCTCGATGCGCGCGAAGACTGTTATTCCTTCCACCTGCCGCGCCAGCTCGGCATCGTCAATCTCCGCGAGCTCTTTCCCGGTCATGGCCTTCCCCGGCGGCAGCTCCAGCTCCTTGCCTATGGACTCCGCCGTTAATTTATTGTCTCCCGTGATCATAATCACCTTGATGCCCGCTTCCCCGCAGAGCCGGATGGCCTCTTTGGCTTCCTCGCGCGGCGGGTCGGCCATGCCGGATAGTCCCGCCAGCACCAGGCCGTCGCGTATGTGCCCCTCGTCCAGGTCCTCGAGGTCGACCGGCAGGTCAATGTAGGCCGTAGCGATGACCCTCATGGCGTCTCTGGCCATGGCGTCGTTAGCCCGGATAATATCCTGCCTGTCCGCCGGCTCCAGCGGCACTTTATCCTTGCCCCGCAGCTGGTACTTGCTCAGGGAAAGAATTTTTTCCGGGGCGCCCTTGACGTATGCCACCCTCCCCTTTTCACCGGGATGCAGGGTGGCCATATATAAATTCTCGCTCTGGAAAGGGATTTCATCCAGGCGGGGGAAGGTCTTCTCGAGCGTTTCCGTGTCCATCCCGGCCTTAACGGCCGCCACCACCAGCGCCCCCTCGGTGGGGTCGCCGAATATACTGTAGCTTTGTTCGCCCTCCATGGAAAGCGTCGCGTCGTTACAGAGCGCACCTATGCGCAAATGGACCTCGAGCTCGGGGATGCCTGCCGGGTCCACCTTACGCCCGTCGCTCCGGAACTCTCCCCGGGGCAGGTAGCCCTCCCCGGTCACCTCCACCCATTTTCCCCCCGCGTAAATCCGCCGCACCGTCATCTGGTTCATGGTCAGCGTCCCGGTCTTGTCGGAGCAGATGACCGTGGCCGAGCCGAGAGTTTCCACCGCCACCAGCTTGCGGATGATGGCGTTGCGGTGCGCCATGCGCCTCATGCCCAGCGCCAGCACCACGGTAACCACCGCCGGCAGGCCCTCCGGTATCGCCGAGACCGCCGCCGCTACCGCCAGCAGGAACACTTCCAGCCATTCCAGTCCTTTTATCAGCCCGATGACCACCAGCAGCGCGCAGATGCCGAGGAAAATAATGATAAGGTAGCGGCTCAGTTTATCGATGCTCTGCTGGAGCGGCGTTTTTTCCGGCTTGCTCTCCTGGATACCGCTGGCAATCCTGCCCATCTCGGTCTCCATACCGGTCTTTACGACCACCGCCGTCGCGCGACCGTAGGTGACCGCCGTTCCCATGAACACCATGTTCTTTTGCTCGGCGACCGGCAGTTCTTCCGGGAGCGGCCTGGTATGTTTGTCCACCGGCATCGATTCCCCGGTGAGGGTGGCTTCGTTTATCTTCAGGTTCGATTCTTTGATGAGCCTGGCGTCGGCGGCCACTTTATCGCCGGTCTCCAGGAGCAGCACGTCCCCGGGCACGATTTCCCGCGCGGGCACCATCTTCACGCTGCCGTCACGCCTTACCCGCGCCTGCAGCGCCGCCATCCGGATAAGGGCCTCCATGGCTTTCTCGGCGCGCGTCTCCTGCATGAAGCCGATGATGGCGTTGAGCAGCAGGACGCCGAGAACGACCCAGGCATCGAGGTAATGCCCGGCAATCAACGATATTACCACCGCCGCCAGCAGTACGTAGATGAGGGGACTGAGGAACTGCTGTAAAAAGACCAGCACCGGCGGGGTCTTTTTCCTGCCTTTGAGAACGTTCGGGCCGTACCTGGCCAGCCTCGAACCGGCCTCGGCCTCCGTGAGTCCGGCGTGCCCGGACTGGAGTGATTGCAGGACTTTTTCTATGCTGACCTCGTACCAGTTTCCGGCCATACTCTAAATATTATATAACAATTTGTATTTCGGGTCTGGCCATTAAGCGAAATTACCGCGTTTTCTCAAGGGCGGTCGGACTCTCTGCTTTTCGCTACTCCATAAAGACGAGCAGCGCCATGAGCCCGATGCCCAGGATAATCAAAGCGAACTGTAATAGGGACCTGCTTAATTGGACGTCATGCTGGAGCTCGGGTATCAAATCGGAGCCGGCGATATATATAAAACCGCCGGCGGTGATGGGTACTAATGAGACTGTATAGCCCTGTAAGTGGGGCCCGATGGCCAGAGAAAGAATCGCGCCGAGAACGGCGCACAGGGCGGAGAAAAAGTTAAACGCTATGGCTTTCTTCACCGAAAGACCGCCGTGAACGAGCACACCGAAGTCCCCCATTTCCTGCGGTATTTCATGGAGCACGATGGCCAGCGTGGTCGTAAGCCCGAGCGGGATACTCACCATGTAAGTAGCTCCGATAACCATCCCGTCAATCAGGTTATGGACCGCGTCTCCCACCAGGTTCATCGTGACTACCGGATGCACGTGCACCTCATTTTCGGAAAGATGGCAGTGTCTCCACCGGAGAAATTTCTCCAGGACAAAGAATATGAGTATGCCGAGCAACGTCAGCAAAGGAATAGCCAGCTTGCCTTCGATTTCTTCAAACGACTCCGGTATGAGGTGGATGAATGCGTCACCGAACAGACCGCCGACCGCGAAACTGACCAGCAGGAAGGTTATCTTTTTGGTGTCTTTGTGCAGCAGCAATGCGGCAATTCCGACTAACGATATCACGCTGACCACGATGACGCTGATGATGCTGTATCCCCAGACGTTCATAACCTGGCCTGCCCCGACTTTTCTTTTTCTTTACGGCAGCTCCGGCATTGCCCGAGGAATTCCAGGAGATGCCCGTTGATTTTAAACCTGGTCTCTTTGGCCAGCCGCCGCTCCAGGTCGGTGAGGTCACAGTCCGTAAAATCAATCACCTTGCCGCAGTCGGCGCAAATCAGGTGATGGTGGTGCTCGGAAGGTCTCCGCATTAAATAGCTCCGGCAACTGCCGCCGGCGTGCATCTCACAGATAAGGCCGAGCCCGGTAAGCATTTCCAATGTACGGTAAATCGTCACCAGCCCGATGCCCGGGTACTTCTGGCAGACTTTTTCGTGTATCGCCGCCGGGGTGAGATGCTCATGGCTATCGATGATGGCTTTAATCACGGTGCGCCGTTGCGGGGTAATCTTGTAGCCGTGCTGCCGCAACTCCTGTTCGATTTTCTTTTCCGTATAGACCATTTTTGGCCTGCCAGATGAAAACGATTTTCATTTAGAAAATAGCACAATCGGTACGGCCCTGTCAAAAAAATACCTTGTTTGCATTTTAATGATTTTAATTACTTATCCCTTTTACCGATAATTAAATCCACCCCCTTAATCCCCCTCCTTTACGAAAGGAGGGGAAAAGCTTAGGAAGAGGGGCTCCGCCCCTCTTAGACGCCCCGCTTTTAAAGGGATTGGAGGAGAGAAGGGGCTTTGCCCCTCTTAAACGCCCCGTCGTTTTAAAGGGA
>CAZEUJ010000114.1:0-6410 GCA_964514525.1 uncultured Dehalococcoidaceae bacterium
TGTATTGGAACAATACTTTCTGCTCTCCCGTCGAGGATGGCTGGCTTAACTTGCCCTTGATGGGCTGGATGCCCCTCCCCGATGCCGATGAGCCGCCCTCGGCTTTCCATCCTTATCCTTATCATATGGGGAATGTCCCGTATCACTTTAAGCATCCGGCAACTGGAGAGTCATAAAGGGACGTTTAGGAGGGGCGCAAGCCCATCTTCTCTTTCCCACCTCTTCCTTTCGTAAAGGAAGTGGGATAAGAGAATGGATTTTTTTACACCATTTGACTTTTTATATAAGACGCTGGTATAGCTATGTTGAGGGGAGGGGATACACGATAGGTTAACGTTAACAAATATTATCAAGCTTATTTTTTAAAGAATTTTATATTTTCGCCGAATTTACTGTAGTAATTCGGCGTTAAGGCTATCGGGTGGAAAAGGACGGGTTTAACTATCCGTTTGAACGTAAGCGGTGTATGGACCAGCCCGGCCGGTATGTGGACCACTGTAGCCTGCTCGATGAGGTATAGTTCCTCTTCTTCACCCATAGATAACTCTATAGTAGCGTCAAAGTCGAAAATATTCTCCATGTTGCCGCCCATAAAGCAAAGAAACTCGTCAAACGGGTGCGAATGCGGTATCCGGTCGAAGAGCATGGGTTCTTTAATATATCTCCAGGCCATGGAAAAATTAGCCGCCGACCCGAAATGGAGGGCGCTATCCACATAGGCGCTGGGGTTGGACATTTTTATCTTCGGCGTATTCCGCAGCGCCGGTTCGGTCAAAAAATATTTCCCGTATTTTCTGTCTTTCATTTCTGATATCTCCCCGATGGTCTTATTTTGGAGGAATTATCGGTAAATCTATATAGGAAGTGTATCCGGCCCGGTGATACACCGTCTGTAAGGCCGGGATTCCCTCTGCGTCTTCCCCGATTGGATTGCCAGTATTCATATTCCGATCGAAAGTAGGGAAATTGCTGCTGGCGATATCGATACGTATGTGATGACCGCGGAGGAACAGTTGGCTGGTGTGCCCTAGCCGTATATTAAATTCGGTTATTTCTCCAGGCTTTATCAGTTCGGATTTAGAAAACGAGTTGCGGTACCGTGCGCGTACGATACCGTCAGCCGCGTTGAATGCCCGCCCATCGGGATAGACATCCATCAGTTTGGCTGCAAAATCGGTATCTTGGCATGAAGAGGAAGCGAACAGATGCAGTTCCAGCGGTCCGGTTACTTCAGTATCCTGCTTCAGTTCCGGGGTTGTATAACATAATACATCTCCCCGCCGTTCAACGTAAACCTGGTCGACCGGGCCGTATAAAAAGCCGTTTTCCACAATTCCTCCCCGCCCTCCAGCAGTAGGTACTGGATCAAGGGGATTATAGACATATTTATCTGCAGGCTCATTATTGGGTTCATCCCGGCTGAGCAATCCGTCACCGGAACAGGAATTAGCTTTGCCGTGGCTGTGCAGGAAAAACCTTTGCCAGTTAGTTTGGGGAAGAGGCCAGGCGCTGGCGTCATGCCAGGTGTTACTGCCCATCTTAAAATAACGTACTGCAGGAAGGTCAATATCTTTTCCTTTAAGATATTTATCGAAAAAAGAAAGCAGGTATGCTGATGCTCCGGAGCCGGCTTCATCGGCATAAGGCCCGAAATCTACATGCCCCAGGACCCTTTGCGGCTTGCAGTGGCACCACGGACCGGCTAGGATATGCTGGTGTTCGCGGGCATATTGGCTGCCGCCATCGGTTATCATTTTCAAATAAGAGCGGAACGAATTCCGGGCAAAGGGATCGTACCAGTTGGTAACGCTTAAAGTAGGTATCATTACCTTGTTAAAGGGATAGGGTTCCATAGGAGCGGATTTGGCCACGGAAGCGCCCATGTGCAAGCAGGTGTCCCAGAGTTCCCGTATCCCCGGTGAGTTGAATTGCGGCACGCCCTTGAGCGGCAGGCAATTATAGGCGAGCGAGGGGTCATTCCGTATCTCTGCAAGCATTTGTCGGGTTTTAGTCGTATCCTGCCCCCCGGCGTCCATTTTATCGAGAACGTCACCGGCTAAAATTAATAACAGGTTTATGGCGATATTTAGATTTGTAGGCGCGTCTGCCGTCTCCGGTCCGCTGTCTCCGGGAGCGCCGGCAATCCCTGGGGCAATCGCTTTCAGATGCGGTGGGTTTTCCCGCGCCGTCCGCCACTGGACAGTACCCAGGGCGGATTCCCCGGCCATGCCGATGTTGCTATCGCACCATGGTTGATTGGCTACCCACTCGACCGTATCGAAACAGTCCGCTCCCTCTATATCCTGTGGCGCCCTCAGGTCATACTTCCCTTCAGACCCGAACCTGCCTCTGACATAGGCGATAACCAGGGCGTATCCAGCTTGTACAGTTGGGAGTACTTTGATATAACTGGAACCGCCGGATATCATTTCACCAGAGTACGGTGTACGCATAATGACAGCCGGGAATTTCCCGCTATCTCCCGGGCGGTAAACCTCTGCAGCCAGCCTTACTCCATCTCGCATCTCCACGCGTACATGTTGGTCATATCGGATTGAACTAAACATAAGGCTCACATTCCTCGATGTAATCAAAGGTAAATAAACGGCTCCCCAGCATCTATAAAATTAACCGGTACTTCTTTCAGAAGCGGCTGAAGCCGGTTGGCCAGTTCTTTCATCCCGGGTTCCTCGCTTCGTTCGTGCCCGACGATGATCATGGCTTTATTACAGCCCAAAGCTGCTGCGTCACGGACGTAAGCGCTTAATGTCCATTCGGTGATTTCGCCGCAGATCATTACATCCAACTGCTGGCCATGCATCAGCTTAGCCGGCATTTCTTCCTGACCGAGACCAAGGCTTCCACCGCCAACCAAAATGCCGATCCGACTGCACTTCATTCCCGGGTCGCCAACGACCTGAATTACCTTCATATTAAGTGTCTTCTTTAAAAAGTTAACTAGGTTGCCCACTGATGTAGAAGGAATCGAGTAACAATGGGGTAACGGGAAATTTGTGTCTAGGCAATTTGTCCATTCCAGGTCTTTTAGTAACCCGGTATAGATGAGATCGGTATTGCCATGATGCATATGATCATGGTAGCGCCAGATTGATATCTGGTTATCATTGATCAATGCCTTTTTCCGCTGATAGACCGGGTCAGATTTCAACCAGTCTGTCTGGTCCAAACCGGTGAAATACGTTGGTTCATGGGTGATGATCAGGTTGCAACCCATATCGACGGTCCGGCGAATTACATCGACGGTTGCCATGAACGTGGTAACAACACCGGTGACCTGATGCTCCCAATTGCCTTCCATTAACTGGTCGCATGTTTTTTTGAATTTCCTTCCGCCATTCACCGCCAGGATAACTTCGACTACTTCTCTTACATTCATCCTCGTAACCTCCAGATCATGTAAATGTTATTATACTAAATTTTACTCATGCGCGTCCGGTCCGGAATAAATGATGGAACATATATAATTTTATATGAGCAGCTGGTACAGCTACGCAGTTGATGTTGGCGCGTTTGATAGTCAGTGCGGAACTCAGCTTCCCTATTTCATCGAGTGGGTCTATAATCAGAAAAGACTTTATTCTCAAGCCCAGGAAAATTCTACTCGCCAGTTTTGTTGGGAATGCTATGAAAGACAGGGTTTACGGCGGAATTGAGACGGGAGGGACCAATTTCGTTTGCGCCATTGGCACAACTCCAGATAACCTAATAAAAACCCGATTTGCCACCACCAGTCCCGATGAGAGCATCGGAAAGGCAATCGATTTCTTCAAAAGCAATTCCCGCCAAAAGCAGCTTACCGCAATAGGCATAGCTTCCTTTGGCCCCCTGGACCTTGATAATAGTTCCCCAACCTATGGATATATTACCACCACACCAAAACCCTCCTGGTCTAACATCAACATTGTCCAGAAGATACGCAGCCAGCTTAATGTACCGGTGTCTATCGATACCGATGTAAACGGCGCTGCCCTGGGCGAACAGGTCTGGGGAGCAGCGCGAGGGCTTGACACTTTTATCTATCTTACGGTGGGTACGGGGTTTGGGGGCGGTGGTATGGTAAACGGGGGATTGATACATGGGCTCTTGCACCCTGAAATGGGGCATATCCGGATTCCTCATGATTGGCAAAAAGACCCGTACACGGGATGTTGTCCCTACCACGGTGATTGTCTGGAAGGCCTGGCATCCGGAAAAGCAATGGAGCTCCGCTGGAGACAATCACCTGAAAAGCTCCCTTCCGACCATCCTGCCTGGGAACTAGAGGCAAGCTACCTGGCATCAGCGGTCAACAACTTCATATGTACCATATCCCCTCAACGTATCATTATGGGCGGCGGGCTAATGAAAAATCCCGGGCTTATGCCGGCGGTCCGCCGTAAAGTGGTAGATAGTCTTAACGGTTATATCCATTCAGAAGCAATCATGAAGGATATAGATCGTTATATTGTCTCTCCGGCGCTGGGCGACCTGGCGGGTGTGATCGGAGCTTTAGAGTTGGCGAAGAGAATAAATCAAGTAATATGATCTACTTCTACAGCTTGAAGACGCCGTAAGAAACTCGAGCTAATTTAACCTGGAGATCCTCTCCTTCAACCTGCGCTTTTGTTCCATGACATATTTGGGATGCCAGGTTATCAGGTTTAATTCCGTTTATGCGAACCTGGGATGGTTCGGCAGACGGATTCACCACGATGAGGAACCGCTCATCGGCCGCCTGGCGTAGATAAGCAAAATGACGGTGGTTGTTTTCGACCTGTAAAGGAATAAGAGCACCGTCGGCTTGAAGTGCGGGAGAACGCTTCCTCAAAGCAATGATTTTGCGTACGTGGTTAAGTAGCGAACTGGAATCTCTGGCCTGCCTTTCAACGGTTGGACGGTCCTGGCGCGGATCCAAAGGAAGATAAAGCCGCTCATTATCAGCGATAGAAAAGCCGGCATTAGGTCCGTTCTCCCATTGCATGGGGGTTCGCGAGCCGGTGCGGTCGTAGCCTCCTTCTTTCGACGCCAGCCCGGGTATGTAACGCATGCCGATCTCGTCACCATAGTAGATAAAAGGAACTCCCGGCCAGGTTAGTAAAAACGTGAAAATTACTTTAAGATCACTGCCCGTTCTACCATCAGCATGGGGCCTCTTAATATCATGATTACCACTGGGTATAGAAATCAGACCTTTGCCTTTTGTTTTGGCAGCCAGTTCCAGATAAGATTTTAAAAAACCTCCTATGTTCGTGCCGCCGCTCCGGCGAAAGAAGCAGTTCTTGTTAAGCATAAGGTCGGCATAACCAACCACTCCGAAGTGCAGCAAAAAATCGATATCGAAGCCAGCGGCTATCGATTCCTCGGGGTTACCCCATTCGGAGATTAAGGCTATGTTGGGATAATGCGCCCGTATTTTCTGCCCGATGTCCTGCCATAACATTATCGTCTCTTTATGACCCGGATCCATTTTCACCAGCGAAAAGGCCATATCAACGCGAAACCCGTCTACACCATGGCCAAGCCAATAACTCATAATTTTGACCAGTTCTTTACGGGTCTCCAGCGGTCCTGAGGCATTGATGGGTTGCTGCCACGGTTGCTCTGCGGCCGGTCTGGCGAATCCGTAATTCAAAGCCGGCTGGAAGTCAAAACAATTGGCCACGTAGTTCCCGTCTCTTTCAGAATAACCTCGTATTAGGGAAAGCTCCGTATTGGCGTCAGATATCGCTGAGGGCGTCCAGATATAGCGGTCAGAGTATCTGTTTCTTCTGGCACGGCAGGAAGCCTTAAACCAGGGGTGATCGATGGAGGTATGGCCGGCTACCAGGTCGAGACAGACTTTGATCCCGCGCCGGTGGGCTTCACCACAGAGCCGATAGAGGTCCCGGTTAGTCCCGTAGCGTGGCGCGATCCGGTAATAGTTAGCCACGTCATAGCCAGCATCCTGGAAAGGGGACACAAAACAGGGGTTAATCCACACCGCATTAATGCCCAACCACTGAAGATAATCCAGTTTTTGAATTATCCCGGGGATGTCTCCGATGCCATCGCCATTAGCATCGTAGAAACTCGGGGGGTAAATCTGGTAAAAAATGGCATGTTTGAGCCAGGCGGGTGAATTGAGCTCGGCACATTTTTGCGAGAAAGGCATCGGATTATCCATTTCTTCATCATTACTCACGGAAATATTACCAAATGAGTCAACTGTGTTATCAACGTGGTGTGCTCGTTCATATGATTAGTGACACCTGACCTGCTTACTTTCAAGGCTTTTTTTAAGAGTCAGGTTGTTACTCACATCCAATGCAAACTTCAAAAGATCACTTTGGCTCTTCCCGGCTACTCATTATTTATCACCGTGGAAATGAATCCTGCTTGAATTTACCGGTTTTATCCCAGGCCTGGCGTTC
>CAZEUJ010000115.1:0-6356 GCA_964514525.1 uncultured Dehalococcoidaceae bacterium
ACCTGACCGAATCCTCCTAACCCTATCTGTCCAATCATAGGGGTGCAGTCCACTCCACCACCAACTCTCCAAGGGCTTGATGGAAATGACCATTAACGTTGACCGCATCGAACGAGGGAGTAACAGATTTGATACGAGCATAGACTGGGAAAAGAATTTCGAATGCGTGTCCAGAACTTCGACTAAATGGCCGCCCTGTGATGCACTCAGCCAACTCCCGAAAGTTGGGAAAACCAGCACCCCGGGATTGCTTGTCAAGGTCACGTTCTTCTAGTTGGGGCCTGTCACCCTGTTCATTGGGGGATCCTTTGAAGTATGTACGCTGATCACCGCGCCCCCAATAGTACACTGGCCAATGGTCGCCAATGTTTTCATATTCTAAGTTCTGCCAAAGATACATTTCCTCCTGCATTAGGTCAATGGCAAGATCATGGTTAAAAACACGGAAAGCTCTGTTGCTAGTATCGACTATGCCCTCACGTAATCTCCCCACAAGTCGTTCAAACCGATCGACTGGATATGCTGATAACTCTACATTTATGCCTCTGTATGGTACAATATTGTGTTCTATACCCAAACGCTTGAAATGTGTGATTAACTTAGAAGCAAAGGACTGCAGACGACGCTATTTTCCTGTTCAGATTCTGTCAGGAACAGAAATAGTTATCCCACCCATCTTATGTACCAAGTGTCATGCGGGTCTTTCAAAAGTACGGTCAGTTGACTGTTCGAACCAGCAGGATGTTACTTCACTGGACTACTGAAAAACAATTACTTCCTCATTCTCCCGTGCTGACTATCCTCGTAATTTCACCGTAGGCAAGGCTTTAGGAATAAAGCCCGACTCCCCCAAGCCATATGGTCAAGGGAACTTTCCCTAAAGAGCGGAATCTCCCACGTTAGTTAGATGCTAATCTACGCAGTCCGTGTGATCCGGTGCCGGGGAGACACTGAACATCCGACTGAATGACTAAACGACTGAACGAACGAACAAAATGAACGATATTTTGAACGCCTATTTTGTCACTGAGGCTAAGCAGACTTCGACTGTTCACGATCTCTGACCTAGACCCCCGACGCTGGCTAGGATCGATTCCTGCTCGTATTGACATTCCCTTTCGTGGGCACTACAATGTTAATAGAGAGCAAGATGCCATATGTGAGGGCGAAGCGTAGAGGTCAAAAGGTATACTATTACCTTGTGAAAAGCAAACGCGAGGGGAACAAGGTGAGACAGCGAATTCTCCGTTACCTCGGCACTAAGCCACCGACGAAAGAGGAGCTAGAAAATATACTTAAGGAGATTAATCGATGAAAAAGACCGGACAGGTACTACCTAGCAGAATTATGAAAATGCAAAATCTAAAGGCTGCGCATGAGCAAAGGAAACCAGCATTACAGAGTAAGCAGGGTGTCAAGAAAGACCTCTTGCTTCTTTACCCTAATTTCGTAGCTAAATCGCCAGACGCTAGCTTTAAGGCATCACCTCTTGCGTGTGAAGCAAGCGCTCCAACCACTGAGCTAACCGCCCCGGTTTGACTGTCTATAGATTTTAAGTAAAAAATGGCATAAAATCAAGTTTCAACGACCTTTGTTGCGGTTTCCCCGCCGGGTTTGACGCCAGAGTTCAGACAATTATATTATGTGGCGGAATCAGTATTGATAAGGAGGACAGGAAAATGTTAGACCAGAGCAGCCAGTGGTACAAATTGCAGTACCCGGAGTGTTTCGTCAACGAAGAGCAGCGCATGATGCAAAAAGTCCTGGCGGATTTTACCGACAGGGAAATTATGCCCGTCCGGGACAAAATCGATGACGACGTGACACATGAAGAAATCATTAATCCCATCCTGAAGAAGCTACAGGTAGACCTCGGTTGCCAGAAAAACATGATACCGAAAGATTACGGGGGTAATGAGTTGCTCTCCATCGTCTCGGGCGCGCTGAAGCAGGAGCAGATAGCCCGCGGTGATTACGGCATCAGCATGCACAGCGCCGTCACCGATTGGGGATGGACGCCGGCTACCCTGGCCTACCTTACGGCGCCCACCCCCGAGGCAAAGGCATGGGGAAAAGCCATCCTCGATAAATTTTCGCCCATGTTCATGGGCGATGAGCTCCGCGCCGCCTGCTTTAACATGAGCGAACCGGAGTCTGCCGCCGATATCGAGAACCTCACCAACGAAGGTAAAACGATAAGAGTGAGGGCCAAACTCGAAGGCGACGAGTGGGTTATCAACGGCAACAAGTTCTGGGCATCCAATGCCGGCGTGGCTGACCTCAATTGCGTGATCTGCAACATGGACCCGCGGCTGGGTAAAGACGCTTTCGCCCTGGTTTACGTCCCCGAACCCTGGCCCGGGGTCTCCCACGGCAAATTCGAGGTGAAGTGCGGCATGATGGCCGACCGGAACACATCTACCTTCTTCGATAACGTCCGGGTGCCCCGTGAGTGGGGCTTAGCCGGTCCCGTGGCCTGGGATATCTTCGAAACGGCTTCGGCCGCTCCTTTTCCCCTTAATTCAGGACACATGACGGGCATCCTTCAGGGCGCCTTCGATGTGCTTCTTGAGTACACGGGGCAGAGGGTCGCCGGCGGCAGGCTGGTCAACCAGCACCTCGATGCGGCTATGATCCTCGGCGAGATAGCCTCGTTTATAACGCTGGCAAGGGCTTCTTTCCTGGAGCTCGCCCATCAGTATGACCACACAGATATTTATGGTGGTTGGACCACCACCAGCATGGGTGCCAAGGCACACGCGGTACACTCTTATATTACCAGGACGGCGGCCGACTTGATTTTAAAAGGTATGGAACTCATGGGCTGTTACGGCTATATCCGGGAAAATCACTTTGAGAAGTACTACCGCGATGCCCCGGTAGCGAAGCTGGTCATGGGGGGCAGTCATCTGGGTTATTTCGCGGCGTGCCGCCAGTTCTATGACCTGGACTACTCTTCATTCGGGCCGGGCAAGCTGGAGGACCCGACTAAAATGAAAAAATAGTACCCTTTATGAAGACGAACAGGCTGCTGGAAATAACCCTGATATTGATGAACAAAAGTACGGTCACCGCTAGAGAGCTGGCTGACAGGTTCGAGGTCTCTACCAGGACGATATACCGAGACATTGACGAGCTTTCCAGCGCGGGCGTCCCCGTATACACCAATAAAGGGAGCGGCGGGGGGATATCGCTGCTGGAAGACTACTCCCTGAACAAAGCCCTGTTGACCGAACACGAAAGGGACAGCCTGCTTTTAGCCCTCAAGACCTTACAGGCGACCAAATATCCGGAAATCGAAGCAATCCTGGAAAAAATCGGGGCGGTATTCAAGAAGGCCGCTGCCGCCAACTGGGTCCAGATTGAATTTTCACCGTGGGGC
This sequence comes from uncultured Dehalococcoidaceae bacterium, assembly GCA_964514525.1. GTDB lineage: Bacteria > Chloroflexota > Dehalococcoidia > Dehalococcoidales > RBG-16-60-22 > JBFYTX01. Next base: position 3,383 of record CAZEUJ010000115.1, read on the forward strand.
AGCGGCCCTAACGAAGAAAATAAATTCCTAGATATTAAAAGGGCGATTCTCGAATGCAAAGTGGTCGCTTTCGACTACATCAACGCTGATGGAATTCTGAGTCGACGTAACGTGGAACCCATGCAACTTACGTTCAAGAGTCAGACGTGGTACGTCTGGGGCTACTGCCGGACGCGGCACGATTTCCGCACCTTTCGCATTTCCCGGATCAGAAACATGGTCGTCACGAATGAAAGCTTCGTACGAAGGCCGCTGGAAAGCGCCAAAGATGAAGAACCGGCCGCGCCCCCGAAAAAGAGCGTTACCCTAAAACTAAGGTTCCAGCCCCAGGACTTGTACAGGGTCTATGACGACTATGACCAGGAACGTATCACCCGTAACGCAGACGGCACCTATGAGGTAACCGTCACTTTCCCGGAAGACGAGTGGGTGTACGGGTACATCATGTCCTTCGGCAACCGCGTAGAGGTATTAGAGCCCCCGCATATTCGGGACATCGTCCGCGAGAGAATGCAAAAAGCCCTTAAATTATACCAATAATCCCCCTTAATATGACAGACAGTTGTCATATTGATGGTGTAAGATATGATTAATCACCAGAAAGGGGGAGCAGCATGAAGCCAAAAATAATCTCTAAAGAAGCTTTCTTAATTGCGGGCGTCGCCGGCAGCGGCGATGAGACCGGCAAGGTCTGGGAAACTTACATGAAACTGGAAAAAGTGAGCCCGCTGAAAAACAAAATTGGGGAAGAAGGCTATGAAGTGCGCATGTATCCGGCGGAAGGTCCTGGTAAAATCCACGTAGGGGTGCAGGTAAAAGATGCCAGTGTCCCAAAAGAGTATAAATTATTCTTCGTACCCGCGGCAACATATGCCGAATTCGAAATTTACCCGTCAAAAGGCTACGAAAGTAGCAACGCCGAGATGAGTAAATGGCTGGAGGACAACGCCAGTACTTACAAAGAAGCCTTTATGGACGGCATGCATTATGCCATCGAAGTATATGATAAGAGATTTAAGGGCGATAAAGACCCGGCATCAGTGGTGGGAATACTGGTGCCGATAATGCCGGCAGCAGCCGAAAATCCCATTCCTAAGATGATAGCAGGTCAAATCCGGGAAATCGGTAAGCGTATTGAGCAGTTTGCCGGGGACGCGGTTAGTAAAAAAGTGATGAAGGGCAGCGAAGAGGCTAGTGCCGAACCCAACCCTGTGAAGCGCGCACCATGGGTCAAAGAAGCGATAGACCGGCTGGACACGCTTACCAACAAGAAAACACGCGAACAGATAATGACAGCCTGCGGGCAACACTGCCATGAAATGAACAGAGGATTTACGGAAGAAGCCAAAAAACGGCGCCAGTCTTTTGCGACTGAAGAAGAGTTCTTGAAATTCGAGTTGAATCCTCCTCCCGGCACCGGCTCCCGATTCGAGAGACACGGGGATATAATATTCAACTATTATACACCGCGAAAAACCGGTCCGGGGATGCGCTGTTTCTGTTACCTTATAGGCGGGCTGCCCTAAGGCGTTAATGCCTCCCCAACATACTGCCAGTGTTCGCGCGCTTTCGTGGAAAAATACTGGGAGGGCGCCCTCGGGCGGCCGGTACGGGTGGAACTGGGAGAAACAGCCCTCGCTAATGGGACGGAGGAATGCAAGTTCATCATTCAACTGTAAAAAGACAGGGCTATATGAAGGTCAATGAAAAAATCAAGTGCACCGGCTTTCCCTGCGCGGATATAGATAAAAACAGCTATATGATGCCGCCCGTGGAAATCGATGCGCAGAGAATAAAAATTATTATGATAGCGGAAGCCCCACCGAATGATAAAGCTGACTATTTTTACTCCGTCGGCAACCCCTTTTATCTACAGACCACTCTCCAGGCATTCAGAGATGCCGGCGAAGATGTTTCATCCATGCAAGATATTATTAATCTCGGGGTATACATCACTACGGCGATAAAGTGCGGTAAAACTCAGTATGCCGTTTCACCGGAGACCATGAAAAGCTGCTCGGCATTACTGGAACAGGAAATATCCCTTTTCCCTAACGTCAGGGTCTTTATGCTCATGGGCGATGTGGCGATAAAGATGATGAACGGTATCTGGAAAAAACAGACGGGAAAGAAAGTGATCCCGCCCGGCCCGACGTACAAAATCAGGGGGCAGGCGTATTATATCGGAGATAAGAGAGTTTTTCCTTCTTACACGCCAGCCGGCAAGAATTTCCTTATTGAAAAATCCAAGCGGAAAACAGTGGCTGAAGACATCAGGGAGGCCCTGAAATCAATACGTTAATTAGTCCTACCGTATCATCTTCAAACGCCCCTCTGCTTACTCTCCCCGATCCAGCACTGTTTTCACCTTGATTTTTTACCCGCAAATGGTTAATATTGGGTGAAATATATAGCGGTGCCCCCAAACGGGGAAAAACCCGGCAGATTTTTTAAGGAGGTAATAAAATGGAAAAGACATGGGAACAAATGACGCCCGATGAAAAGCAGGAGGAGCGGTTCCAAAAATGGATTTCGCCCGCTGGTGCCAAGTTCGCCAGCCCTCAGGCCGAGAAGGACTACAAGGAAAGGGCGACCCGTATAAAAGATGCCATCCAGATGAAGAAACTGCCGGACAGGGTGCCGGTCTTTATTCTTCCGAGCTTTTACCCCATGACTTATGCTGGCATAAGCCCTCAAGATGCCATGTATGACTACGATAAAAACAGCATGGCATTTAAAAAGTTTATCGTGGACTTTGGGCCGGACGGGCACCTCGGTGCGGCGGTGCCGGGCCCGGGTAAGTTCTTCGATATTATGGACTACAAGCTGTATTCCTGGCCAGGCCACGGCGTGCCGGCCAACCATTCGTACCAGGCCAACGAAGGCGAATATATGAAGGCAGACGAATACGATGCCTTAATCGAAGACCCATCCAATTTCTTTTATAAAACCTATCTGCCGCGTGTCTTCGGCG
>CAZEUJ010000116.1:0-6320 GCA_964514525.1 uncultured Dehalococcoidaceae bacterium
TGGGGGTATGCTACGGCTGCACCATAAAAACAAAAAAAGGACTAAAACAGGTCTGTAAAGACGGGCCGGTGTTCGAGATGGGGGAGATTATTATGTGAGATACAGGGCGTTTAAGAGGGGCATCAGCCCCTCTTTCCCCCCCCCTCTCCGCCAGCGGAAAGGACGTTAATTTGACACAAAAATCCCGCCTTAATATACTTCTTGGTAATGATATTTCGTTATCTATCGTATGAAGGAGATTAAATGAAAAAAATCCTCGTTGTCTACCACTCGCAGTCCGGCAATACCGAGGCCATGGCCAGGGCGATAGCGGAAGGGGGAAAAAAGGCGGGGGCGACGGTCACCCTGAAAAAGGCCGCCGACGCCGACGTTAACGACCTGCTCAACTGCGACGCCGTCGTCATCGGCACGCCCAACTATTTCAGCTACATGGCCGGGATGGTCAAGGACTTCTTCGACCGGGTGTGGGGGGAAGCGCGGGGACAGATGGAAAACAAACCTTACGCGGTCTTCGGCAGCTACGGCGGCGGCGGACTGCCCGCCATCGAGAGCGTCGAGAAAATCTGCGATGGTCTCGGCATGAAAAAAATGTACGAGAGCATCGGCGTGCAGCGGCAGCCCACGGCGGCAAACCTTAAAGCCTGTAAGGAACTCGGCAAAAAGCTCGCCAAGCTATAAATAACGCCGCCAGCTTTGACAATAATCATATTTCAGGGATATAATAATAAAGGTAAACTATCGCAAAGAGGTGTTGCGTTATGGCAAATCAGGTGGGTAAAAGATATCTCTGCGCCAAGTGCGGTGCCGAGGTGATTGTCACCAAGGGCGGCTCCGGTACGATAATGCACTGCGGCCAGCCCATGGAGCAGAAGAAGTAAACAACCCCTTTTACAGGAGGTCTTAAAGTGGCAACTCAACTGGGTAAAAGATATCGCTGCGTTAAATGCGGCACCGAAGCCCTCTGTACCAAAGCCGGGGAAGGCACGCTTACCTGCGACGGCGAGGAAATGCAGGTACAGGAGGCCAAACCAATCCCTTCCTCAGACTGAGCCGTAATTTAAAACCAGAGGTTCCGCAAAGATAAGTCATCGGGAAAAGAACCGTTTATCCCCTCTCTTTTTGCGAGAGGGGATATTTTTTAAAACGGGGCGGAACACCATTAATTACCGTATCAGGCGGCTTTTTCCGGCTTCGGGGCGGGGCCGGGCTGGGCTAAAGCCTGGTTCAACTTTTTAAGCAGCCTGGACTTGCGGCGGGCGGCATTATTAGTGTGGAGCATCTTTTTCTCCGCCGCTTTATCCAGAGAAGTCACCGCCACCGTCACGGCTTCCCGGGCGGCATCAAGCTCGCCGGTAAAGATAAGCTTTTCCGCTTTGGTGATATTAGTCTTCACCTGGCTGCGGACGGACTTATTGCGCTGCTGCCTCCGCGAGGCAGTCCTGGCCTGTTTTAACGCTGATTTACTTCCCAAGATTTACCTCCGTTTGATTTTTCATTGAGTCGGCATCCCCTTTGCCGGTCGACGGGACCGGAGACGCCGCAGTGCCCTGCCGGGATGCATCAATGCCGACCCGGCTGACACTGATAACGCCTTTAACCCCATCTATCTTCTTTAAAAGCTGGCTCAAATGCGCCAGGCCCCTGGTCTCCAGAGTTAAAAATATGGTAATGGTATCGCCGGCGCCATCGGCGAGATTTACCGAGGTGATATTCACCTTTTCTTCCGCCACCACCGTGGTAACATCGCGCATCAGACCGACCCTGTCCTGGGCTTCGACCTGAATATTGACCGGGTAAAGATGGTCGTCGCTCGGCCCCCATTCCACCGGGATGAGTCGTTCGGTCTCGTCTTCGTGAAGGATATTCTGACAGTCCTGGCGGTGGATGGCAACGCCCCTCGAACGGGTGATATAACCGATAATCTTATCGCCGGGGACGGGATGACAGCACTGGGCGATATTGGTCATAAGGTCGCCGACGCCAAGCACCTGCACCGCCGAACCGGTCGATTTGGGGGCGGTTACCTCGACGATGCTGGGCTCCTTTTCCTCCTGGGCGGCGAGCTTCAGGACAATCTGGTGGGCGGTGATGGTACCATTGCCGACGGCTGCCAAAAAATCATCCAGGCTGGCGTAGCCGAAAAGCTCGGCCAGGGCCTGCCGCTCCGTCCTGATCCCCAGGCGGCGCAACTCTTTATCCAGGATCTGCCGGCCGCGGTCGACGCTATCCGTCTTCTCCTGCTTATTGAACCACTGACGGATTTTCGACCTGGCATGCGACGTATTGACATAGCCCAGATTGGGATTAAGCCAGTCCAGGCTCGGACCACGGGGATTCCTGGACGAGATAATTTCGACGATGTCCCCATTCTTTAAAATGTAGTTAAACGGCTCGAGCTTGCCATTTATCTTGGCGCCGACGCAGCGGTGCCCCAGGTCCGTATGAACCCGGTAAGCAAAATCCAGGGGGGTCGACCCCTTGGGGAGGTCTTTTATTTCGCCGGTGGGGGTATAGACGAAAACCTGGTCGATAAAGATATCCGTCTTGACGGACTCTAAAAATTCCTCGGCGCCGCTGAGCTCGCGGTGCCACTCGATGAGCTGGCGCAGCCAGGCCATCCTCTCCTCGAAACGCAGGTCCTTCTTTTCGCCCTCTTTATAGCGCCAGTGGGCGGCGACGCCGTATTCGGCGATATGGTGCATCTCGCGGGTGCGGATTTGAATTTCCAGGAGGGTCGTGCCGAGGGCCATGACGGCAGTATGCAGCGCCTGGTAGCCGTTCGGCTTGGGATTAGCAATATAGTCGTCAAAAACATCGGGCACAGGGTGCCACAATGCATGGATGGTGCCCATAGCGCTGTAGCACTCCGACACGCTGCCGACGATTACCCGCAAAGCGAGGAGGTCATGGATGTCACCGAACTCACGGCCCATGGCCGAATACTTTTCCATTTTCTGGTAGATGCTGTACAGGTGCTTGGGTCGACCGGATATCTCGGCCACCAGGCCGACCTTTTCAAAATCCTTCTTCAGGAGCTCGATGGCCCGGTTGATGAACTTCTCCCGCTGGTTGCGCCGCAGGTCAACCAAACGGGCGACGCGGGCATACTCCTGGGGTTTCAAGTACTGGAAAGAGAGGTCTTCCAGCTGCCACTTAAGCTCCCATATCCCCAGGCGATGCGCCAGCGGGGCGTAGATGTCCATGGTCTCCTGGGCGTTGCGCAGCTGCCGGTCCGCGGGCAGGTATTTCAGGGTGCGCATATTATGCAGACGGTCCGCCAGCTTGATAAAGACCACCCGCAGGTCCTCGGCCATGGCGACGAGCATTTTCCTCAGGTTCTCCGCCTGTGACGCGCTGGCGGGCGCCCCGGTAGTCGCCAGCGAGACTTTACCCAGCTTGGTGACGCCATCGACGAGCTTGGCTATTTCCGGTCCGAACTTCGATGATATATCCGCGACGGGCAGGCCGGTCTCTTCGGGGATATCATGGAGCAGAGCGGCGGCCAGAGAGCCGGAATCGAGCTGAAGCTCGGCGAGGATATAGGCAGTCTGTAAGGGGTGCTCCAGGAAAGGCTCACCGGAAAGGCGCACCTGCCCCTGGTGTTTCTCAGCGGCAAATTTATAGGCCTCTTCCACCACCGCCAGCTTTTCCGGCGGTAGATATTCTTGAGCCTTTTCCAGCAACCGATTAAAATCCATGACTTTCCTGTACTTAAATAATAGGTAAGTCCGCAATTTCAGTATAGCCCAAAAGGGGGGGAGTGTAAATAAAAGAGGGGCTGGCGCCCCTCTTAAAGGCCCTCTTTCAAAATCCCCCTGTGTCCCCCTTTACGAAAGGGGGAGAAAATATGAGAGGGGGCGAAGCCCCCTCTCTCTAAAATTCCCCTCTCCAGCCATCTATATCTATTGTTTCTTCCCAATGGCTCTGGCTGGAGAGGGGTAAGGGGTGAGGTATCATTGATCAACCGAATACCGAATCAACCGAATACCGAGGTAACTCCCTATATCACTTTGCAAAACTTCTACCGATACTGTATTCTAGCGTTAAGAATAAATAAGGGAGCTAAAGATTGTACCAGGCAGCGCGCGGAACAACCGATATCCTGCCGGCGGAGCAGCCCTACTGGCGCTACGTGGAAAAAGTCGTCGCGGATATCACCCGGCTATACGGTTACCAGCGCATCGATACCCCGATGTTCGAAGATACCGGCCTTTTCCGCCGGAGCGTCGGCGAATATACGGATATCGTCCAGAAAGAGATGTATACCTTCGAGGACCTGGGTGGCAAATCGATGACGCTGCGCCCGGAGGGCACAGCCCCGGTCTGCCGCGCCTATCTGGAACACGGCATGCAAAATCTGCCCCAGCCGGTAAAGCTTTTCTATCTTTCGTCAATCTTCCGTTACGAAAGACCGCAGGCGGGGAGGCTAAGAGAGCACCACCAGTTCGGGTGCGAGACCATCGGGGAGGCCGACCCGGCCATAGATGCCGAGATAATCGATATAGCCTGGCAATTCTATAAACTGCTGGGACTGGAGAATATATCGCTACAACTCAATAGCATCGGCTGTAAAGATTGCCGTCCGAAATACCTTGCCGCCCTGAAGAAACATTACTCCAGATATAGCACCTCTCTGTGCGCCGACTGTAAAATACGGCTGGAGAAAAATCCTTTACGCCTGCTCGACTGCAAACAGGCCGCCTGCCAGCCGGTAGCCACCACTGCTCCGGCCAGCACCGACTACCTCTGCCCGGCGTGTGAAGAACATTTTACGAGTTTGAAAAAATACCTCGACCTGATTTCCATCCCCTTTACCCTGAACCACCGCCTCGTGCGGGGCTTCGATTACTATACCCGCACTGTTTTTGAGATTCACCCGGCGGGCAGCGGCTCTCAGGGGGCTATCGGCGCCGGTGGGAGGTATGACGGGCTTATCGAGGAGCTGGGAGGAAAGCCGACCCCGGGTATCGGCTTCGCGGCCGGCATCGAGAGGATAATCCTTAACCTTAAAAAACAGGGCGTTACCGTCCCTGCCCCGCCTGGCATCAACGTTCTCATCGCTTTTATGGGGGAGTCGGCCAGGGAGGAATCGATTAAGCTGGCGGCCCACTTACGGCGCGCCGGCATCAGCGCCGTGACCTCCGCCGGAGAAAAGAGCCTTAAAGCCCAGCTAAGACAGGCCAACACCCTTAACGTCCGCTATACGGTAATCATCGGGGATGATGAGTTAAAGGCGGGGTCGGTAACGTTAAGGGATATGGCCAGCGCCCGGCAGGAGACCGTCCGCCTGACCGACCTAGCGGGGCGGCTTAAGTAAAATAGGAAAAAAGTCCCCAGGAAATTAGTAACGTCACGAAAAAATAACAATTTGCCGCTATCTTATTATTAGGCGGGACGTTATCAAAATGGGACGGATTGGTGAAAATTTATGTTAACTTCTCCCCTGAAAGGGGTTGACAAACGTTGTAAGTGTGCTATATTATGGGGAGTACCTTGATATAGGTATCTATATGAAGGGAGGTGATGTTATGGCCTTGACCCGCAAGGGGAGAAGGAGCCAGGACGCTCCAACCACCGCTTCTAAGAGAAGGTATCTCCGCAAAAATGGCAAATAAATAAAGAATGCCTGTGTGCGGGGATAAACATATAAAGAAAACAAGGAGTAAATAAAAGTCGATGAAAAAAATAATCAAAAAGTTTTGGGGCGTCGGCCTGATAATCGTCCTGATATCGACGCTATTCGTGGCGGCGACCCCGGCAGCGGCATTGGACTATCTCTGGTTTAACTCGTTCGCCACGCCGGGCAGCATACCGACCGACACGACCGTGGCGCCGGCGGCTGGCTTCGGCATTCTTGACGTAGCCCAGTCCGACACCACCATCTATGCCACAGCCACTGATACGGCCGGCGTAGATTACCTCTACAAGTCAGTGAACGGTGGCGCCACCTGGGCAGCCGCTGTTGCTGCCCTTCTTCCGGCCGGTGTCTGGGGTATCGTAGCCGTTGCCCCGGATGACCCTCTTGTAGTAGTAGTAGTCAATACTGCTCCAGCCCTGGCCGATACCGTATGGTACTCCGCCAACGGCGGCGCATCTTTCACACAGCTCACCGGTGCTGGGGCGGCCGACCTCAATGATGTCGCCATCTCGCCCAGCGCGGGCATACGCTACATCGCCATCGGCGGGAACACTGTAGCTCCCGCACCAGCTTCTGGCGGGGGATATCTCGCCAACTGGACGTTGGGCCTCCTCGTCGGAGCCTGGACTCCTATTGCCGGCCTTCCGGCCTGTGACGACGTTGAAGCCGTGGCATATTCGCC
>CAZEUJ010000117.1:0-6196 GCA_964514525.1 uncultured Dehalococcoidaceae bacterium
ATGCCCACGATGGTACTGCTGGTCTCCCTGCCGACCGTCCTCATTTTATGGTACGGCGGGCACCAGGTGGTGGCCGGCAACATGACCGTCGGCGAGGTAACCCAGTTTATCCTCCTGGTGGGCCTGCTTATGATGCCGATACGCCGCCTGGGGATGATGGTCAACCTCTTTTCCCGCACCGCCTCGGCCGGGCAGCGCATCCTGGAAATTCTGGATACGGAGTCCGACGTTAAAGAAAAACCGAACGCTATTAAGCTCGGCAAGGTCAAGGGCCGGGTAACTTTCGATCATGTGAGCTTCAGCTACAATAACCTCGGGGCGGCTTTGAAGGACGTCAGCTTCGAGGTGCAGCCCGGACAACTGGTAGCGCTGCTCGGGCGCTCCGGCAGCGGCAAGAGTACCATCGCCAACCTGCTCGGCAGGTTCTATGATGTCACCGGGGGCAGAATCCTCATCGACGGTTCGGACATCCGCGACGTCACCCTGACTTCGTTGCGTAAGAACGTCGTCACCGCCCAGCAGGACGTGTTCCTGTTTTCAGCGACGATTAAAGAGAATATCGCCTACGGCGCTAAAGACGCCAGCATGGACAAAATAATCGAGGTTTCTAAAGCCGCCTATCTTCACGATTTTATAAAGTCGCTGCCGGACGGCTACAACACCTGGGTGGGCGAGCGGGGCGACACCCTCTCCGGCGGTGAAAAACAGCGGCTTTCCATCGCCCGCACATTGTTGGTGGACCCCGGCATACTAATACTGGACGACTCCACCGCCAGTGTGGACGCCCAGACGGAGAAGCTTATCCGGGAGGCGCTGGACAGGCTCATCAAAGGCAGGACCACCTTCATTATAACCCACCGCCTGCCCATCATCCAGAACGCCGACCTCATCCTCGTGCTCCAGGACGGCGAGTTGATGGAAAAAGGCACGCATAGGGAGTTGATTGCCCGGGACGGTCTTTATAAAGAGGTCTACGAATCACAGCTATTAATACCCCAGGTCTCCGAAGAGAGCCTGGTGGATTAAGGAGTAATAATGTTTCACGGCGGTCCGGGAGGAGGCCATTTCCATGCCGGACCCCCTGGCGGGGGACCGGGGAGTCGGTTTGATTCCGACGAAGTGCTCGGCAAGGTCTATGACAGCCGGGTAATCGCCAAGCTGCCCCAATACCTGCTGCCCGTCAAAAAGTGGATAGGCATCGGGGCGGGGGGTATGCTCATACGCACCTTCGCGACCCTGGCGACGCCCTACCTGGTGGCTTTAGCCACCAACGATATCGTCAAGGGCAACCTTGGCGGGCTCAATATCATCGCCATCATTTTTGTGGCCATATCCGTAGTGATGTGGTTCGGCCAGTACTGGGAAAACCTCTATCTCTCTTATGCAGGCCAGTCCGTCATCTACCGGATGCGCACGGAGCTGTTCGACCACCTGCACCGGCTCTCGTTGAGTTTCTTCGATACCCATAAGGTGGGCAAGCTCATGTCCCGCGTGCAGAACGACGTGCAGCAGCTCCAGGAGCTGGTCACGCAGGGCATACTGTCCCTTATCACCAGCCTCCTGACGCTGGTGGGCATCTCTATCATCATGATTACGATGAACTGGCTACTGGGCCTGATAATGCTGGCGATGGTGCCGATAATGGTATTATCGGTATGGATTTGGCAGAAATACGCCCGGCAGGCTTTTATCCGCGTGCGGCGGGCGATAGCCACGGTCAACTCACAGCTCCAGGAGGACATCGCCGGGGTGAGGGTCGTCCAGAGCCTTTCCCGCGAGAGCGAGAACATGGGGCAGTTCGACCAGGTAAACCGGGCGCACCTGGACGCCAACGTCACCGCTGTCAAGCTGGAGGCGGTGATGATGCCCCTGATAAACATCCTCACCGGCGCTTCTTTTGCCATCGTGCTTATCGTGGGAGGATTCCAGGTACTGGACGGGGTCATGGAAATCGGCTTCCTGATGGGCTTCTTAATGTACGTCCAGCGGTTCTTCGACCCCGTGCTGGAGCTTTCCATGCAATACACCGAGTTACAGCGCGCCATGGCCTCCGGGGCGCGTACGTTCGAGCTGCTCGATGTCCGGCCCGACATCCAGGACCGGCCCGATGCTATAGACTTGCCCCCGATAAAGGGCGAGATTCAGTTCCAGAATGTGAGCTTCGGCTATGAGCCAAATAAAGACGTCCTCCACGATATTAACCTGATAATCAGGGCGGGCGAGACGGTAGCCATCGTTGGGCAGACGGGGTCGGGCAAGAGCAGCCTGGTCAGCCTGACCGACCGCTTTTACGAGGTGGAAAAGGGGACGGTGACCGTGGACGGTTACGATATACGTGCCATAACACAGCAGTCGCTACGGCGGCAGATTGCGATCGTGCCCCAGGACCCCATTCTCTTTACCGGCACCATCGAAGAGAATATCAAATACGGCAAATTAAACGCCACCCACGATGAGGTAGTCGAAGTGGCTAAAACAGTCGGAGCTCACAGCTTTATCAGTCGGCTGGAGAAGGGCTACGACACGCCGGTGGGGCAGCGGGGGGCGAGTCTCAGCGCCGGCCAACGCCAGCTTGTCTGCCTGGCGCGCGCGGTAATCGCCGACCCGCGCATCCTGATTCTCGACGAGGCGACATCCAACGTGGACACGCATACGGAACGTATCATGCAGCGGGCCTTACGCAAATTGACCAGAGGGCGCACCTGCCTGACCATCGCCCACCGGCTTTCCACCGTGACCGGCGCCGACCGTATAATAGTGCTGGACCAGGGTAGAATCGTCGAAGAGGGTTCCCACAAAGAGCTTCTGGCCAAACAGGGGCTCTACCATAAGATGTTCCGGACGCTCAGCACGCCGGAGCTGGCAGCTTAGTTTTTAATTAAATTTCTTCAGGGATTTTAAGGGGGCTAATGTCCCTCTCTTTTTTATTGGTAATTGTTTTCATTAGATAAATGCTACATACTCACCCCCTTTGTCCCCCTCTCAAACAGTTTTATTTTATATGTTCGATTTTTATTTTGTTTGAAAGGGGGAAAAGAACGGAAAGAGGGGTTTCACCCCTCTTAGACGCCCTGCGTTATAAAAATGGGAGAAAGAGTTAGAGATGGGGCTGCACCCCATCTCTCTTAAATTCCCCTCTCCAGCCAGATACAATACCGATTCAGCAAATGCGGCAGGCTGGAGAGGGGATAAAGGGGTGAGGTATCTTATTTAAAAAATCGGCGTTGACCTGCCGCTGTTACGGTGGTAAAATGCGGAAAAATGGACTGAAAGCATCTATGAATAAATGGGTTATACCGATGTACGGTCTCCCGCGGGAGATCACGGAAAAGCGGGAGGTCGAGGTTGAACTGAAAGACGGCGCCGGCATGGCGGAGGTGGTGGCCGCGCTCAGAGAAAAAGTCCCGGCGCTGGAAGGACCGGTTATTGTCCCGGGGGAGGACCGGCTGGTGGAGCAATACAAGTTTAATATCAACGGGAGTTTCTATTTTGCCGGCATGGACTTCAAGCTCAAGAAGGGCGACCGCATCGCGCTGCTGGTGCCCATGACCGGCGGATAACCGGAGAAAAATCAACCGGAAAAGTAACAAAGTTTAAAGAGGAATTGACTTGACAAGAAATCAGGCACGGGTGTAATATTTTGCAGCTAACGAAATTAATACACGGAAAGGACTGGGCAACTTAATACGGGATGGAGAACCTCGAGAGGATTTCCAGGTGGCTGGCGGCGGCAACACCGGGTTATTTTTAAGAGTTGTTCAGCGGAAGGAGGTGATAATAGCGGAATAACGAGACAATGACAAATTTCCCTATTATTAAAAGGAGGAAGAAGCTAATATAATGAAAAAAATTGCATTCATTGCTCTATCAATCATTTTGGTAATGGGTATCTTCCTGATAGGCTGCGGTGAGCCGACACCCACGCCGAGCGCGTCTCCTACGCCGAGCGCCTCACCGACACCTACGGATGCCCGGTTACCTAACCTCGGTAGCCTCGCCAAGCCGGCGGGCGGAAAAGAGGGCGGGCGCCTCCAGTTATCTGCTATGGGGAACATCGCCGATATCGGTGACCCCACCGGCTCCGCCGGACCTGCTGACGCCATGATCTCCTTCCTGGCCGTCGAACCGCTGCTTATAATGGATGCCAGCCAAACCTTACAGCCCTGGCTGGCGGAAAGATATGAAGTAGCCGCGGATAAATCCTCCATCACCCTGTATCTACGCCAGGGTATAAGCTTTACCGACGGCACCCCTTTCGATGCCGAAGCCGCGAAGTATAACATCGATACCGGCATCAACAGCCTCATGTGGCCCAACATGAAAAAATACAGCCAGTGCGTTATCGTCGATGACTACACCATCAGATGCGACTTCGTAAACGGCCAGTGGGACTGGATCGCGGTAAAGAGTCTGGCGACTTTCTGGAGCGCCATGATGTTCTCCCCTACCGCTCTGAAGAACAATCCTACTGAATGGAAGATGGTCCACGTGGTAGGCACCGGACCCTTCATCCAGACCGGCTACGAACCCAACCTGAAAGTGACATTCGACCGCAACCCGAACTACTGGAGAGGTAAGCCTTACCTGGAAGGCATCGACATCGCCGTTATTACCGACTCTAACGTTACCCTCATGGCATTCAAATCCGGGCAGATTCACACGGCGACAATTAACCCGCAGGATGCCCAGGGGGTTATCGATGAAGGCTTCGAACTAAGAGAAACCACCGATATGGTCTTTAACTTCTGCCTGTTACCCTCCAGCGGGAACCCGGACTCTATTCTTAAAGACATCAATATTCGCCGCGCCGTCGAGTCTGCCGTAAACAAGCAGCAGCTGGTTGATGCGTTTACCTACGGCTACGGCGTAGCCACCAACCAGGGTTTCTGCCTTGAACCGTTCATGGACCCCACTACCGCGGGCTATCCCTTTGATCTGGCAAAAACCCAGGAGTATCTTGAATTAGCCGGCCACCCTGAAGGTTTCGAAACTACCCTGTATATGGTGGAAGGCGGCCCTGATGACGTCCCGATGGCGATTAAGGGCATGCTTGTGGAAGCCAATATCACCCTGAATATTGAGAAAATCGGCTACCTGCAGCTGGTGGAAATGATCGGCGGCGGCGGCACAGGCTGGGACGGGTACATCTGGATGTACGGTTTCCCGGGCACCACGGTTGACCCGGCCAGCACCCTTATAAACGGCCCGCTGAATGCCATCCATCCGCCAGGAGATCCTACGGGATGGATGGTCACTACCTGGATAAGCTGTGAACAGCCTAAAGAACTCTGTGACCTAGCTGAGAAGGGCTCTCAGGAAACCGATAACGCGAAGAGAATCCCGATTTATCAGGAACTCTCCCGTAAAACTACCGATGTTTACTGCCAGTGGAGTTACCTGTACTATACACCCGGGCTTACCTCCATATCTCCAAAGGTTAAAGGCCACACTTTCGGGCAGTTTAAAGAGTTCTATATATATACTTTCGCCTGGCTGACAGAATAAAGCATAGAGAAAACGAGCCGTAGAGCTTAAACGGCCGGTAAAATACGGGCTGCGATAAACGCGGCCCGTATTGTTATCCTGGCACTTTTACATTGATTGCTAGCGTTAACCTCACCCCTGCCCCTCTCCAGCCTGAAACATTATGAGAAAGCGATATTGCAACTGGCTGGAGAGGGGAGTACAGGTGAGAGGGGGCTCCGCCCCCTCTCATATCCTTTCCCCCTCTTGAACAATGAGAATTCGAGTATTATTAATATAACTGTTCGAGAGGGGGACAAAGGGGGTGAGTAGAAAATCAAACAAATCAAAACCAACCCAAATTTTATACAGGAAACGTCTATATTTTATACCCTGATGCAGGCGACGAAGTGTCCGCCGCCGACATCGCGCAGCACCGGCCTTTCCTGGCTGCACTCATCGATAGCCAGCTGGCAGCGCGGGTGGAAATGGCATCCCGGGGGCGGATTGATGGGGCTGGGCACCTCGCCTTTTAAAATGATGCGCGTCCGCGTCTTTTCAATTTTGGGGTCGGGAACGGGTATGGCGGAAAGGAGCGCGCGGGTATAGGGGTGGAGGGGATTATCATAAAGCTCGCCGGAGTCGGTGATTTCCACGATGCGCCCCAGGTACATCACCGCGACGCGGTCGCTGATATGCTGGACCACGGCGAGGTCGTGGGCGATAAAGAGAT
>CAZEUJ010000118.1:0-6162 GCA_964514525.1 uncultured Dehalococcoidaceae bacterium
GCCGTCATGTACGACGATATGAGGATAGGGCAGTTCATGTACAACGGGCCTTTCGGCATCCCGCAGGACCAGCGCGCCGACCAGTGCGTTGAGTGCGGCGAGTGTCTGGAGAAATGCCCGCAGAAAATAGATATCCCGGAATGGCTTAAAAAAGCCCACGCCGCGCTTTACATGGCGACTCCTCCCGGCCCTCCCGGCGGCCCTCCCCGCCCGCCCGCGCCGGTGAAAAAAGAATAGGATACGTCATTCCAGCGCAGGCTGGAATCCAGCCCCTTTATCCCCCCGCCTCCCTTAGTTGTGACCTATCCCCCTGTATCCCCCTTCCCTTCGGATTGAGGGAAGGGGATAAAATTTTGAGATATTTTCAAAATATTAGAACCTATTGACATAAAATCTTTGTTGTGGTATATATCAACATGTATCTAATAAAAAGGGGTGATAGTATATTATATGACTAAGAAAAATGTAGTTATTTTTATAGATTATGAGAACATCCGAAAGGGGTTGTTGAGGCATTTCCAGAAGAGAATACCAGAGGATATTCCAATTGATAAGTTACTTGGTGTAATCAAAGAAGTTTCTGATGGCATTGGTTCGTTATATGAAGGACAGGTTTTTGGTGATTGGACTATCAGAAGTAATGATGCTCGGGATATTGAGAACGTACCTCATTTTAGAGCAAAATTGGTTCTTCGCTCTGATAGTAAAAAAGATCGCACAGATCCAGTGATGAATTTCGCAATTGACGATTTTTTTAGAGAAAAGCCGGGCATTGAAAATTTTGTTTTATGTGCAGGGGATGCAGATTATTGTGAAGTGCTGCGTCGGGGGAGTAGGATGCATAAGAATATGTATGTTTGTGCTGTAAGCCCCCAGACTGCTCCAGAGCTGTTAAGTTTGGCCAAGGCTTTCTATCCAATTGAACAGCGTTTAGGTTTGAAATTTATTAACGCTGAAGAATTTAGGGAGGCTTTAGCTAAACTTGATCCTGCTGAAATAAGCAAATGGACTCCTTTGATAAAACAACTTGATAGAGTTGAGAACAAATTACCTTATGTTGTAAGAAGCCATTTCATAAAGCAATATATTAGTACAGGTTTGGGATATGGTAGTGACTTCGAGGAAAAAGAAGTCTTCTTAAACCTTGCTGAGCAACTTGGATTGATTGAATATGACAGGGTCCCTGACCCTCGAAGTGGATTACCTGTGCGAGTTGTGAAACTCAATCATGGTCATGAAATTGTTAAATCCGTTCTAGCACAAGAACCACATTAAAAACTAAGGAGGAGCATATGCCCCTCCTTAGTTACCATATACTATCTATTAATCTACTAACATTTTTATTTTTATCACATTTATTCACTTTTGTCAAGAAGTATTTTGTCCTATTACATTCAACTTATATAAATATATTTTATAGTATACTAAAAAATGATAGGTTTTCAATCGCTAATCGCTACTTATACAGCCACTTCCGGAACACGTGCCGGCTTAAAAACGGCATTACCGCCCACGTCAATAGCCCCACCAGCAGCGCCGCCACCAGCAGGCCCTCGACGTAAAAATTCAGGTCCTTGAATATCCACTGCATCAGCCGCAGGATGCCTATGGAAAGCACGTACACCGCCAGGAACGTCACGGTCGCCATCTTCCACGGCGGCGGCGCCTCCAGCTCCGGGCACTCCGGTATGGAAAACCACGTCTCCAGCCCCGTCGCCTCCTGCCGCACCCTCCTTGAAAAAGCGTCCGCCTCCCGCGATAGCTTCTGCCGGATATACGATGTCTCCCAGATGTGCATCGACTTTTCGTCCGCGAAACGCATCACGACGTGGTGCAGACCGGTTTTCCCCGGCTCCGGCACGAGCAGCGTCACTCCCTGACTCCCTGGCGACTCCGTCGACGCCGCCACCAGCCGCCGCACCCACTCGTCGTACTCCTTCTCCCGGCCCGGATACACCCTTCGACTCACCACCACCGTCACCGCTTTCTTCCCCGGCACGATTCTATCGGTATCGGTCTCGCTCTCCATCGCTCACCTCCCGCTGCTTTTCGTCCTTCTACTAATTATAATTCCTCCGCGCCTTTCTGTCATGGCGAGGAGTCCTTCCAAAGGAAGGACGACGTGGCAATCTCAACTCCGTTTTCTATATATGGGCGTCTAAACATAGCTATAAATACTTAACATAACTCTAAAAACAAATCAAAGCTAAATTTACATAAAGTTTGAAACGAATCGCTAAAAGGTAAAGCTGATTTGACATAACTCTAAAAACGAATATTGAAGCTATTTGGCTTTGATTCGTCTCAAATTTTTTAAAAAAACGAATCCGCGTAGAATTTTATAGCTAAGTGATGGTAGAATGGGTAAGTATGACTGTACCCGTCAGAGTCCGCTTCGCCCCCAGCCCCACCGGCCGTCCCCAGGTCGGCAATATCCGCACGGCCATTTTCGATTGGCTATACGCTCGGCACACCGGCGGCACCTTCATCCTCCGTATCGAGGATACGGACGTCGCCCGCACCGTCCCCGGTTCTCTCGAAGCGCATATGGAAGGCCTCCGCTGGCTCGGGCTGGACTGGGATGAAGGTCCCGAAGTCGGCGGCGACTACGGTCCCTATTTCCAGTCGCAGCGGCTTGACCTCTATAAGGCCGCCGCCACCAGGCTGGTCGAGCAGGGTAACGCTTACTATTGCTATTGCTCTCCGGAACGGCTCGAACAGATGCGTCAGGAGCAGACTGCCCGCAAGCAGCCGACCGGCTACGACCGCGCCTGCCGCGGCCTGAGCCGTCAGGAGTGCGCCCGCTACGAAGCCGCCGGCGTTAAGCCTGTGGTGCGCTTCAAGGTCCCGGATGAAGGCCGGACTGCCTTTACCGATACCATCTACGGCGATATCGTCTTTGAGAACAGCTCCATTGACGACTTCGTTATGCTGAAGTCGGATGGCTACCCCACCTATCAGCTCGCCAATGTCGTTGACGACCATGCCATGAAAATCAGCCATGTCATCCGCGGCGAGGAATGGATATCCAGCACCCCCCGCCACCTCCTCATGTATAAAGCCCTCGGCTATGAGCCGCCGCAATACATACACACCCCCCTGATACTCGGGCCGGACCGCGCTAAGCTCAGTAAAAGGCATGGCGCGACGTCCATCCTGGAATACCGCGACCAGGGTTACCTGCCGGAAGCCATGCTCAATTTCCTGGTCTTGATCGGGTGGTCCCTGGACGATAAAACGGAGATAATGACCCGCCAGCAGCTTATCGATAGCTTCTCTTTGGAGAGAATCGGCAAGACGGCCGCTGTTTTCAATATGGAAAAACTCGACTGGATGAACGGGGTTTATATCCGCAGCCTGAGCGTTGATGATTTCACGCAGAGGGCGTTGCCTTTCCTGGAGAAAGAGACAAAGCAACCGCTGGATGTTAGCTATGTCCGCCGTATCATGCCCCTTATCCAGGAGCGGGCCAAGAAACTGACCGAGGTCCCTGCTTTAACAAAGTTTTTCTTCATTGAAAAGCTTGAATACGAGCCTGATTTACTGATCGCTAAGAACATGACCCCGGAATCGACGCTCGCTGCACTGGAGGCCTCTTTACAGAGATTGGGTGGGATATCGGCATTCGACGAGGCATCTCTTGAGGCGCTACTCCGACCGCTCGCGGAGAAAATGGGACTTAAAGCCGGTCAGCTTTTCAGTGTCCTCAGGACGGCAGTTACCGGCGAGATAGCCACACCGCCACTTTTCCAAACTATGGTAGTGCTGGGTAAAGAGCGCTGTGTGAAACGTATCAATGAAGCGATGGCAAAGCTTCGTAAGCTATCCTCGTGATGGGAGGGGATTGTGGGCGCTTTATCAGGTTACCATGTCCTTGATTTAACCGATGAAAAAGGCATGCTCTGCACCAGACTTCTCTCTGATATGGGCGCCAGAGTTATTCGTTTTAAGCTTGAAAGACAGGCGGAACAGGAGCGGGTCCGGGCTGTTATAAAAAAGGCCGATGTCTTTATAGAAACGTATCCCCCGGGGTATCTTTTATCGCTGGGACTTGACTATAAAGACCTGAGTAAAATTAATCCCCGAATTATTATGGTCTCTATAACGCCCTTCGGGCGGAATGGACCCTATCGCGACTATAAGTCGTGTGACCTGGCACTACAGGCGTTGGGTGGCTGGCTGGCCGTTACCGGCGAGTCTCAGGCGCCGCTGAAACTGTTCGGCAATCAGGCATATGCTACGGCTTCTTTGTTCGCCGCCAATGGCATTCTGCTGGCACTCTGGCAGAGGCACGCCAGCGGCCGGGGGCAATATCTGGACATCTCGATATCGGAGTGTGTGACGGCGACTCTGGACTACGTCCTGCCTCGCTATTTTTACGATGGTACCGTTTCGCAGAGGCAGGGCAGCTTGCACTGGAATAATGCCTTCCGTGTCTTTCCCTGTAAAGATGGATATATTCTGCTTTCTATCCACCGGAACTGGGAGACACTCGTCGAGTGGCTTGCTTCCGAGGGTAAGGCTGAAGATTTGAGGGATGCGAAATGGCGGGACAGGGCAGAACGTGACCGGAATATCAATCATATTGTAGACGTACTGGAGAATTGGACGGCCAACCACACAGTTGAGGGGCTTGTGGAAAAGGGGCAATTGATGCATTTCCCGTGGGCGGAGGTGGCTATCAGTAAGATGAATAACCGGGAACGGAAAGATGTCTGGAAAAGGTGAGATGAGTCGGCGGAAGGCCTGGTTTATGGTTTTGGTGTCGCTAATTGATGATGTGGTAATCCTGGCGGCTATCTTTCTGGGGCTGTGGTATTTCCACGTCAAAATCACCTGGCCGCTTATCCTGATAATCGGGCTGGCTATGGTCGCGTTCGTTTTTATCATGCACAGGGCGGTGGTGCCCATCCTGCTGCGGAAGAGAGTGACCGGCACCGAGGGCATGATAGGTATGGTGGGCAGAGTGACGGAACCGCTGAAGCCGGAAGGGACGGTCAAGGTGAAGGACGAATACTGGAAAGCCAGATCGGTAGAAGGCGATATCGGGATTGGTGAGGAAATAGAGGTGGTGCACGTCGCCGGGCTGAGTCTTGAGGTCAAAAGGAAAACGACGTGAGTGTTTATGAACCGGGATACATCGCCCTTTATCAGTCGGGTGAACTGGAACGCCGTGTCCGGAGGCTC
This sequence comes from uncultured Dehalococcoidaceae bacterium, assembly GCA_964514525.1. Classification (GTDB taxonomy): domain Bacteria; phylum Chloroflexota; class Dehalococcoidia; order Dehalococcoidales; family RBG-16-60-22; genus JBFYTX01. The sequence continues at coordinate 5,188 of CAZEUJ010000118.1, forward strand.
GAAGCCCGACTGGTGGAGTGTGATATCTGCCCGAGAGAATGCCGTGCCAAACGATTCGAGGGGAAGGTCGGTTCCTGTAATTCCGGTCTTCTCCCCATAATATCTTCCTTCAGCGCTCATCACGGCGAGGAGCCGGTACTATCCGGCAGCCGGGGGTCGGGGACAATATTTTTCGGGAACTGCAACATGCGGTGTGTCTATTGCCAGAACCATCAGATAAGCCAGAACCCTGACGCCCAGCAGCATAACGTGGTTGATACCCATGTGCTGGCGGAGCGCATGCTCTATCTCCAGGAGGAGCTTAATTGCCACAATATCAACCTGGTTACGCCATCTCACCTGGTGCCCCAGATTGTACGCGCTGTGCTGGAAGCGGCGCCGCGTGGCTTAAATCTGCCGCTGGTCTATAACACCAGCAGCTACGATTCAGTCAAAACTCTAAAGGAGCTCGACGGGATTATAAGCATTTACCTGGCCGATTTACGCTATGCCTCTAACGAAATGGGCCGGAAATACTCGCGAGTGCGAGGTTATGTAGAACATTCGCGGGCGGCCATCAAGGAGATGCAGCGGCAGGTCGGCGACCTGGTGGTAGATGAGGACGGTATCTCTCAAAAGGGATTGATTGTCCGCCACCTGATACTCCCCAATGGCATCGCCGGAAGTGAGGAGTCGTTGAAGTGGCTGGTCGAGGAGGTCTCGCCTGGAGTTGCCGTCAGCATCATGTCACAGTACTATCCGGCGCACCGAGCCCGTCGCTATAAAGAGTTGAACCGCAAGATACTGCCTGAAGAATACCGGGAGGTCGTAAAACTGGCAGAGAGGCTGGGCATAGAGAACGGCTGGATGCAGGGGATGGAATCGTCGGAGTATTATCTGCCCGATTTTGCGGTTGATGACCCGTTCTCAGGGAGGCGAAGGCGGAATAGATGAAGCGGCCGGCTATTTCCTCTTGCGCTTGGTAAAGCCGAAGCG
>CAZEUJ010000119.1:0-6034 GCA_964514525.1 uncultured Dehalococcoidaceae bacterium
CAGGGCGAGAGACCCATGGCTAACGACAACCGCACCCTGGGCAGGTTCATGCTCGACGGCATATTACCGGCGCCGAGAGGAGTCCCACAAATCGAGGTCACGTTCGACCTCGACGCCAACGGCATCCTCAACGTAAGGGCGCAGGACAAGGGGACAGGCAAGGAGCAGAAGATAACCATCACCGCTTCCAGCGGTCTTTCTAAAGACGAGGTAACCAAGATGCAGCGCGAGGCGGAGATGCACGCCGCCGAGGACGCCAAGCGGCGCGAGGAAATAGAGACCAGGAACATGGCCGACACCATGGCCTACCAGGCGGAAAAGACCCTAAGAGAAAATAAAGACAAGATACCCACCGACCTCAACAGCGAGGTTGAGGGCAAAGTTGCGGCGGTAAAGAGCGCTTTGCAGGGGACGGACACCGAGGCGATCAAGCGTGCCACGCATGAGCTCAACGAGACCATGCAGAAGATAGGGCAGGCGATATACCGCCAGCAGCAGCCGCCTCCTCCGGGAGGGGAGCAGCAGCCACCACCGCCACCACCTCCGGGAGGCCAGGGAGGACAGGGCGGAGACGAGGGCACGGTGGAAGGTGAGTTCCGGGAGGTGTAAAAAACTGTCATTCCGTACTTGATACGGAATCCAGGTGGTGAGGTGCAGTGATGCCAAAGGTTATTCCTAAAAAAGTCAAGGGCGATAAACTGGTGGGCAACCTCGAAAAAGACCTCGGTCTGCCGCCGGGGACGGTAAGAAACAAAGACGGCAGAGATACGAGGTCGGACAAGAAGGTGGACACCATCAGGAAAGAGGCGGAAAAGAAATAGCTAATAAACCCTATTAAAGATTTTTATAGAGGGGGCAGTTTTGAACTGCCCCCTCTTTTGGTTTACACGAATCGCTCTCTACTCATGTGAATAGTAGATAAACCCACCGCTGGCGTAAATAAGCTGCCCGGTCAGCCAGTGTGACTGTTCAGAAACGAGGAATACAATCACTTCGGCGATATCTTCCGGTCTGCCAAGACGCCCTAGCGGCGTTTGCTTGACTATCCAAGGCTCGTTTTCCGGGGTGATATAGCCGGTCTGGGTAGCACCTGGACAGACAACATTAACGGTGATACCGTACTTACCCATCTCCAGAGCTGCCGAAAGGCTGTAAGAGAGAATAGCCTGTTTGCTGGCAGTATAACTTACGTTTCGCGGGTGGGCACGTACGGTAGTAAGGTTAACGATACGGCCCCAATCGGTTTGCCGCGCCAGGTACCGCTGCAAATATTCTTTCATCATGAGTGCACAGGCACGGGCGTTTACGGCGAAATTACGGTCGATACCATCTGCTGAGATAAGATGAACGCCGGGCTTATCTCCATTCACTAAAGATAGGTCGAACGTTTCATAAACACAGTGAGTATGATTGCAGACGAGGATATCCACCGGACCTATCTCAGCTTCACAGGCATCAAAGAGTCGGCCGATATTATCCGCAACACCGAGGTCGAACTCCCTCGCCGCCGCGATACCACCCTGCGAGCGGATTTCATTTACCACAATATCAGCTGACTGCGCCTGCATAGCAAAATACAGCGGCCAGCCGCCAATCCCTCTCCGACGTGCACTGTCAAGCTCTTCCGCTGAGAAAGGAAAGTCCGGTATAAAGTACGTGATAAACACCCTAGCGGCCTGGGCTGCCAACGCTTTAGCAGTAGCTGCGCCGATACCGTGGTTGGCGCCGGTAATTAAAACGACCTTATTTGCTATTTTAGGATCAATCATTGGCTCCTCCTATAAATAATTCAAATTCAGGAATAAATGAAAAGAGAAAGAGTTCGGGCCGAACAGCACGGCGCAGAGGAACCGTAAAAAAGATTGATGGGAAAGAAGAATGAGTTACCAGATGTGCCGCGCTTCACCCACCCTTTCAGCAAGGGAGGTGATTTCTTACAACCCGGCCGGCAGATATCTAGTAATTTCGCATTAGATTAATCTCTTGGAGTTGAACTTTAACATAATTCCACAGAAAAATCAACGCCCCTGTTCTTTTTCCTCACACGGGGCGTCTAAGAGGGGTGCCTACCCCTCTTTCTTTTTCCTCCCCCTCTCCTGACAGGAGAGGGGGACACGGGGGGTGAGGTATAGATTAACCCCTTAAAACCTCAATTCCAGTCGCGGCTTCAGCAGATGCTCGGAAAGCTTGGTCTCACGCATATACTTTACCAGCAGTTGGTGCAGCTCGCGCGCTTTATCAGGGTACTGTTTGATAACGTTTTTCTCCTGCCGGGGGTCGGTCTTCAGGTTATAAAGCTCGGACATGCCCGGCTCGGTATTATATAGTAGCGTCCATTCATCCGTGGTTACCGTGGCCGTGGAAGCCTTTTCCGTCACCCTCGGGAAATCATCAATCGACCGCAATGAATCGCCCTCGTTAAGAAACGGGTGGGCGCTCACCACGTACTCGCGTCCGGCCGCCTTCCGGTCTTTTACCGCGGGCATAAGCGATTTACCCTCGACGCGGGACGGTATTGCCTGCCCCATAGCGTCCAGGACGGTAGGCATCAGGTCGACCGCCGATGTCAGGCCGCCGTAAACCGCCGAGCGAACGCCGGGCACGTAAATAAATAGCGGCGTATGCGTCACCTCCTCATAGAACGGCGAGTGCGACCAGACCCCGTTCAAAGGCCGGCCGGTCTTCTTGTCCCTAGCGAAGACCATTTTCCCCAGCAGGCCGCCGTGCTCGCCGAAATAGTAGCCGTGGTCGCTGGTGAAAATAACCATCGTATTTTTCAGCAGTCCCAGATTTTCCACGTGCCGCATAAAGTACCCGAACCAGGTATCAACCATGGTGACCTCGCCGCAATACGAAGCATGGGCTTTTTTAACCTTCTCTTCCGTCAGGCCGGGCGTTTGCGGCCAGTAGCCGTAGATGGGCATGGCCTGGTCGCCGTCATGGCCGGGCCAGTACAGCTCGCGATAATATTGCGGGGGTTCCCAGGGCTCGTGCGGGTCCCAGGTATCCACATAAAGAAAGAAGTCTTCTTTATAGTGGCGTTCCAGCCACCTCGCCGCCGCCCTGAACGTCCGGGGAGCGAAGTAATCCGCTTCATACCGCCAGTCTTTTCTAACGTCTCCTCCATATATGCTGTGGGCGACCTGCCCTCCGCCGGTGGAGGGGTCGACTCTCCATTCGAGATGCAGCTGTCCGGTAATTTCGGTAAAGGCGCGGAAGCCGCGGTCGTAGTTCATGCCCCGGCGAATAAAGAAAGGCGTATCAACGACGGCGGCGGTATTTATGCCCTTCCCCGAAAGCAGTTCGGGGAGGGTCACTTCATCCTTGAATAACGGCTCCCACTGCATATATGACATCGTCCAGCGGCCGGTGAGGTAATCGGCGCGGGTGGGCATGGTGGGGAAACCGGCGATGTAGTGGCGGTCGAAACGCACCGACCTGGCGGCGAAAGCATCGATAGCAGGCGTAATAATCTCCTTATTCCCGTAAGCGCCCACATGGTCGCGCCGTAATGAATCGGATATTACCCAGATAACGTTCATGGCTACCCCCTTAATATATTTTCATGTACCCTAAATATATAACATTAACCTAATAAAAAGCGACCTGAAATACCGAAGGTAGAAAAAGTGCGGTGTTTGGGCTAATATGGAGATACCAATTAGCCACTACAAGGAGGGACTTATGCCTCCATCTGTATATCCCACCGGGACTACTGTCTATTATCCCGAGAAATGCTGGAACGGCTACACACTCTTCCAGGTAGAGTTACACCGAAACAACGGCTACGGCGCGGTGCTCATCGATATGAACGGGAACGTCGTCAACCGCTGGAAAGGTCTGGACGGTTTCCCCAACAAAATGCTCCCCGGCGGACATATCATGGGCAGCACCGGGGTGCGCAATTTCAAATACGGCTACCAGGACATGGTCGACCTCGTGGAGGCGGACTGGGAGGGAAATATCGTCTGGAAGTTCGATAAATATGAGCTCGTTAAAGACCCGCGGCAAAAACCGCGCTGGATGGCGCGCCAGCACCACGATTTTCAACGGGAAGGCAACCCGGTGGGGTACTATATCCCCGGGATGGAAGATAAATCCTACGGCAAAACACTGATACTCTGCCACAAGAACCTTAAAAAGCCCGAAATAAGCGAAAAGCCGCTGGTGGACGATACGATTATCGAGGTGGATGAGGATGTAAAAATTACCTGGGAATGGATATGCAGCGACCATTTTGAGGAGATGGGCTTTAACGCCCGGTCGAAAAAGACCATAGCGCACCATCCCGGCATGAAACCCGCCGGGGGAGGCATGGGCGACTGGATGCACATGAACTCAATGTCTACGCTGGGACCTAACAGATTCTATGACACCGGCGATAAGCGTTTCCACCCGGACAATATCATCTGGGACGGCCGGCAGACGAACATCACCGCCATCATCGACAGGAAAACGGGAAAAATAGTCTGGCAGCTGGGTCCCTATTTCACCGCGTCCAAAGCTCTCCGTAAAATAGGGCAGATAATCGGCCAGCACCACGCCCACCTGATTCCCCGGGGGCTCCCGGGGGAGGGGAACATCCTCATTTTCGATAACGGGGGCGCGGCCGGCTACGGCGCCCCCAACCCCGGAGCGCCCGAAGGCATCGATAACGCGCGGCGGGACTTTTCAAGGGTACTGGAATTCGACCCGGTTACCCTCGACATCAAATGGCAGTACCCGGCGCCACCGCCGGGACCGGGCGGAAATAAACTTTACAGCAACTTCGTGAGCTCCGCGCAGCGCCTGCCTAACGGCAATACGCTCGTAACGGAAGGCAACGGTGGACGTATTATAGAAGTGACGCCTGAACGTGAGATTGTATGGGAATATATCAGCCCTTACACGCACCGGATGCTCAAGATAAACCTGATTTACCGCGCCTACCGCTATCCTTACGAATGGGCGCCGCAGGCGGAAAAACCGACGGAAACAGCCGTACCACGCATCGATAATAAAAAGTTCCGGGTGCCCGGTTCGCCGAAAAAGCTACCGGAGAGGGTCACTAACATCAAGGGCCTACGTATTGCGTAATTGCGCAGTTGCTCTTTTTCCTATGCTATAAGTGGTAACTAACATCCCGATATTTTCATGGCTTAAAACTATTTATTTATCAATCAATACATCACTTTCGTTTATGATATTATCTCCTTTTTTGGAATTGCATCTTCTACACAGAATCCGTAAATTATCCAATTTTAAAGCGTCTCCCGGGTATACGCTCCTAGGTCTAATATGGTCTACTGTAATATCAAAAACATTTCTTATGTTTTGCCCACATTCCTTACATACTTTACCCTGTTTTTTTATTACCTTCGCCCGGATTAAACGCCATTCGGGACTAGTATAGAATAGTTTGGCTTCTTCAATCCTTGCCTTTCTTTCACGAGCCAATTCCTCTATATGAATGTTAACCGAATTCGTACGTTCATTTAGCTTATTATTCTTTGTAACTTCGACTAAAATACCTATTACTATCACAATTGGGATTCCAATAAGAAATGCGAGATTCGAAGTTGTTGCAGCACAAATTGAAAGCACAGCTACAATTAATACACAGATTACTCCACTCGAATCCATCAATTCATAGTGTTTTACCCATGGTGTATCTGATTCAGATTGTTTTGATAGTCTTTTTTTTACATTTCTTGTCACTACTACTCCATCAGTTATTTCCACGTTATCATTTGGTGGCTTTAGTTCTCGTAAAGCTTCTCTTTTTTCCTGTTTCCATTTCTTATAGCATTCGCTACATAATCCTTGGTACTTAAATGACCAATCTCGACCAGTCCAACCGCATTTATCACATCTACCGTAAGGAGCATTATCTATAGACCAACGTTTTGACATGTCTCTATACCAACTCTCAGAGATTACACTAACATATTAGACCATGTGGACTGCACCCCTATGATTGGACAGATAGGGTTAGGAGGGTTCGGTCAGGTGATCCATCGTTCCCCCTGTAAAGTAATAGCTCCTCGAACTCCTC
>CAZEUJ010000120.1:0-6028 GCA_964514525.1 uncultured Dehalococcoidaceae bacterium
TTCGCTCAGCCGCTTATAATACTGGCGCTCGTCGGCATTATCTACGGCGCCGCCGTCACCCTGGTGCAGAAGGACATCAAGCGGCTCATCGCCTACAGCAGCATCAGCCACATGGGCTATGTCCTGCTGGGCATCTTCGCCCTGGGTAATTTGAGCCTGACCGGCGCCGCTTTGCAGATGTTCAGCCACGGCATCGTCACCGGTCTGCTCTTCGCCATGGCCGGGCTGGTCATCCATAACATCGAAGAACGCGACCTATCTAAGCTGGGCGGACTGGCGCGGCAGGTGCCGGTGATGGCCGCCGTCTTTTCCATCGCCGGGCTGGCCTCTCTGGGACTGCCCACCACCTCCGGCTTCGCCGCCGAGTTCCTCGTCTTCCTGGGCAGTTATAACAGCACCGTGGTCCCGCACATTACCGTCTACACGATTATCGCCATCGCCGGCGTCGTCCTGACCGCCGGCTATATCCTCTGGATGCTCCAGCAGGCTTTCTTCGGCCCCGTAAAAGAGCGGTTCGATAACGTTAAAGATGCCGATGGCCTGGAAAAGTTTTATACGTTTGTCCTGGTGGCGGTGATTATGCTGGTCGGTATTTACCCGGCCGTCCTGACCGATGTTTTTAAGCTGGGCATTTCGCCCATTGTGAATTTGATTGGCGGCTAGGAGAGTATTTTGGACTTTATAGTCATCAACTTGGAACGCATGCCGGACTGGTTCGGGGCCCTGCCGGAGATAACCCTGCTGGTCTTCGCCGTGGTCGTTATCCTGCTCGACCTTTTTGTCGCCAGAAAAGGGATACTGGCGGTCGTCAGTATCATCGGCATCTTGCTATGCGGGCTTTTTAGCTGGAGCTTCTGGAATGTACGCCTCCCCTTTTTCAATGACATGCTGGTGGTGGATACCTTTGCCGTATTTTTTAAACTGCTCTTTTTAGGCATCGCCCTGCTGCTGATACTCGCGTCGACGGATTATGTTAATAAATTCAAACGCTTCCAGGGAGAGTATTACGCCCTGATTTTAATAGCCACCCTGGGCATGATGCTCATGGCCGCGGGGACTGATTTAATAACTCTGTATATCTCCCTCGAGCTCACGAGTATCTCTCTCTATATACTGGTCAGCTTCCTTAAGGACCGTAAGTCCACCGAGGCGTCTTTAAAATACCTGCTGCTCGGGGCCATCGCTTCGGCGGTGCTGCTCTACGGTATGGCGCTCGTCTTCGGCGTTACCGGAGAGACTCAGCTGGTTTCTATCGTGCAGCACTTGACCTCGATGGCGATTAGTTCGCCCGCGGCTAACCCGGCACTTTTCATGGGCATCGTCCTGATGATTGCCGGGTTCGGCTTTAAAATTGCCGCTGTCCCCTTCCAGATGTGGGTGCCGGACGTCTATGAAGGCGCCCCCACGACTATCACCGCCTTTCTTTCCGTCGCCAGCAAGGCGGCCGGTTTCGCTATCATTCTGCGCGTCTTTTTAACCTCCTTCAGCGCCCACGTCTCAACCTATCACGACTGGGGTATGATTTTCGCCGTGCTGGCGGCTATCAGCATGACCGTCGGTAATGTCGCCGCTATCCCCCAGACCAATATCAAACGTATGCTGGGGTACTCCAGTATCGCCCAGGCCGGCTATCTCATGGTAGGACTGGCGGCCGCCGGGGCGTTCAGAGGTCTGGAGTCAAGCATGCCCTACGGTGAAATATTTGCGCAGAAAGGCGTTCTCTTCTTCCTGGTCAGCTACGCCGTTACCAACCTGGGAGCATTTATCGCCGTTATTATCATTTCCCATAAGATTGATAGCGACCTTATTTCTGATTATTCAGGCATGGGAAAACGTTCGCCGGTTCTGGCGCTGGCTCTAACGCTGTGTCTGGTATCCCTCATCGGTATCCCGCCGGCCGCCGGCTTCATGGCCAAGTTTTACATTTTCAGCATGGCCGCCAGTAATGGGTTATTATGGCTCGTCATCATCGCCGTCATCAATAGCGTCATCTCGGCTTACTACTACCTGCGCGTGGTCAAGGTGATGTGGTTCGCCGAGCCGGCTTCCGCAGAAAAAGTGCCTTCCTCCTTCGCGCCGGCGCTGGCGCTTGCCATATGCTGTCTGGGTGTCCTGCTTCTCGGTATCATCCCCGGCCTATTCATGAAGCTTGCGGAAATGGCCAGCTATCTTTGGTAATGCCCTTAACGTACTTCGGCTTCCGTAGGTGCTGACCACCAGTACTAAATGTCCACCATTACCTTACCAAAGGACTATTCATTCCTTTCTTTCGTCTTATTACAATGATAGTAATCACCGTATAACAATATTGGAGGTATTTACCTTTGTATCGCTGCTCCATTGCTAAAAGAGTAATTTCCATATTCACGATTTTATCACTGGCCTTAACTCTGGGGATCAGCGCATCGGTTTGGCACTCTGCGGCCGCTCTGGCCGATTCTCAGCCCGACCTTACTGTTTTGGATATCACCATATCACCCACGGACCCGGTCGCTGATGATGACGTAACTATTACCGTGACGGTAAAAAACCAGGGCACGGCTTCGGCGGGGGGCTTCCACGTCGTTTGTTATATCGATGATGCCATCCTGGCAACGAATGCGATTGATGGCCTTAATGCCGGCATGATGACGACGACCGCCTTTACCTGGGAGGCCCAACCGGGTTCCCATGTCATCCAGGCCATCGCCGATGCCGCCGGGTCTATCTCTGAGGCGGATGAAACCAACAATGCCATGACCTTCGCCCTGACGCCGCTGGCGCCCGATTTAGTCATTCAGTCGATATCCTGGTCACCGGCCGCCCCGTCGAAAGGCGATAGTATCGTTTTCACGGTCACCGTTAAAAACCAGGGGAACGCTACATCACGTACCAACAGAATCAACTTCTATATAGACGGAGCTTCCCGCGGTTATCAGGACATCTTCCCCATCAACCCCGGTGATAAGGTGACCCGCACCTATAGCTGGGTAGCCCTGACCGACCAGCATATCATTAAAGCCGTTGTTGACGAGTCGAACGCCATAAAAGAAAGCGATGAGACCAATAACGAGCTTATCCTGACCTTCTCTACCGAGATGGCTGAACTCGTCTTCCAGAACGTGTCCTGGTCGCCGGTAAATCCATCCAGGTACGATAACGTGACCTGTAACGTCACCATAAAGAACCTGGGAGGCGGGCGCAGCAATTCATGTTTCCTGGCTTACTTTTTAGACGGCACCCTCAAGTCCACCACGGCTATAGGCGCCCTGGAGCCGGCTGCCTCGGCCAACGTGACGGTATCCTGGCAGACTTTGCAGGAGGAGCACGAAATTAGTTTCACCATAGATTATTACGACCAGATAATAGAAGGCGATGAGAATAATAATGATTATACGGTAAGCATACTGACATTGGTGCCCGACCTGATTGTAAGCGATGTTACCTGGTTGCCGCAGAATCCCGGCGCCGGAGATAACGTGACTTTTACGGTTAAAGTTAAAAACCAGGGTAGCGGCCATGCAACCAAGACCCGCGCCGGCAGCTATATTGATTACCAGTTTATATCCTACATGAATATTCCGGAAATAGACGCCGGTAAAGAAGTAACCGCGACCTTCTCATGGACGGCCACAAGTGGCACACACCCCATCCAGATTATCGCTGACTTCGATAGTGTGCTGAACGAAAAAATTACCAATAATAACGACCTGAACCTGTCCATTTCTATCCTGCCGCCGGACCTGATCATTCCCAGCATCAGCTGGTCGCCGGAGGATGCGGTTATCGATGAATACGTAACTTTTTCGGCTAATATTACCAACCAGGGAGGCGGCCGGGCGGAAAACTTCCATGTTTTCTACTACATGGATGATATCCTGCTGGGCTCTCAGCTGATTCCCAGAGTGGATGCCGGTGCTTGGGTTAACGGGACATATACCTGGAAAGTGGTTAACGGCCGCCATATTTTCAAGGCGATAGCTAATTTCAACAACTACATTATTGAGAGTGACAAGAGCAATAATCAAAATGCGATATCGTTCGCTCCCAAATTGCCGGACCTGGCCGTTACTACGATTACCTGGCTGCCGGCAGACATGCCCATCGGCAGTGAAATTGTCTTTGAGATCGATATTGAAAACCAGGGTCCCTTGAGCGCCGGGCCTTCCCGCGTCGCCTACTATATTGATGGCACGGTGGCCGGCTATAGTGATATAGACCGTCTCAATGCCGGTGATACGGTAACCAAGCCCTTTACCTGGGTAGTAGCCGCTGGTTCTCATGAAATAACCATCATTGCCGATACCAACGACCAGATTTTTGAAATTGATGAAGTCAATAATACCAAAGTGGTGGGCATCCCCCTGCCCGACCTCATCATAACGGACATCTCCTGGTCCCCGCCGCAGGCTTCTATCGGCGCTAACGTAACCCTCACCGCCACCATCGAAAACCAGGGCAGCGGCCCCACCCAGCCCTTCCGCCTCACCGGCTATATCGATGGACTCCCCATCGCGTTCGAAGACATCCCGGAGATAGGCCCTGGTGTTTCAGCTACCGGCTCCATCGTCTGGATGGCTACGGCAGGCACGCATGCTCTAAAGATGATTGCTGACATAAATAACCAGGTTATCGAGTCCGATGAGACTAATAATGAGAAACAGATGGACTTCCCTACCCTCACGCCGGACCTGGTCGTTTCGGACATCGCCTGGTCTATGGAAAACTCTTTGATGAGTGACGAGGTGGCTCTCGTTATTACGGTTAAGAACGAGGGTACCGATATCTCCGCAAATTCTCGGTTGATTTATTTAATTGACGCTACTGCCCCGGTTGATGAGGAAATTACACCGATTCCCGCGGGCGATTCGTTTATCCTTACCCTTTCCCGGATGCTGAAGGCGGGCGATCACACGGTTAAAGTGGTCGTTGACGTCGATAAACAGGTCGTCGAACTCGATGAAACCAATAATGAAAAATCCGTGACTTTCTCCACTATTGCCCCGGACCTCATTGTCAAGTCGATTTCCTGGTCGCCGCGGGCTGCCGCCGGAGAAAAAATCACTATCTCCGTTACCGTGGAGAACCAGGGCAGGGTGAAAGCCGCTAAGTCAAAGCTGGTTTTGCAGATTGAAGGCTCGCCGGCGCAATCTGTCGAACTCGACGAACTCGTCATGGGCGCCTTGGTCACTAAAGAATTCTCCTGGGACGCTGTGGCCGGTTCGCAGGAAATTACCGCCTTTATCGATATCGACGGATTATTACTGGAAACCAACGAAAAAAACAATACCAGGTCCCGCACGATATCCCTCTCGGAGCCTGAGGTGCCGGCCACTGAACCTGTTGTGGATTTGTCGTCCGATTCTTCCGATGATAAAGGGTTTATAGCGAGCTTCTGGTGGGTTTTCCTGCTGGGGGCGGTGTTGCTGGGCGCCGGCTCGTTCTTGATGATGCTGAAATCGTTTAAAAAGAAATAACCGCCGTTCGGATATTTCTTACACGGAAATATTATCTAAAAAAGACAGGGGTGAACTCAACGGGAAGACCGGTGATATCACCCCTGATTCATATGCTGAAACCGCAGCTGGTTATATCTTGCCGAACTTCTCCTCGAGGGCGGCTTTGTCCCATATCTTGCCGGTCACGTCTTCCGGTTTGGCTCCCGCCAACATAGCCGGGTATTTCTGCCAGATTATCGCCTCCTCGAAGTCGCTGGTATCCCGCCCCTCCATGAACCCCATCACCACGTCCGTCTTGACGAAGTACGGCCGGATGCAGGTGATGGCGATGCCCGGGTCGTGCCGCATTTCCCGTGCCAGTCCCACGGTGAACCTCTCCACCCCCGCTTTCGTGACGCCGTAAGCGATGTTCATGCGTATCTGGTGGGCCAGTATCGAGGAAACGTTGATGATCATCCCGCTTTTCTTTTCTAGCATGTGCGGCAGGACTACCTTGGAGCAGAGGAAGGTGCCGTCCAGATTGACTGATAGAATGAGCCGCCACCTCCGGTAAGGCATTTGCAGGAAGGAGTCCTGCGCGGTGACGCCGG
>CAZEUJ010000121.1:0-6009 GCA_964514525.1 uncultured Dehalococcoidaceae bacterium
GGGAACCCGCGGCGCACGGTTACGCCTGGCGGGACGACCTTCCCACCTACCAGCGGCACAATCCCGATAAGTACGGCCAGGCATGGATTAAGCCTTTGAAGAAACGTAAATGAATAAAAAGCGAGGGGGCTTTTCAGCCCCCTCGCAAATTCTCTCTCGCGTCAGGCGGCGGCTTTGACCGCCTTAGTCTTAAAGGTTAAAGTGCCTTCCTTGCCGATGTCCACCCTGACGATGTCGCCTTCCTTGAGTTCGCCCCGCAGGAGTTGGCTGGACAGCGGGTTCTCGATGTGGCGCTCGATGACCCGCCGCAGCGGCCGCGCCCCGAATACCGGGTCGTAGCCCTCTTTCGCCAGCCATGCCTTGGCTTTTTCCGTCAGCTCCAGGCTTACCTTGTGTTCGTTGAGTCGATTTTGCAGGTCTTTCAGCATCAGGTCGACAATACTCTTGAGCTGCTCCTCGCCGAGCTCGTGGAAAACGATAATGTCATCCAATCGATTCAGAAACTCGGGGAGGAAGCGTTTTCTAACTTCCTCGTTTACCTTTTTCTTCATGTCCTCGTATCTCTGGTTCTGCGTCGCTGCCGTCTCCCGGCGGGTGGCAAAACCGAGTTGACTTTCGCGTTTTATCACCTCGGCGCCGGCATTGCTGGTCATGACGATGACGGTGTTCTTGAAATTTACCGTTCGCCCGTGACCGTCAGTCAGTCGGCCGTCGTCCATGACCTGTAGCAGGGTGTTGAAGACCTTAGGATGCGCCTTCTCGATTTCATCGAGCAGGATGATGCTGTACGGCCTCCGGCGTATCGCTTCGGTCAGTTGTCCGCCTTCGTCGTAGCCGATGTATCCCGGCGGCGCGCCGATTAGCCGCGCTGTAGTATGTTCCTCCTGGTATTCGGACATGTCCAGCCGTATCAGAGCGTTCTCGTCGCCGAACATGAACCACGCCAGGGTGCGTACCATCTCCGTCTTGCCTACCCCCGTCGGCCCCAGAAACAGGAAGCTGCCGATGGGACGCTTCGGGTCGGTAAGCCCCGCCCGACTTCTCCTTATCGCTTCGGATATGGCCGCTACCGCCTCCTCCTGGTCTATCAGGCGCTCGTGGATGCGCTCCTCCATGTGGATGAACTTTTCCTTTTCGCCCTCGACCATCTGGGAAACGGGGATGCCTGTCCAGTTAGAAACAAGCTGGGCGATGTGCTCCGCGTTTACTTCTTCGCTTATTTTCTCCTGCTTTAGCCGGCGGCTCTTGGCTTCCTGATACTCAGGCTCCAGTTTTAGCCTTTCGGCCTTGAGCCTGGCCGCCCCCTCGTAGTCCTGTCGCTGTGTCGCCGCCTCCTCTTCATTAGCCAGCTGCTTGATGCGCTGTTCCAGTTCTTTCTCTTCCGGCGTAGCGCTTTCGGTATCGATGCGCAGCTTGCTGGCGGCCTCATCGATGAGGTCGATGGCTTTATCCGGCAGGTGGCGGTCGGAGATGTAGCGCTGGCTGAGCCGTGCGGCGGCGTCGAGGGCGGCGTCGGTAATTTTTATCTTGTGGTGCGCTTCGTATCTGGGCCGCAGGCCCCGCAGGATTTCGATGGTCTCCTCAATGCTGGGTTCTTCGATGAAGACCGGCTGGAATCTCCTTTCCAGTGCCTTGTCTTTCTCGATATGCTTGCGGTATTCATCGAGTGTCGTGGCGCCCACGCATTGTAGCTCGCCGTGAGCCAGTGCCGGTTTGAGCATATTGCTGGCGTCGATGGAGCCTTCGGCGGCGCCCGCCCCGACCACCGTATGTATTTCGTCGATGAACAATATCACTTCCCCCTTGGCTTCCCTGACTTCGTCTATGACCGCCTTGAGCCTTTCCTCGAACTCGCCGCGGAACTTGCTGCCGGCTACCAGGGCGCCCATATCAAGTGCCACCACCTTACGCCCCTTCAGAGAGTCGGGGACGTCTTCGGCGGCTATCTTCTGGGCCAGCCCTTCGGCGATGGCGGTCTTGCCCACGCCGGCCTCGCCGACGATGACCGGGTTGTTCTTGGTGCGGCGGGTGAGTATCTGCATGACCCGCTTGATTTCTTTTTCCCGCCCGATTACCGGGTCGAGCTTGCCCTCGCGGGCCATCTCGGTGAGGTCGCGCCCGTACTTTTTTAGGGAGCGGTATTTGCTTTCCGCGCGTGTATCTTCCACACGCCGACTCCCCCTTAGTTTCCGTAGGGCGGCGTATACTTTCTCCTGGGTCACGCCGGCGCTGTGCAGGATATTGGCGGCTTCCCCTTTGCTTTCGCTGACCATCGCGATAAGCAGGTGCTCGATGCTGATAAATTCGTCCTTGAGCCGCTTGGCTTCTTCTTCGGCTTTTTGCATCAGCATCGCGATGCGCGGCGTGGCGTATATCTGCCCCGTCTGGTAGGATACCTTGGGTGTATTTTCTAAAGCTTCCTCCACCCGGTTCCTCATCATGTCCGCGTCCACATTTATTTCTTTGAGTATTTCGCCTACCAGCCCCTGCCGCTGTACGAGCAGGGCCAGCAGGATATGTTCAACGTCCCACTGGCTGTGCTTGAACTGCATCGCCATCTGCTGGGACGTCTGTAACGCTTCCTGTGCCTGTTCCGTGAATCTTTCCTGTCTCATCTTCGTTTTCCTCCGCGTAGTTTCTCTATCTCCTGGTGGGCTTCTTCCAGTTCGTTCTGTATCTCTTCCATGTGCTGGACCATGCGTAATATGACCTCCACCCCCGGTAGATTAATGCCCATGTCGTCTACCAGCGACTTTACTCTCTTGAGCAGTGCTATATCTCTGTCCGAGTATAATCTGATGTTTCCCTGCGAGCGGCGCGGCTCGATGATGCCGACCTTTTCGTAGTAACGCAGGGTATGGGTCTGTATTTCCAGCATTCTGGCAGCTACGCTTATCACGTAGCGGGGTTCGGTATTGTATTTATCTCTGTTCATCATCACCTCGCTTCATCAGGCTGGTCGTGTCTCGCTGAGTCGCCTGAATAGTTCTTTTTCTTTTTCGGATAGTTTGGTGGGTAAGACCACGCTTACTTTAGCCAACAGGTCGCCCCGGGTGGACTTTCCGGGGTGGGGCATGCCCTGTCCGGCCAGGCGGAAGATGCGTCCGTTTTGTGTCTCCGCCGGTATTTTCAAAGCCAGCTTTCCCTTGAGCGTTGGCACCTGAGCCTCGCCCCCCAGGACCGCCACCGTTAATGGCACCGGCACGTTAACATGCAGGTCGTCCCCCTGGCGTTCTATCGTCGCGTGGGGCCTGATGGTGATATTCAGGTACAGGTCGCCGTTCGCGCCGCCATAGCCGGGCTGTCCCTTGCCGGCGATGCGTACCCGTGAGCCGGTGGTCACACCGGCGGGGATTTTAACCTCGATGCGTTTTATATTTGCCACCACCCCCGCACCACGGCATACCGAGCAGGGGAGGTTTTGGATCCGCCCCGTGCCCTTGCAGGCCGCGCACGGTTCCTCCACCTGGAGGCTGATGGTGCGCTGGGTGCCGGAGTAGGCTTCTTCGAGTGTTACCTCGATGGTAGTCTCCATGTCCTGGCCGCGTCCTTCAAAAGGGGAAGGGCCGCGCCTTGGTTGAGCGCGACGGGAAAAACCCCGCCCCCGTCCCCCTCCGAACAGCTCCTCGAAGATGCCGTCCAGGTCTTCGATATTGCCGCTGTAACGATAGCTGCCGCCGCCCGGGGTGAATCCCTGGTACTGTGCCTGTTCCCGCTCCGCCTGTTCTATCTGGTCGGCGTACTGCCATTTATCGCCGTATTTATCATACTTTTGCCTTTTGGCTTTATCGGAGAGGACCTCGTAGGCGGCGTTGATCTCTTTGAACTTGGCTTCGGCCGACTTATTGCCGGGATTAACGTCCGGATGGTACTTCCGCGCCAGCCGGCGGTAAGCCTGCTTTATATCTTTATCGCTGGCATCTTTTCTTATTCCGAGTATATCGTAGTAGTTATTGCCGGCCATTACTTTTCTCCAGAAAACCTTACTTCCATTATATCGTTTATCAAATAAGATGTCAAGCTAAATTGAGAAAAGTTAATACTGGACTATTAAGTCTCTATTTTGCTGAATATCATTAACATATTTTATCCCGGCGTTAATAGAATAGTTACAAAATAGTGGTTAAAATAGTTACAAAACAGTTAAATATCAAGGCTGAATAAATAGCCGTCGTAATACCCATCATATTGACAAGCTGCCTTTATCACGTATAATTTAATACGGAGGAGTTTTTATGCCGTCTTGTCCCAACTGTGGACGCCAGACGCTGAGGACCAGAGACTGGGCCTGCCAGTGGTGCGGTTATCCGCTATTGTCCCGTTCTTATAAGAAGATAGATAAGACCTTTAAACAGCTTCAGGAAGAGAGAAGTCTTTCCTGGCGTTCGGAATCTCCCCTGGCGGAACCGGAATCTGAAATCGCCCCTGAACCCGCCCTGGAACCGGAGTCGGAAACGGAGGCTGTCCCCCCTGAACCTCCAGAAGTGAAGCAACAACGCCCGGAGGCTCCAGAACCCGCACCGGGACCTGTAGAAGAACGCCGGCCGGACCCGGCCGCCGTGCTAGAGGCTGCGCCGCTAACTGAACCGGAATTGCCGTCCGTCCCTCCTCCGCCCGCGCCGATAGCCCCGCCCGCGCCCGCCCCCCAGTTGGCGCCGGGGCCGGTGCCTGAATCGTTGCCGAATCCCCCACCAGCATCGGTAGCGCCCCCGGACCTGAACACGCTTACCGATGGCACGGTTTTAAGCGTCGATCAGTTGGACGCCCTCTTTAAGGCGAACCGTCTGGGAGTACACTCGAAATTATTGAATAAGACCATCGTGATAACGGGATTTGTCGATAAGGTATTCATCCGCGACCACATCGATGTTCGCTATGTCGTGCTTACCGGCGCTCATAAAAACGTAACCTGGACCGTCCGCTGCACCTTCGGCAAGGAAAGCGTGTCTCAAATGGAACGTCTCGGTGAAGGACAGGAAGTAACCCTGCGCGGCAAGTACGATAACTACGGCAAGAACATTATTTTTAAAGATTGCGTTCTGGCCTAGCTGATGCTGTTTCGCGGCAAGCCTATTTTGCTCCGGGGATACTGCTGATAATATCCAGCAGTTTCTTCAGTATCCGCGCGGTAGCCCCCCAGATAATGTTCCCCTGGTAGTTATAGGTGTAAGAATCGATTGGCTGGCCATTTAGAGTCTCGGTGTTTGATTGTCGGCAGCCCTTTTCCAGGAGCGCTTTAACGGGGACCTCCATTATCTCCGCGACCTCGTCCTTATTTTTTTTGAACCGGTACGGCCAGGGTATCATCGCGACGAAGGGGGTAACGACGTAATTTGAGGTGGTCGTTATTTCGTCGTCCATCTCGCCGATGATTTCGGTGTCTTTCGTGCGCAGACCTATTTCTTCACGACTTTCCCGGATTGCCGTATGCAGTAGTGTCCTGTCGTTAATGTCCCGGGCGCCCCCGGGGAAGGAAATCTGCCCTTTATGGTCTTTGACGTTCTCCGTGCGCCGGATAAAGACGATTGTGTAATGCCCCTGCTTTTGGTATAGAGGTATCAATACTGACGACGGCACGCGGCTGGCGTCATTGATGTAACGCTTCTTACGTTGTGCTAGTATTCTCTCGAGCTCCTCTTTCATCTTTCCTATATTAATATCAAATCTGGAACAAATACAACCCCTCCTAGTTCCGAGTGGGTATATTGTGTATAATTGGGTTGTATTTATGGAGACGAATTCTTTACCGGTTACCGCTCTGGTCAGGGGAAAGCCCCGACCTTTCCGTAGAGCCGCCGCCCTCGGCACGGTCGCCAATTATCTTGAGGTACTGAAGCCTTTGCCTAGTACCCTGCTGGCGTTTATCGGCCTCGGCGCGGCGGTCATTGCCGGTGGCGGCCAGCTTTCTCCCCGACTGGCTTTAGTTCTGCTAACGGTCTTAATCGCCTCGGCCGGCGCCAACGGCCTGACCAACTATCTCGACCGCGATATCGATGCCCGCATGCGGCG
>CAZEUJ010000122.1:0-5814 GCA_964514525.1 uncultured Dehalococcoidaceae bacterium
GGTATCTATTAGGAGGATGGCCATCAGCCTTGCTTGCAGCATTGGGAATATTTTTGCCGTCTTTTATTCTTGTCGGACTTCTGAGCCGCTTCCTGCCGGCAATGCGTAAATCATGGTGGGCTGGCGCTTTTCTGGATGGCATCAACGCTGCCTCTTTAGGACTTATGGCGGCAGTGGCAATACAGCTAGGACGTGTAGTGTTAATTGACTGGTTTACCATTCTAATTACGCTTGGTGCCCTGTTCCTTTTACTCAAATTCAAGGTTAGCTCAGTATGGCTAGTGCTGGGTGGAGGAGTGCTGGGAGTAATTTATAAGTTGGTCACTGGCTAGTAAGTCGGGATTTCCGAATCGCGCTTGATTATCGGCTTTTAATGGTTATTAGACTCTGGGTTAACAGTGCAGTCCATTATTAAAGAAAAAGGCATTTTCGTTTAATAATACGGGGCATCCGACTTATATGGTGGAAGCTAACTCAAATGTTTTGGTTCTGCGTATTGTACAGTAGCGCCCATTGAAGTCATATTATGAGTTATTGTTATCAACCCAAACCCTTACGTTATAACCATTGTGTCTGAATTTGATCGATAAGAAAACGAACCATGACTGTATACCCTAGCCTCGCCGGTCCACCCATTCCTGCACTCTCTTTCTAACCTGGTCGCGGATTTCGTGGAATTTACTCAACTTCTCTTCTTCTTTTCCCACAGGCGGGAGGAGCCAAGCGCCCTGACTCATCATCTCTATTCCAGTAACCGGGATGTTAAGTTCCTTCCTGTTCACCGTGCCGGTAAACTAATCAACTCATCTATTGACAGCCTTTGAGAATTATAGTAATATAGTATTATAGCAATATCTATAATACAATATCTTCTTACAGGAGGTTAAAGTGGACGACCAGATTTATCATTATCATGCGGAGATGTGCCAAGTCTTTTCGCACCCCAAGCGGTTAGAGGCTATCAATATCCTTCGCGACGGAGAAATGTCTGTTACTGAACTGGCACAGAAACTGGAAATGACCATAGGTAACTTGTCGCAACACCTGTCGATGATGAAAGAGCGTCATATCCTCCAGACTCGCAAGGAAGGGAATATGGTCTACTATCGAATCCTTAATCCCAAGCTTATCCGGTGCTTCGATATGATGAGGGAAATGTTGTTTGATCAGATAAAGCAGGATGCAGCACTTATTACAGTAAAAACCAGGTAACCGTATCAACGTAGAGCGGCAAGGGAGACAAGGAAATGAAACTGGCTATTATCATCAACGGCAACGACCCCGAAACGGCCTGGAACGCTTTACGCTTAGGTAATACGGCGCTGAGCGACGGCCATGAGGTGAGCGTATTTCTCATGGGAAGCGGCGTGGAGGTTGAGGAAATCAAGAACGAGAAATTCAATGTACCTGAAGTCCTGAATAAGTTACTCGACAGCAAAGGTAACCTGCTCGCCTGCGGCACCTGCCTGAAAGTCAGACAGCAGGAAGCGGGAGTATGCCCTATCTCCACCATGCCGCAGCTGGTTCAGCTGATTGCCGACTCGGATAAAGTGGTCACTTTCGGTTAGCCGGAGAAAGTACATGTTTGGAAAGATAGCCTTAATAAATTACACCGAATGTCATCCCGAGCACTGCGATAGGGGCATTTGCCAGGCGGTGCTGGCATGTCCTCATAAACTCATTTGATGCAAATAGGATTTATGGTGACTAAAGTCATAGAAGCCATGATTTATTCCTAGTGACGATGTAGAGAGGAGGAAAATATGAATAAAAGTACCAGGACAACCCTTATTATCGGGGGTGTGATTGTGGCTATCCTTATCATCGTGCCGCTTATTATCGGCTTAGTCGGGGGATGGCAGGGATACGCCTACGGGTACGGTATGATGGGGTCCGGAATGATGGGAGGCTTCGGCTGGGGGTTGTATATGCCGATAATCATGATTGTTTTTTGGGGACTGGTCATCTGGGGAATTGTCGCGCTGGTGCGTGGCGTTTCCTCGCGGAATAATACAGGTTCTTCTGCGTCGGCAGAGTCGGCTCTGGAAATCCTCAAAAGACGTTATGCCCGGGGCGAGATAACCAAACAGGAATATGAAGAGAGAAAGAAAGATTTAATCTAACTTTTTGGAGGGAAGCCTATGATGTGCTGTGGCATGAACCATGATATGAGTCATTCTTCGGAATCTGAACAGGCTCATAACCAGACTGAATCCGCCCTCGAGATACTCAAGAAGCGGTACGCTCGCGGGGAAATCCGCAAAGAAGAATTCAAGAGAAGAAAAAAGACCTAGTCTAAATAAACTGCATACGACAGCAAAAAGGGGG
The DNA here is from genome assembly GCA_964514525.1 of uncultured Dehalococcoidaceae bacterium. Taxonomy (GTDB): domain Bacteria; phylum Chloroflexota; class Dehalococcoidia; order Dehalococcoidales; family RBG-16-60-22; genus JBFYTX01. Next base: position 2,329 of record CAZEUJ010000122.1, read on the forward strand.
ACAAATATGACTGATAAAAAAGTCCTTATCCTGGGGGGTGGTTTCGGTGGCCTGACGGCGGCGCAGCAGTTACGTCGACTCCTGCCGCCCGAGCACAACATCGTGGTGGTAGAGAAAAAAACTACCTTCTACATCAATGCCTTCAACATGCAGTTGATAACCGGGGAAATGAAAGACCCGCGTGAAGGCGAGCGGGAACTCTCTGACTTGGCGCGCAAGGGTATAGATTGGGTTCACGCCGAGGTTGAACGGATAGACCCTACGGGGAAAAGAGTACACACTTCTTCCGGTACCTTGGAGGGCGATTATATGATTGTTGCCCTAGGTGCCGATAAACATCCGGAGGGTGTGCCCGGTTTTAGTGAATCAGCCTTAAATTTATATGATGTTGCCGGGGCCGTTCAGATACGAGAAGCCCTGCAAAAGTTTGAGGGTGGCCGGATTGTTATCATATGTTGCACGACACCGTTTTCCTGCCCTGGAGCGCCTTACGAGGCGGCCTTCCTGGTAGATTCTATACTCCGGAGCAAGCAGAAGCGCGACAAAGCGGAGATAGCTATTTATACGCCGGAACCGAGGCCGCTACCTTCCACTGGCACGGTCATGGGGGAAGCTATTCTCAGCATGTACAAGGAGCGTAACATCGAATTTCATCCGCAACAGAAAACCAAGCGGATAGATAGCGAAGCTCACAAGGTCGCCTTTGAAGCTGGCGAAGCATCTTTCGACCTCCTGATCGGCGTACCTCCGCATGCGGCGCCGCGTGTGGTGCGAGAAGCCGGTCTCACCGATGAGACAGGATGGATTCCGGTTGACCTTCAAACGCTCGAAACACCTTATGCCGGCGTTTTTGCCATTGGCGATATTACCTCAATTCGCCAGCCCAATCCCACCGGCTTCTTTTTACCGAAGGCCTGGGTGTTTGCCGACGAGGAGGCGCGCATCGTGGCGCGGAACATCGCCGGTAAAATTCTCAGCGAAGCCGGACTGAGCAAATTCGATGGCAAAGGCTCATGTTACCTCGAGACGGGCGATGAGATGGCGGCTTACGGTTCGGGGAATTTCTACAGTTACCCGGCCCCCCGTGTCTACATGGAGCCGCCTTCCAAACACTTCTTGAAAGAGCGCAGAGGAATTGAGCAGGAGCGACTGGAAGCATTAGTGTAACGTATACCTGGCACGCTCCTTTTCTGGGTATGAAAAAGTACGATTAACTCTGGCAACAGGGAAGATACATGGGTAAACCGATATACCTTGACTATAATGCCACCACTCCCATTGACCCTGCCGTGCGGGAGGCGATGCTCCCGTATCTGGATGAGTTTTTCGGCAACCCCTCGACCACTCATGCATACGGGCCGCCGGTTAAAAATGCGGTGGAACGCGCCCGGCAGCAGGTGGCTTCCCTCATCGGTGCCAAGACTGAAGAAATCATCTTTACCAGCGGCGGCAGCGAGAGCGATAACCAGGCCATAGTCGGCACGGCGCTGGTGAACTCGCGAAAAGGAAAACATATCATCACCATGCGTATAGAACACCCAGCCGTCCTCAACACCTGCCGCTATCTTGAGGAGAGGCTGGGTTTCAAGGTGACTTATCTCCCTGTGGATAAATATGGGCTGGTCGACCCGGGGGATATCCGCAAGGCTATTGCCGGAGAGACCATCCTGATTACCATAATGCACGCCAATAACGAGGTTGGCACCATTGAGCCGATTGCAGAAATCGGCGAGATTTCCCGAGAGCGGGGAATTCTCTTTCACACCGACGCCGCCCAGTCCTGTGGCAAAATCAGGGTGAACGTAGACGAGTTGAAAGTAGACTTACTGACTATTGCCGGGCACAAGCTGTATACTCCCAAGGGAATCGGGGCATTGTTCATAAGAAAGGGTGTTCAAATTGACTCCTTAATCCATGGCGCCGGTCAGGAGAAAGGCCGGCGGGCCGGCACCGAAAACGTACCTTACATGGTGGGACTGGGGAAAGCCTGTGAGCTTTCAGGACAGGCTCTTTCGGAATTCGGAATGAAGGTCAAAGGCTTGAGGGACAGGCTGTATCGGCGAATTGTTGATGGTCTGGGGATAGATCAAGTCCGCTTAAACGGTCACCCTGAAAGGCGGTTGCCGAATACCCTCAGCGTTAGCATCCGGGGCATAGTCGGCGACGAGTTGCTCAGCCGAATTCCGGAACTAGCCGCTTCTACCGGAGCCGCTTGCCATGCCGGCTCCACCGAGCCCTCAAGTGTGCTTCTGGAAATGGGACTCAGTCGGGAACTGGCTCTTGGGGCGTTGCGTCTGACACTGGGACGCTGGAGCACTCCTGAAGAGATTGACGCTGCGGCCGAGCTCATCGTGAAGCAAGCAAAGGTACTCATGCAAAGCGCAAACACTATCAATTATTCGATATAGGTTTCACGATGCCATACCAAGTCTTTGGTAGCCATGCGAGTGAATATGACGCCTGGTACGATACCGAGGCGGGCAAGGCTATCTTTGCCATGGAAGTGGACTGCCTCAAGCCGTTTCTTCACAGTTATACCCGGCCTTACCTGGAAATAGGTGTAGGATCGGGGCGGTTTGCCCAAGCACTGGGGGTTGAGTACGGAGTGGATCCAGCACCGGCACTTTTGGAGAAGGCAAAGTCCAGGGATATTAAAGTCCATAGAGCCGTTGGCGAAAAACTGCCGTTTCCGGATGGCAACTTCGGGGGCGTCCTTATCGCACTGACCCTCTGTTTCGTAGATGATCCGGCAATGGTTATTCATGAAGCATCGAGAGTACTCGTACCCGGAGGCGGACTCGCGCTTGGGTTGATTCTCCAAGGCAGTCCCTGGGCGGAGTTTTACGCGAAAAAGAGAAAAGAAAGTCATCCCATATATAGCCAAGCACGGTTTTTCTCCAAGGATGAGCTGGAGCACTTGCTCTGGTTGTCCCGCTTTAAAGAACTACGGTATCGCTCGGTCCTTTTCCAGTCGCCGGGGCAGAGTATTTATCATACTGAGAAACCTGTTGACGGTTATTTTAAGGACGCTGGCTTCGCAGCCATCGGGAGTCACAAATGATAGCCTAATTTATTCAACCCCTCCTTGATGCCAATCAATCGGCCGCATCAACATTTCTCCTGTCGTACACGAAGAGAACCTCCCTATCTCGGGAGGTTTTTTTATCCCCTAGTACTCTGGAGAGGATGGTCATATAGCTATTTCTGGATGTGTATCAATTTGACTTAAGGTTGGGTAAAGGAGATTACACAAAACCGAGGATTGTGCGATTCACTGAGATTAAACAAATGTCAGTTATGTGCAATGTTAATTCCGTGCGTCACACGGACTACCGAGCCGTGCCCTTTAGTGATAAATTCAGTCAAGCCTTCGGGGCGGTCTCTCAGGATGGATTCTCCGTGGCACTGACACCCCCCACCCGGAGCCTGAGGAGTTCTCCCTCGTGCAGGCTCAGGGTAGGCCTGGCTTCCACGAAAAAGCCATAC
>CAZEUJ010000123.1:0-5607 GCA_964514525.1 uncultured Dehalococcoidaceae bacterium
GTGGAGAAAAAAGAGGGCGATGAGGTCATCGGGGCTACTATTAATAAGACGGGCAGCTTTCAGTTTGAAGCGACCCGCATCGGCAAAGACACCACTCTGGCGAGAATCGTGCGTCTGGTGGAAGAAGCACAGGGTAGCAAAGCGCCCATTCAACGTCTCGCCGATATCATTGCCAGTTATTTTGTACCGGTGGTTATCGGTATCGCCGTTATCACTTTCATTATATGGTACTTTTTCGGGCCCTCTCCCTCGCTCACCTTCGCCTTCCTCAACTTCATTGCCGTGCTGATAATCGCCTGTCCCTGCGCCCTGGGGCTGGCCACGCCCACAGCGATTATGGTGGGCACCGGCAAAGGCGCCGAATATGGCATCCTCATCAGAAGCGCTGAGGCACTGGAAAGATTTTATAAAATCGATACCCTGCTCCTGGACAAGACCGGGACCCTCACCGAGGGCAAACCCGCCGTGACCGATATTATCGCGGTGCCGCCTCTTTCGGAAAATGAGGTTCTCGGGCTGGCAGCCGCGGTGGAGCACGATTCCGAGCACCCGCTCGGTGAAGCTGTCGTCCACGCTGCTCGTGAAAGAGAGTTGAATATTCTGCTGGCTTCGGACTTCACCGCTATTCCCGGCCATGGCGCCGCAGCCAAAGCGGACGGAAAGGGACTTCTGCTGGGCAACCTTAAATTGATGCAGGACCGTGGTGTCGCCCTTCAGGGACTGGAAGAGAAAGCCGAAAGCCTTTTATTGAGCGGAAAGACGGTGATGTTCTTGGGGATAGATGGTCGGGCAGTGGGTGTCATCGGGCTGGCGGATACATTAAAGCCGAACGCCGCTGCCGTGATGGCCGAAATACGGAAGATGGGTATCGAGGTGGCTATGGTCACCGGCGATAACCGGCGTACCGCTGAGGCTATTGCCCGCCAGGCCGGCATTGACCGCGTCCTCGCCGAAGTACTGCCGGAAAACAAGTCCGATGAAGTTAAAAAACTCCAGGACGAGGGTAGCGTCGTGGCGATGGTGGGCGACGGCATTAACGATGCGCCCGCCCTGGCTCAGGCCGATGTTGGTATCGCTATCGGCACCGGCACCGATGTCGCCATGGAGACCGGGGATATCACCCTTATCAGCGGGGACTTAACGGGTATCGCTACGGCTATTTCTCTGAGCCGGCGTACCATCAGGACGATACAGCAAAATCTCTTCTGGGCTTTTGCTTATAACGTGCTGCTCATCCCGGTGGCGGCGGGAGTGCTCTACCTTGCCTTCGGGAGTCGGGGCGTTCCTCCCGGGCTGAGCTTTATCCTCGGTGAATACGGTTTCCTGAATCCTATCCTGGCGGCAGCGGCGATGGCGTTGAGCTCGATAACTGTGGTATCCAACTCGTTGCGCCTGAGAGGTTTCCGGCCGACGAAACTGAACAACTAAACGATTGGAGGTACCATTATGGCGATTGATCCTGTGTGTAAGATGAAAGTTGATGAGAAGAAAGCTCCGGCCACCTCGGAATACCAGGGCAAGAAATACTATTTTTGTTCCGTTGGCTGCAAGAAAGCTTTCGATGCCAACCCGGAGAAATATCTAAAATAGGGCGTTTGACATAATATATTTTAGTGCGGCTTCCAAGATTGATTGATCGTATCCACGAAGAAAAACTGAAAATATAAACGGATAGGGAATACTAAATCTTTCTGTCCTGATTCGCCCAGTATTTCTCCCGTAACTCGCGTTTCATAATCTTCCCGGCGGCGTTCTTAGGCAGGGCATCCACAAACTCTACGGACTTGGGCGCTTTATAGCCGGCCAGGCTTTTTTTGCTAAAATTAATAATTTCTTCGGCGGTGGCTTTTACGCCCTTCTTCAAGCTGATAACCGCATGGACCTTTTCCACCCAATACGGGTCGGGAATACCGATTACGGCCACCTCGTGCACTTTGGGATTCCGGTAAATGACTTCCTCGATTTCTCTGGGGAAGACGTTCTCACCGCCGCTAATAATCATATCCTTTTTGCGGTCGACCAGGAAAACATAGCCCTGTTCGTCGTACCGGCCGATGTCTCCCGTGTGCAGCCAGCCGTTGACGATGGTATTGCTGGTATCTTTAGGTTTCTTCCAGTATTCGAGCATGATGTGTTTGCTGCGGACAATGATTTCACCGAGTTCGCCGGGCCCGACGTCTTTCCCCTTATCATCGACGATCCTGACCTGCACCCCGATATCAGGTTGACCCACGGAAGCGAGCCTTTTTTCTTCCGGTTTGCCCAGCACGTTATGGTCTTCTTTAGGCAGATGGCAGATGGCCGGGCCGCTCTCGCTCTGCCCGTATCCCTGCCCGAAAATAGGCCCGAAGGTTTCCAGTCCTTTTTTCAGTACTTCCACCGGCATCGGCGAACCGCCGTACCAGATGAATTTCAGACTGCTGATATCGTATTTCTTTACATCCGGTAAAGCCAGCATCGCCACCAGATGGGTCGGGACAATAGATATATGGGTCGCTTTGTGGGTCTGGATGAGTTGCAGCGTCGCCGCCGGGTCGAAAGTTTTCAGGATAATATTACAGCCGCCCATGTACAGGATGGACCTCACCATGGTATCCCCGGCAATATGGAACATGGGAGATACCTGAATATGCTTATCTTCAGGCTGTATGCTCAGATTGATGATATAGGTACGGGCATCGTCCCAGGCCTCGCGGTGGGAATAAACTGCGCCCCGAGGCACTCCAGTGGTGCCGCTGGTATACATAATGAAGAATCCATCGTCTTCTGTTACCTGGACATAAGGTTCATCGTCAGAGTTGGAATCCATCAGTTCGTGCATGTACATCATATTGGGGGCGCGGTTTTCCAGAGAGATATAATTCTTGACGCTGGATATTTTCGACCGTATCGATTCGATGACGGCGAAAAGTTCCGGACCCACGAAGAGCGTTTTAACTTCTGAATAGTTAATCAGGTAGTCCAGTTCCTCGGCCTGAAGCCGGGGGTTGAAACGTGAAATAATATAGCCGCCTTTCATGGCGGTGCCGTAAATAATAGCATAATCGAGGCAGTTCCAGGATAATAAACCGATAGCGTCTCCTTTTTTAACTCCTATCCCCTGTAAAGCGTGCACCAGCTGGTTTATTTTGGAATTGAACTGGGCGTAGGTCAATTGCTCCTTACCGTAGATATAGGCCACCTTATCGGGACGCAGCCGCGATTGTCGAAACACGATATCGGCGAATGTCCCTATGTTATACCGAGATAGTTCCTTCAGTATATTCTTAGCTGGCATCTTCTCCTCCATTACAGGTAGAAACTGCTAACTCCGGATTGTCCGGCGAACGTACAGTGCTGGGGCAACTATATAGCGTTGTATTATAATACCACGAAAAACGGTATATTGTAAAAATAAAGGAATAGATATTGCGCGAATGGCACAGAGTTACAGGTAATTTAATATATATCTGAAAAAGAACGCCGTTTTTCTGGTATTTTGCAAGCTAGTCCTTGCTATTGACGTTTTTATGCAGAAACGTTTCTACGTCATCAGGATTGAATCTGTAATCGCGGCGTTTCCCGATACGGTAGGATTTTAACGCCCCGGTCTTGCTCCAGAGTCTTACCGTATTGGGATGGACGTGTAGTAGATGGGCTACCTCGTTCACGGTTAGCATCGGTCGGTTTGACATAATATCTTTACGTATATTCTCTAGCATTTGAAGGTTCTTTATGAATACCTAATTTTCCTAATTAAGCTTAACTCCTGATACATTTTTCCACAATATGGACGGCACCTATTGATTATCCATGCTGGCACCCATGATGATATAGAAAAAAGCCGTTAATTGGTGACTGGATTTAAAAAGGTAATTGCGGATTTTCAGGATAAATTTATTAGGCGGCTTCGCTGGCAATACTCTTAAGGCGTTTTGCCAGGCTATCTTTAAACTTGGTAAATTCTTCCCGAGTCAGGTATTCTTCGGATAGCCTTGATAATCCGCCGGTATTACTTAACATGACAGGCAGACTATTTTGTACGGTTGTAATGATCGCCCGCGTCTGGTCATTGGCTACCAGTTTGTTGAGTATCAGCCTCAGGTAACCCCTGATGGACTCTTCATCTATATTAAGTTTGGCGGCTACCTGTTCGATGCTGTTTCCGGCGGCAATACTGTTGAGGACCTGTGTTTCTTTCTGGGTAAGGACAGCCATAACGTTATCCATCCGCTCGTTCAGAGAACTAATGTCTTCAAATTCGGTAAGCGCTATCGACGCTATTTCCGGTGTGAGCAGTTCTTCCATGATGGGGAGACTGCCCTGGGAAACAACCCTGACAGTATCCAGCAGGTGCTCGGGGTCGCTATCTTTGGTCAGGTAAGCACTCGCGCCGCTCCTTATTGCCTCGAATAGTTGCGCTCCATCTTTTTTCTCGATGGTCAAAATAGCAAAGACGGAGGGGAACCTCTTTTTAATGCGACGGACTGCCTCGGGACCGCTGAGCTTTTTATCCTGTATGTTCAGGATCACTACATGCGGTGGGTTGGCCTCGATGTGGGTAAAGGATTCTTCGTTGTTGGTGGCTTCACCGGTAACTTCAAAATCGTCTTCGCCGGAGAGGATGAAGTGAATGCCTTCACGGAACAGAACCTGCGGGTCAGAGAGAAATATCTTTATCCTCTTAATGCTCACCAGTTCTCCCGCCGTCCGGCTTTGTTATTTCCTCGCCTGTTTCTCTAACACAATAATACTGTAAGCATTAATTTGTCAACAACGGATTTTTCATCACTGAATTCGCCGAGGTCATTGTTTTAAAAATCAGATATAAATTTTTCCTAAAGACCTGTAATTTGCTTTGTTCCAGGCCTGGTGATAATCAGATAGTGATAAAGTCCGTTGTCTTTAATTATTTCAACGGTAAAACCGGCCGCTTCGATTAAGCGCGCCGCTGTTTTTTCACTGAACCTTATCCTTAGCGGAGGACCCAACCCCTTCGACTCTTTTTTCCAGTCCAGATTAACCAGTTTCCCGGTGGGCTTAATCATTTTCCGGGCGTTGATTAAGACTTTAGCGGGATCTTGAAAGTCATGAAGCACTATTCCGAAGAAGACGATATCGGAGCACTGGTCACATATGACCGATTCTTCGGCTCTTCCCACTGTTAAGCATAGATTATTAAGGCCTTCTTTAGCGGCGTGCTCCTTCAAACTGGTAATGGCGCGGACGCTAATATCCAGTCCGTATACTTTGCCGGTTTTGCCTACTATTCTGGCCGCCGGTAGAGCGAAAAAACCGCTGCCGCAGCCTATATCCGTAAAGATGAGGCCCGCTTTAAGTCCGATATCGGATAGAATGGCTTCCGGGTCCTGCCATCTTCTTCTTTCGTTATCATCAAACGGACGGAGGGTGCCCCTGATGTGCAAAGCAAACGGCCTTTAGCGGAGATTACGTGTGGTGGGCCATTCTGTTCAATAGATAGAACTAAAAATATAGTGTTTAAGGCTACATTTGCTTTCGTGTGAGTATATGGTGAGCCGTGCAGGTCAAAATCAAGAACTTTTACAGCCTGCTTTGCACTACCCATTTAGGGAGGTCGCCTTTTATTCCTGGGGTCACAAGATGGAC
>CAZEUJ010000124.1:0-5530 GCA_964514525.1 uncultured Dehalococcoidaceae bacterium
AGGTCGCCGGAGCGTACCATGTTCTTTAAGAGCGGCGCCGGCATCATCCTCTCGCCGAACTCCTCGTACATCGTCTCCAGCCCGTGCATGACCACGTCCGCCCCGGCGAGGTCGCAGAGCTCGAGCGGCCCCATCGGGTGGTTGAGGCAGAACTTGATGGCTTTGTCGACCTCTTCCGGCTTGTTGCCGTCCATGACGCACCAGAAAGCCTCGTTCATCAGGGCGTCCACCAGCCGCGAAACGATAAAGCCGGCGTAGTCCCTGGCTTCGCAGGGCTCTTTACCTATCTTTTTGATGTACTCTTTGGCGGCTTCGAGGACGGCGGGGGCGGTCTTCCGACCCGGTATAACCTCAACGCCCTTCATCACCGGCACCGGGTTCATGAAGTGTATCCCGATGACCCTCTCCGGCTTTTTAGTGGCGGCGGCGATTTCCCCTATGGGCAGCGATGATGTGTTGGTAGCTAAAATAGCGTCCGCCCTGCATATCTCGTCGAGCTGTTTGAAGATGTTCCTTTTCAGTTCCAGTATTTCCGGCGCGGCCTCGATGACCAGGTCGGCGTCTTTAGCGTCTTTATTATCTATGGTGGTCTTTATACGGGCTATTATGGCTGCCTTTTCGCTTTCCGGCATCGTGCCTTTTTTCACCAATCGACTCAGACTGTTGTCGATGGCCGCCATACCTTTTTTAATAAACTCGTCCTTGATATCGGACATCATTACGTCGTAGCCAGCCTGGGCGCTCACCTGGGTGATGCCGTTGCCCATCGTCCCCGCCCCGATGACAAACACTTTCTTAATCGCCATGTTCCAAATCCTCCTTATATACCGGTTATATTCTTGCTTTGAACCTATCCCTCTGACCCCCTTCCCTTGCCAAGGGAAGGGGGAGTGTATATGAGAGGGGGTTTCACCCCCTCTCTAAGTCTCTTCCCCCTCTCCTTCATCCTGCCTCGTAAGGAGAGGGGGACACAGGGGGTGAGGTTTTTAAACTCCCTCTATCTGTTCTTAAACACCACTTTCCTCTTCTCGAGGAATGCCTTCATGCCCTCTTTCTGGTCTTCGGTGGCGAAGCACAGCGCGTTGCATTTAGCTTCCATGTTCAGCCCGGAGGCTAAATCCGTGTCCAGGCCGGTGTTAATCGCCATCTTCGCCATCGCCAGCACCGGTCCGCTCATGCCCGCCAGCTTTGCCGCCAACGCCAGGGCTTCTTCCATAAGCTTTTCCGGCGGGACAACTTTATTGACCAGGCCGAGGTTGAGTGCGGTGCCGGCGTCGATCAGATCCCCTGTGAAAATCATCTCTTTAGCCTTAGCCGCGCCGACGAGCCGGGGAAGTCGCTGGGTGCCGCTGGCGCCCGGTATCAGCCCGAGGGTGATTTCCGGCTGTCCGAACCTGGCTTTCTCTGACGCTATGCGGAGGTCGCAGCACATCGCCAGCTCGTTACCCCCGCCCAGCGCGTACCCGTTTATCGCGGCGATGGTGGGCTTGGTGAGCGCATAAATGAAGTCGGACGTCTTGCGAATGGTAGCCATGAACTTCTGTATTTCCAGGGGGCCCATGTTCTGCATCTCGGCCACGTCGGACCCGGCGCAAAAAGCCCTATCGCCCGCGCCGGTGAGGATAACTACCCGTACTTCGTCGTCGTTTTTTATCGCCTCGAAGATGTCGTAGAGTTCTTTATAGACGGTGCTGTTGAGGGCGTTACGCTTGTCGGGGCGGTTAAGGGTCACGGTGCCGATTCCGTCTTTTTTCTGGTAAAGCAAAGTCTGGTAAGCCATGGTCTTATCTCCTCTCTGCGCCTACGAATGTTGCGGATTGCGTAATTGTCTCAATTGATAGAGGTGATTGGGACTCGACTTGAGGAAAATTCCTATGATATTTTAAGCTAATTTGCGTTGGGGTGTCAAGGTAAGGACGCTCCATACCCGGGGCGTCTAAGAGGGGTCACGACCCCTCTTCCTATTCCTCCCCCTCTCGAACATCAAATTTTTCGTTGATTTCGGATATTCCTGTTCGAGAGGGGGTAAGGGGGTGAGCATCAAAGCTCAATCGTAAACAGCTATATCTTATTTCTGATACAATATTATTAGAGGAACGAAATATGTTTACTTCTGAAATCAACACTGTCAAATATACTCAGGCCGAATGTAAGTCCGTCCTTAATAAGTCCGGCATTGCCGACTACGCTGTTAACTGCTATACCGGCTGCGCCCACGGCTGCGTCTACTGCTACGCCCGCTTTGCTTCTCGCTTTTCCCATCCCCGCCAGGACTGGGGCACTTTTGTGGATGTAAAAACCAATGCCCCACAGGTTATCGCCCGGGAGGTCAAACGAAAGCTGGTCGGTCGGGTAATGTTGAGCTCAGTTTGCGATGCCTGGCAGCCTGTTGAAAAAGAGGCCCGGCTGACCCGCCGCTGCCTAGAAACCCTGCTCCATTATCGGTTTGAAATCAGCGCCCTGACGAAAAGTGCACTGGCCCGCCGCGACCTCGACCTGATGGCAACGGGGAACGTGGACTTCGGGGTGACCGTTACCACGCTCGACCCTCACCTGGCGCGCATTATCGAGCCGGGTGCTTCGCCCCCCGCCGAGCGCCTGGGTGTGCTTGAAGAAGCCAAAAGTAAAGGGATTCGCACTTATGCCTTCATCGGGCCGCTGCTCCCCTTTTTATCGGATACCGAGGAGAACATCACAGCCCTGCTGAAAGCCGTCAAAGAGACCGGCGCCGACTATTTTTACCTCGATAAGCTGAACCTGCGTTATGGGGTCTGGCCGTCTTTGCTCAAGCTGCTCCACGGGCACTACCCCGACCTTGTGACCGATTACCGTAAAATTTTCTTCGATGATTACGTAAAAACCGCCTATGCCGATGAGCTTGCTTCCCGCGCCCGCCGCATCGCCGGGAAGCTGGGAATGGCCGATAAAATGACCCTTTGCATGTGAGCAAATTGACATCCTACCTTACCGTCCTCTACACTTTATCTGCATGCCTGATATCGATGCCATCGCCGCCAGTCTGGCCTCCCGTCTTAAAAAGCCCCCCGCCGACTACCTTGAGGCGCGCTTTGAGGAATCGGAGACCAGCAGTATCGTCTATCGCGGCAAAGAGCTGGAGTCCATCGGCCGCAGCACCGCCAGCGGCGGTAACGCCCGCGCCCTCGTTAAAGGCGGCTGGGGATTTACCAGCTTTAACAGCTTTGAAAATCTTCCCGACCGCCTTTCTCTGGCCATATCCCAGGCCCGGTCGGTCGGCAGCGGTAAAAGTAACCTCGCCCCGGTTCCCCCCGCCGTCGATAGCGTCTCCACCGGCGTTCCACAGAATCCCGTGGAAATTCCGCTGGCGCAAAAGAAAAAACTGCTGGACGAATACAATGAGATAATCTGGAGCGTCCCCGGGATTCAGACCTCGATTATCCGCTATATGGACGGCCGTAAAAAGGTCGTTTTTCTGAGCTCGGAGGGCAGCTGTATCACCCAGGAGAGGACCGATGTCACCCTGAATCTTGCCGCCATCGCCGCCAAAGACGGCGAGGTCCAGCAGGTGGGTATAAGCCTGGGTAGCCGCGGTGAGTTCGGCGCTATCAAAGGGCTTCACGAAAAAGTGAAAGAGATGGCGCAAAATGCCGTGGCTTTGCTCTCCGCCCCCCAGGCTAAGGGAGGCGAGTACACCGTGGTGCTCGACCCCGTTCTGGCGGGCGTCTTCGCCCACGAGGCCTTCGGCCATCTTTCGGAGTCGGACTTCGTTTACGAGAACGACCGCATGCGGGAGATTATGGTGCTGGGTAAGCGTTTCGGCGGCGATATGCTGAATATCGTTGATTCTGCGTCAGACCCACCGGGACTTCGCGGCAGTTTTAAATATGACGACGAGGGCACGCGTTCGGTCAAGACCTACCTCATCCGCGAGGGCAAGTTGGTGGGACGTTTACACTCGCGTGAGACCGCCGCCAGGATGAACGAAAAGCCCACCGGCAACGCCCGTGCTATCACTTACCGCTTCCCGCCCATCGTCCGCATGACCAATACCTACATCGAGCCGGGCGCCGTCTCTTTTAACGATATGATTTCTGAGATTAAAGAGGGTATTTACGCTAAAAACTTGTACGGCGGCATGACGAGCATAGAGATGTTCACCTTCTCCGCCGGGGAGTCGTACATGATTCGCAACGGTAAAATCGCCGAGGCTATCCGCCCCGTCATGCTGACCGGTAACGTTTTCACCACCCTGGAGAATATCGATGCCATCGGCAACGACCTCGATATGAACCAGGGCGGCGGGTGCGGTAAGGGCGCCCAATCTCCCCTGCCGGTTTCCCTCGGCGGCCCTCATATCCGTATCCGGCGCTGCCTGGTCGGAGGTAAATAAGTTGGAAGAAATCCTGTCCCTGGCAAAAAAGCAGGCCGATGCCGCGGAGGTCTTTGAAATCTCCACGGAGGCGACCGAGGCCCATTTTGAAGCCAACCGGCTCAAGCAGCTCCAGACCAACCAGAGCACGAGCGTCGCCCTGCGCATTATCAGGAAAGGCCGTATCGGCTTTGCCACCGCCAGCGGTGCCGTCAGCGCCCGGGAGCTGGTAGCCGCCGCCGTGGAGACCGCCGCTTTCGGCTCCGAGGCCAAATTTGAGTTTCCGTCGGCTCAGGACTATCCGAAGGTTGGCGTCTTCGACTCTAAAGTGTCGGCCGTGCCGATTATAGATATGGTGGCCCTCGGCGAAGCGATGATTGCCGCCGTGACCTCCCATACCCCGGCAGTCTTGTGTGATGCCGGCGTCAGCCGGAACGTTATCTCGGTCCGCCTCTTGAACTCCCGCGGCGGCGAAGCGTCCTACCGCAAGAGCGTCTTCGACCTGACCATCGAGGGCAACCTCATCGAGGGCACGGATATGCTTTTCGTCGGCGAGAGCGATAGTTCCTGCCATCCCATTTCCGATACGAAGAAAATCACCGGTGTCGTGCTCAGGCAGCTTGACCTCGCTAAGGAGCGCGCCAGTGCCCCCACCCGCTCCCTTCCCGTTGTCTTTACGCCGGACGGCGTCTCTGTCCTGATGATGCCGCTCATGTCCGCCTTTAACGGTAAGGCCGTCTTCGAGGGCGCCTCGCCGCTGGTCGATAAACTGGGAAAATCCGTTTTCGATAAGAAGTTCAGCCTGCGCGACGACCCCACTGTTGCTTTTAGACCCGCTTCCCGTCCCTGCGACGACGAGGGCGTGCCGAGCCACCGTACTCCTCTGGTAAGCCGCGGTATCGTGAAGGGCTTCTTCTACGATTTGCAGACGGCTGGACTGGCCGGCAGGAAGAGCACCGGCAGCGGCAGCCGTCGCGGGGGCCTTCCCAACCCCTCCCCGAGCGCCTTAATCGTTACCCCCGGCGCCGCCACCCTCGATGAAATGGTGGCGGACATTAAAGAGGGGCTCGTCATCGAGCAGCTTATCGGGGCCGGGCAGGGCAATCTTTTAGGCGGCGATTTCTCCGGCAACGTCCTTCTGGGCTATAAGATAGAAAACGGTAAGATGGTCGGAAGGGTCAA
>CAZEUJ010000125.1:0-5502 GCA_964514525.1 uncultured Dehalococcoidaceae bacterium
GATACCCCCGTGCAGACCGGCATCAAGGCGGTGGACAGCATGTTCCCCATCGGCCGCGGCCAGCGTGAGCTCATCATCGGCGACCGCTCTACCGGTAAGACGGCCATCGCCCTGGACGCTATTGTTAACCAGAAGGGCGGCGACTTGATCTGTATCTATGTTGCCATCGGCCAGAAGATATCCCAGGTGGCGCGTGTCGTGGCCGTTTTAACGAACCACGGCGCCATGGAGCATACCATCGTCGTCGCGGCGAGCGCCTCGGACTCCGTGGCGTTGCAGTACCTGGCGCCTTACGCCGGCTGCGCTATGGGCGAGGAGTTTATGGAGCAGGGCAGGGATGTGCTTATAATTTACGACGACCTTTCCAAGCATGCCTGGGCGTACCGCCAGCTTTCGTTACTGTTACGCCGACCGCCCGGCCGCGAGGCGTATCCCGGCGACGTTTTTTACCTGCACAGCCGCCTTTTGGAGAGGGCCGCCAAGTACGCTAAAGAGTACGGCGGCGGCTCGTTGACCGCCCTGCCTATCATCGAGACGCAAGCGGGCGATGTCTCCGCCTATATCCCCACCAACGTTATTTCGATTACCGATGGCCAGCTTTATCTGGAGTCGGACCTGTTTAACGCCGGCATCAAGCCGGCCCTGAACGTGGGTATTTCCGTTTCCCGTGTCGGCAGTAAAGCCCAGACCCCGGCGATGAAAAAGGTGGCTGGCCGACTCAAGCTGGATATGGGCCAGTACCGCGAGGTCGCCGCTTTTGCCCAGTTCGGCACCGCCGAGCTGGATAAAGCCACCCGGTCGCAGCTGGAGCGCGGCCAGCGTATCCAGGAAGTCTTAAAGCAGTCGCAGTTCGTGCCTGTCTCTCTGGAGAGGGAGGTCATGGTTCTCTACGCCGTCATCAACGGCTATCTGGACGATATTCCTATGGGCAGGATCACCGCTTTTGAGTCTGATTTTTATCGGTTTATGGAGTCCAGCTACGCCGATTTATTTAAAAATATCGCTTCAACTAAAGACCTGAGCAAAGAGAGTGAAGAGACCCTTAAAAAGGCTATTAATGAGTTCAAACAGGGTTTTATCGCTAAATAACTAATGTCATTCCAGCGGAGGCTGGAATCCAGGGGAAAAGGCGTCGTGTATAGCTTCTCCCTTTCATAAAGGGAGATTGAGAGGGATTTAAAAAGCAGGGGGTGAGGTTAAAAAATGCCTAAAGCCAGGAAAAAGCAAATCGCCTATTGCGGTGTGATTTGTATGGATTGTCTGGCGTACATCGCCACGCAGGCCGACGACGATAAACAGAGAAAAGCCGTCGCCGAGGAATGGACTAAAAAATATAAGTATAATTTCAAGCCGGAGGACATCAACTGCGACGGCTGTCTTACTGTGACAGCAAGAGTCGCCGGCTATGTAAATGAATGCCCCTTAAGAAAATGTGCTAAAGAAAAAAGCGTCGTCAACTGCGCCTATTGCGCCGATTACGTTTGCGTTGAACTGGGTAAGTTTTACCAGATGGTCCCCGAAGCCAAACAAACCCTTGACGGTATCAAGAAGGGGATTAAAGCCAAATAAGAATCCTGTCATTCCAGCGGAGGCTGGAATCCAGGGGAAAAGGCGTCGTGTATAGCTTCTCCCTTTCATAAAGGGAGATTGAGAGGGATTTAAAAAGCAGGGCGTCTAAGAGGGACGCAGTCCCTCTTTTAAATAATCCCCCTCTGCGCTTGCGGAGAGGGGGACGCAGGGGGTGAGTTAAGATAATATGAGGTACTCATTTGCCGGATATCCGTAAAGTACGCCGCCGCATAAGGGGCGTCCGCAATATCTCCAAGATTACCCGCGCCATGGAGATGATTGCCGCCTCCAAGATGAAAAAGGCGCAGGAGCGCGGTCTGGCTGGCCGGCCTTACTCTCAGAAAATAGAGCAGGTCATCGCCGACCTGGCTGCCATACCGGATATCGGATTGCAGCACCCGCTTTTGCAGCGTCGGCCAATAAAAAAAATCGCCGTGGTGCACATCACCCCGGACCGCGGTCTCTGCGGCGGTCTAAATGCCAACCTCAACCGCCATCTGGCAGGTTTTATCCTCGGGCAGAAGGCCGACGTCGAAGTAATCGCCGTGGGACGTAAAGGGCGGGATGCTGCCGTGCGTTTCGCCTGTAATTTGTCCGCCGAGTTTACCCAGCTCGGCGACCAGCCCCGTTTCCTGGATATCCTCCCCATCTCCCATATTGTCATTGATGAATATACCGACGGAAAAATCGATGAGGTTTATATCTCCTACGCCCGGTTTGTCTCTACCATGGTACAGAAGCCGGCTATGAAACAACTTTTGCCCGTACAGCCTGCTGTTATTCCGCGAGCTGAGAATGTCGATTATATTTACGAGCCCGGTGCCGAGGCCGTACTGGGTGGGCTGCTGCCCCGCTTCGTGGAGATGGAAATTTATCATGCGATTTTGGAGTCCATCGCCAGCGAGCAGTCGGCCCGCATGGTCGCCATGCGTAATGCCACCGATAGCGCCAACGAGCTTATCGGCGATTTAACTTTACTCTATAACAAAGCCCGCCAGGAGGCTATCACCCGCGACCTTCTCGATATTACCGGCGGCGTGGTCGCTCTTGAATAAAGATAATTAGGTCATTCCAGCGAAGGCTGGAATCCAGGTGGGGAAAAGGGGTCGTGTATAACCTCTCCCTTTAGTAAAGGGAGCTTGAGACGGATTTTGGTAAAGCGAGGTTGCTATGGCTAAGGGAAAAGTAGTTCAGGTTATCGGTACGGTGGTCGATATCGAGTTCCCCCCCAATGAACTCCCCGCACTCTATAACGCCGTCGAAATTAAGAGTGGCGAAAATAAAATCGTTCTTGAGGTTCAGGACCACCTCGGTAATAACTGGGTACGCTGCCTGGCGCTCTCGCCCACCGACGGCCTGGAGCGCGGTGCTGAGGCGGTCGATACCGGCTCAGCGTTGAAAGTGCCGGTTGGTCGCGCCACGCTGGGCCGCCTCTTTGACGTTATGGGGACGCCGCTGGATAATCTCGGCGATGTTAAGACC
Organism: uncultured Dehalococcoidaceae bacterium; assembly: GCA_964514525.1. Classification (GTDB taxonomy): domain Bacteria; phylum Chloroflexota; class Dehalococcoidia; order Dehalococcoidales; family RBG-16-60-22; genus JBFYTX01. The sequence goes on from CAZEUJ010000125.1 coordinate 3,052, forward strand.
GACGACCACTGGCCCATCCATCGACCGCCGCCTTCTTTTGAAGAACAGGCGACTAGTACCCAGGTGCTGGAGACTGGCCTCAAGGTTATCGACCTTATTGCGCCCTTCACCCGCGGTGGCAAAATCGGCGCTTATGGCGGCGCTGGCGTGGGTAAGACGGTGATTATACAGGAGCTTATCCGCAACATCGCCACCATGCACGGCGGCTTCTCGGTCTTTACCGGCATCGGCGAGCGCTCCCGCGAAGGTAACGATCTCTGGCGGGAGATGAAGGAGTCCGGCGTTATCGATAAGACTGTCATGGTCTTTGGCCAGATGAACGAGCCGCCCGGTGTCAGACTCCGTGTCGGATTGACCGGCCTCACCATGGCGGAGTATTTCCGTGATGTCGAAAGCCAGGACGTCCTGCTCTTTATCGATAACATTTATCGTTATACGTTGGCCGGCATGGAGGTATCGGCGCTTTTAGGGCGTATGCCTTCGGCAGTCGGCTACCAGCCGACCCTCGCCACGGAGATGGGCGAGCTTCAGGAGAGGATTGCCTCCACAAAAAAGGGCTCGATTACATCTTTCCAGGCTATTTATGTCCCCGCCGATGACTATACCGACCCCGGCGTGGTCACCACTTTTGGTCATCTTGATGCCGTGGTGGCTCTGGAGAGGTCTATCGCCGAGCAGGGCCTGTATCCCGCCGTCGACCCCCTGACCTCAACCTCCCGTATCCTCGACCCCTCTGTCGTCGGCGAGGAGCACTACCGCGTCGCCCGTGAGGTGCAGCGTGTGCTGCAGAGATATAAGGACCTGCAGGATATTATCGCCATCCTGGGCATTGAAGAGCTCAGCGAGGAGGACAAGCAGTCCGTGTCCCGCGCGCGCCGCATCCAGCGGTTCCTTTCGCAGCCCATGTTCGTTACCGAGGTCTTCACTGGGCGTCCCGGCAAGTATGTCAAGATTGAAGATACCGTCCGTGGTTTTAGTGAAATTTTGCAGGGCAAGTACGACGACCTTCCCGAGCAGGCGTTCTATATGGTGGGTGGTATCGAGGAAGTGGCTGAGGCCGCTAAGAAAATGGGAGCAGAGGCTGATGCCAGGTCTTAAGCTGGATATCGTTACCGCCGAGCGTGTCGTTTATTCCGACGACGTCGATGTGATTATCGCCCCCGGCGTTGAAGGACAGCTGGGCATTTTACCCCACCACGCCCCCCTGATGACTATTCTTCAAGCCGGTGAGCTGGTGGTGAGGAAAGGCGCGCAGGAGGATTCCCTGGCTATCTCCGGAGGTTTTCTGGAGGTACGCCCCGACCGCGTTATTATCCTGGCGGATAGCGCTGAAAGGGCTGAGGAAATCGACATTGCGCGCGCCGAGGCCGCTCGGAAACGCGCCGAGGACAGGCTGAAAGAAAGAAAAGTCGAGGGTCTGGATGCTGAAAGGGCGGAGGCCGCCCTGCGGCGTGCTATCGCCCGACTCAGCGTGGCGGACAAGATGAAGCGCCGCCGGAAGCTTTAGCGTCTCATTGGGACTGTTTCATGGCTTTCTTGGTTATTTCCTTGCACATGGCGTCCTTACCGTCCATATAAGGATATTTATCGTTATCGTATTTCTTAGCTAATTCCCATTTCAGGGTGCTTAAACGTTCTGCGTCCGCTTTATGTGTCTTAAGATAATCGCGGAAAGCAGTCTCCTGCTTTAGTTCTAGATTATCCTTCGGACAAACGTAAAGGTGGTGGGAGGGCAGGATTGTTTCGTCGGATAGTCTGAAGACCTCTCTGTCTTTGATGCCCTGGTCTCCCCGGTAGTAGTAGCCGCGTTCTTCCAGCAGGGATTTCATTTCTCCCCAGCGTTCCGGCTCTATGACGATAATAATGTCTATTATTGGTTTGGCTATCATACCCGGTATAGCTGTGCTTCCCACGTGCTCGATGCGGAGACAGGCTTTGGATATCTTCTCTCCGAGGAATTCTTTTATCTCCTCGAACCACTCAGGCCATTGCGGATTATATTTCTCTACCAGCGTTACCGTCATTTTGGTTCGCTAAAGATAAAGCCGCTGAAATTTTCAGCGGCTTTTTTGATTATGCATTTTTATATTGCAGCTTTTCTACTGCTCCTCCCGTTTAAGAAGCGCAGGGCTTCTCCTCCCCATATCCCCCACTCAAGTGTTGAACTACATGATTTCGAGTCTGACTCTGGTCTGGGCTTTGGCGGCTTTTACCCTTAGCAAGGTGCGCATCGCCTGCGCAATCTGCCCTTGCTTACCGATGATTCTCCCCTTGTCATCATCGGCCACGCGTAGCTTCAGCGTGATTCCCTCCTCGTTGGTTTCCTCGTCCACATTCACTGCATCCGGGTCGTTGACGATGGACTTGGCGATGAACAATACTAGGTCTTTCATGGCTTCTCCTTGACTGGTTTGAACTTTTCCAGAATACCTGCCTTACCTAGTAGTCTGG
>CAZEUJ010000126.1:0-5459 GCA_964514525.1 uncultured Dehalococcoidaceae bacterium
TCGTGCCCAGTTCGTCGGCGATGGCGATATCCAGCGTCTCCTGGACTGTCCCTTTTTTGGTTGGCTTCTGTGTCTCGAACTTTACGTGCATCCGGTTGTCCGTCATACGCGAAAGCAGTTTGTTGGCTTCTGCTTCGATTTCCGGCAGCGCTGTATCGATGATTAAAGCCTGTATGCCCGTCTTCCCAAATGCTTTAGCCAGTTCCCGGTAGACGCTCCCCTCGCGGGACAGCCGGGAAAGCTGCTCCTCTTTTTCTTTCTTCTTTACCTCCAGTTCGGACAGCCGCTTGAGTTTTGCACGGACGCTCCCCAGCGCTTCCTGCGCCTGCGAACGCTGGCTGACGAGGTTTTTATACTCGCCCTCTGCCTCAACCAGTTTCTGCTGTGCCTGCGGTAGACTGGCGAGCTCGGCGGTCAGCGACTCTTTTTTCTGACTGTCGAGCTTGAGGTTCTCACGTTTCCCTTCGACCTCTTCCTGGGCTTTAGCCAGAGCTTCCTTTTCCTGGTTTACGAGTCTCATCGCTTCGTCAAGTCTGTTCTTTTCTCGTTCGTAGGCCTCCAACTGGCTAAGTTGTTGTCGCGCCTGCTCGTGCTTTTCAGGTTCGTAGCCGAGGTTGGCCAGTTCGGTCTCCAGCGCCGTCACGGCCACTTGCTCGTTAACGGCAAAGTCTCTTTTTATTAGCCGTTGTTCAATGCTATCCAGGCTTTCCCTCAGGTCGACCAGCTTTTTAATGTCTTCTCCAATTTCGCCTATTTCCTTCGAGATAATGCCCGCCTGGCTCTGGGCTCTGGTCTTTTCCAGGCTCAGCCCTGATTCGAGCTTCTTTCCTTCTTTTTGCAGAGATTCGTATTCCGCCCTTTTTTGCGCCAGAGTTTCCCCGTTTGCTTTTAAAAGTTCTGATTTCTCCTGTTTTTCTCTGGTGTATTTAGACTCGATAAGCAGCAGGCCTTCCCGCGTTAGCTCGCTTTCGCAGAGTGGGCACTTCGCTTCTGTATGAGATACTATATGCGATGAAATGAGGTCGAGCTTTTCTACCACCTCCCCTATTTCCCGTTCCAGTCGGTTTTTTTCAGCTTCCAGGTGGCTGACCTGCCTCTGTGCTTCCTGGACGGTCTGCTCTTTCGCCCCCAGCCCCGCTTCCGACTCCGCCAGCTGGCGTATCTGCGCTTGCGTCTGGCTGAGTTGAGACCTGAGTTCGGGCAGCTTCCCGGCTTTGACTTCCAGGTTGCCGATGTCCCGCCGGATTACTGTATGTTCCGTGGTCAGTTCATTCCTGGCTTTCTCTATCCTGGTCTCGAGCTGGCTCTTTTGCCTTTCCAGGGCGACCGACTGCCGGAACTTACGTTCAAGCTCATCGATGGCACTTTTTACTTCGGTATATTTAGCGTGTCCCTCTTCAATCTTATTCCGCCGACCGATTACTTCTTCAAACTCTTTAGTCCTTGAGAGGTGCTGCCCGACCTGCTCTTCCCGGCGTTGCAGGTCGCGGTGGCCGCTTTCGATGCGTGTCTCGAGTTCTTCAAGCTGTATCTTTTTGTTTTCCAGCGCTTCTTTTTTCTGTCGTAGATTGTTAAACGTCGCTTCTTTCTCCTGTACTATCGCCTCGATTCTGGTGAGCCTGCCCTGCGCCTGTTCGAGTTCCTTTTCGTAGGCCGGCTTCTGAGTGAGTTCGGCGGAAATTTCGGCAAGACTATTTTCCAGCTGAATGCCGTCTGTTTCGTGCTTCTTGGTGAGTTCCTTGGCCCGTTCTTCGAGTTCGTCATAGCGTGATAGCCCCAGGATATTGCCCAATACCTCTTTGCGTTTGGCCGGGTCCTGCCGGGTGAACTCGTCGGCGTGTCCCTGGCGCAGATAAGCGCTGTTGATGAAGGTATCGTAGTCCATGTGCAGGGTCTCGATTATTTTCTGTTGCGTCTGGTCGATGGTGTTGCCGGTGATGGCGCGGAAGGCGTTGGATGTGCTTATCTGTAACTCCAGCGACGATTGCCCCGCCCCACTGCGTTTTTTGGGGCGCGAGCGTTTGCGTATGATACGATAAAGCTGCCCGCTGATAGTAAAATCGAACTCGACCTCCATCTCGGACTGTGTGGTGTGGATAAGGTCGTCGGCGCTTTTAGCGCGGGCTTTGCCCCACAGCGCCCAGGTCATGGCGTCGATGATGGCCGATTTACCGTTGCCGTTGTCGCCGGAAAGGCAGGCCAGGTGGATACCGGTAAAGTCCAGCGTTGGGACGTTATCGCGGTAGCACATGAAGTTGCGTAGCTTTAGCCTGACGGGAATCATCTCGATTTCATTCTAGCACAGATGTCCGTCCGCCTCACCTTTATTATTCCCGTTTCTTTCAGCGTTTCGGCGGGATAAAGGGTGGCCCTGAGGTCGGCTTGGTGACCAGCCATTTGCCGATGACTTCCAGCATCGGCAGTTTGATGTCGAGATTTTGTCGGCGGGCCGGAATCATATCCACCACGTCGAACCCGCAGGTCTGTAGGATTCGTTCCAGGTTGGCGCAGCAGGAAATGGTGCCGTTGCCGCTGCCCCCGGCGTAGCAAATGCCGATTGCTGGCGTGCCTCCCGCCATCGGGAAAGCCCCCGGCGGCGCCGTGCCCGGCCTCATGAAACGCGTTCGGCGGAAACGGTCGAGAAAAGTCCTCATGCTTTCGCAAAGGTCGCCGAAGTATACCGGGTTGGCGAAAACGACCACGCCCGCGGCCTTGACCTTTTCTGCCACTGAAGCGAAGTCATCCTCGATGATGCAGCGCCCTTCTTTCCGGCATATTCCCCACCCGTCCGCCTCGCACTGCCGGCAGCGCTCCAGCTTGAGCTCGGGCAGGAAAATCGCTTCGCTCTTGCCTTTAGCCTCGCGGATTCCCTTCTGGATGGCTTTAATAGCCCGGGCGGTCTGCCCTTCGCGGTTCCGGCTCCCCGATAGTATCAAAATTAGCATTTATTCCCTCCGTGAACCATATTCGCCAATGATTATATCATTTTCCTCCGACGAGCTATAATATTTCAATTACTGTAAAAAGGGAGTACGCAGCGAGAGGGGGCGCAGCCCCCTCTCCAAGACTATCCGTAGAAAACCTTGAAGTCATGTTATGCCTTCTTGCGAAAACGCTTCCATCGTTACGGCTGCTTCAAGAACACTTGGGGCATGCCAGTTAAAACACGACAGCGAAGTATCGAAAGATAGCCGATGAAGAGCATTGCGAATTGTTCGAACGCGCCTGTGGAGGAAAAACGCTCAGTAAACTGTTAGGTAACAATTCAAGCTTTTGTGCAGGCTTGAAGAGCCGGGGGGATGGGCATTAGGAAATGTGTCAGTTTGAAGTAAGGTGGAAAAGCACTTAACTTCCGGTAAAAGGGCCGGGCTAGTCTATAGTTACCCTTTTTACTTCTTGTGTTTCCGTTACCACCCTCGTTACCCGGGAAGCTGCGAGAATGGCAAAGATGCCTGTCAGGATTAAAGTTGGTAACCATGAGATAAGGCTAAGGATGGTCATGAGGATACCTAGCAGCATCACCGCAATGACTATGGGTACCAACCGCTGATATGGCTCTATCGAGTCTTCTAGTTCTTGCTCAAACTCTCTTCTAAAATCAGCTATTTTTTGCTCCCTTTCCTCTGGCGTGAGGTCTGCATTCTCCTCAAATTGCTCCTCGGCTATTCCCACGACCATATCCATGATAAAAGGCGGCGTGGTGAAACCTTCACGTTCGATTTGTGCCGCAAGTCCAGAATAAAATGAAGCACACGCCGCTATTATCAGCACTACGAGTAAGATAGATTGATTATCCTTAATAGGACGCACCGAGAAGTTTATGCGTTCATTGAGTCCATTAGCCACGCCTCGACTGTAGAAAAATCCAGCGATGAGATACAGCACGGCCAGCACAATGCCTATCAGGTTTAGCCCCCAGATAAAAAGCGCAGCCAAACTGGAAAGAGCAAAGGCGACATAGCAAATCCATAGAGGGCGGACAAGCGTGGCAACAAGTCCAGCGGCTATTGCCACCAGAACGAGAGCCAGCCATAGCCAGAGGAAGGGGTACATCGTATCTATTGAGAGAGAAAAAGACGGGGAAAGGACAGTATCACCCAGTTGCTCGATTTGACGGCAGATACTGCCTAAGTAGCAACTCGCTGCGATGAGCAACGCAATAAAAATTATAATCTTTACCAGCTTGCTGGTTCTCATACCCAACATTGATGAGCTCTAGGCCTCCGGTATCTACTCCAACTGGCAGGATTCCCTTACTACGTAACCAGGATTTCCGCCTGTAGCCAAAAACTATAAGAACATAGGCTATTCCAGGTTGAAGCTGTGAATCACCTCGTCCAAGATGGATTCATCCTGTTCAAAGCGGGCAGGCATGCTGAAACCCGTGATAATGAAAGCCCGGGTACCCTGAATTACAACCACATACTTGCCTTTGAGATTGTAGCCTTCCATTGTGCCGCTTAACACGATTTCGTAGGCGGGAGTCCCGTCATCTAACGTTATCTCACCTTCGGAAACCAGCTCATAGTCACCCCAATGCTGGCCCAGGCCCTGGCTCATCTGCGGTCCGAACTCGGCAAGGGTAGCTCCCTCACCCACAGTCGATACACTGACACTTACACTGGGGAGTCCCTCCGCAGATGCGAGTGATATGATTTCACCGGGTCGACCGGTAGGAGGCGCCTCTGTCCATCCCTCAGGGTAGGTTATGGAAAAGCCATATTCCGCGCTCGTGTAGGTGCCTCCGGCACCGGGAGTCGGGGGGACATAGGTATAAGTCGGCAAGAGCTTGAAGCTATCCACTATGGTATCTATTATCTGTTCCTGCTGGTCAAAAACGGCGGGCTCTCCCCTTACTCCAACCCCGAGGGCCTGCTTCTCCCGCACTAACACCACGTACCTGAACTTCTCAACTTCCCTGTTATCAAGGGCTCCTTGGCCCACTATTTCATAACCGGAAATACCTTCGCCGATGGTAATATCACCCTCCGAGAACGCCTCAAACTGGGGCGTGGCTTCCATGTACTCTTTGATCTCTGTCACATAGTTAGTCAGGATAACCTCCCCGGTCCTGTATTCCACCCATACCTCCTCAGTGAGGCATCCTTCAGGGTCTTTGAACTCTAATAAGAATTGCGTCCCTATTCCCTGCTCATTCTCCGTCCATTCTTCAGGATACTTGACGGAAAAGCCATGCTCGGTATTCTCGTAAATGGCCATAGATATGGTCGGAGTTGTCGGGGTGGCAGCCGAACCACCGCATCCAGAGACCAGTACAAGTAACACCAGCGAGCCGGTAATACAAGCCACTATTCTCCATTTGTACATCGGCGTACACCTCCTGAACTCTAACGTAAATTCAGGTTCGACTTGAGACTACTCCACTTTTGTTTGAGTGTCAATACCCTGCAGGTGAGGCTTTATCACACCTGATAACCGGGCGAAACCTGATTGTGCCT
>CAZEUJ010000127.1:0-5456 GCA_964514525.1 uncultured Dehalococcoidaceae bacterium
GTGATATCGATGAACATGAAGGGTTTGGTGACCTTCCTGATATCCAGGGGACCGTGCATCACCCCTTTGGGGATAAAGACACAGGCGGGATAGGTGATGATATTTTTCCTCCCTGCCAGGTGCATCTCCACTTCCCCGCCGAACTCCCCGATATTAGCGGGGTCGCCGCCAAAGAACAGGATAATCTGGTCGAAATCGTGTTTATGGGCCTCCGCCACCATGAGGAACGGCCCGGTGAGAAAAGACCATCCCAGCGAGAAGCTGGCGCCGCCTAAATCTTTCTCGCCGAAGACGCCTATCTGGGGCGCGGTGACCTGTTTGTACAGCGAATAACCGGTCTTTAGTTCCGTGATATATTTACCGTGTTTTATAGATTGAGGTATCGGCATCTTCTCTTTCCTTTTTCTTTTTATTTTCAGATTTACTTCGTGTTGATGATAGACCAATTTTTAAATTCGTGTCAAGTGAAAAACCGTGGCTTTACACCTTGTAAAAGCAGATGGTAAACTTACACGAAATATCGATGGCGGTATGCTCAACGCGCCGCCCCCCGAATACCCTGAATAATAAAATCCCGTATAGAAGCCTTAAACAACAAATTAATTAAGGAGGTACCGTTATGATTAAAACGATTTCGCTTGCCCATAGAAAACCCGACCTTACCAGGGAGGAATACAACAAGTACTGGCTGGAGAAGCATGGTCCCCTGGCCGCCAGGCTCATTCCCTATGTAAAAAGATACGTGCAGAACCACTTTATCGAGGTACCGGGCATGGCATACGAGGGCGACGGCATCGTGGAAATGTGGTATGACGACGTGGAAGCCTGGCAAAAATCCAGGCAAGCTATCCACTCCAGCCCAGAGCTGATGAAAGACGGGTCTAACTTCGCGGAGATGCGGCCCGGGGGCTTCTGGGTCGTGGAAGAACACGTAATTTTAGATAAAACAGGCAAGAAATAGTTGAGGTAGCGACCTTCGACTTTGTTATTGAGCCAGACAAAAGCTGAGAGCCTGCCGAGTCGGCGCCCCGGCGAGCATTTCTTCTTATATTCCAAAAAGCTTTAACAGCCCGTAAGGGTTACCCCTCATATTAAATCGGGTGTAGCCTTGATTTTTTCTCCATTCCCACTTGGTATCATTAAATCGCCATGTCTCATGGGCGGAGGAGAAAATCACTCGTAACTGACACAGGGTTGAGATGAATAAAATAATCGGTTCGAGTCTGGCAACCCTGCTGATCGTGGCAGCGGTAGGAAGCGGCGCGTGGGCTTATTTCAGCGACAACGAGACAAGCGAGAACAACACTATCACGACGGGGACGCTGGACTTACAGGTTGGCGCTACCGACCCGTGCACAGAATCGATAGACATCGGCTCCCAGCTGCAACCCGGCGACAGCGGTAACGCCGCCGACTGGACCGTTACCAATAAGGGAAACATCGGTGGCAAACTCAAAGTGACTATCAGCACAATAATAGACTACGAGAACACCCCAAGCGAGCCGGAGGAAGCGGCCGGGGATACAACGACCGGCAGCACCGAGGGTGAGCTCGGTGCTTTTGTGAAGATAGCCATCTGGCTGGATATGAACAAGTCGGGCGGCTGGGATAGCGGGGACTGGTATTTGATGTCGAATGGGGCTGTCGTCAACTGGGCATCCGGAAGCACCCTGCCAACAGATGCCTACGACTACATACAAAACTATACCGGTTTAGACTGGGATTCGACCGACGGAATGCCTGCGATACCAGGTTCGGGCGCTCTTGATTTCATGGTGAACTATAACTTCCCGAGCGATGCTAACGATAACAGGGCGCAGGGCGATAGCAGCGTGTTCGACATCACCTTCACGCTGGAACAGGTGACGGGTTAATGTTTTTTTAACCTGCCAGAGGAGTCGAAACGAAAAATCGATGTAAATACTCTACCTGTCCATCACTGAAAGCAATGAATATAAAAATTAAAAGAGTCGTCAACAAGCGAGTGTTATCAGCATGCCTGATTACGATTACGGTGGTATTTCTAATTGCCGGAAATATACCGGCAACCACGGCGGCATCTTTTACCGATGTTGAGACAGCTACCGGTAACACATTTCAGGCGTGGAGCGCCAGCCTGTGGCAGCAGACCACCCGGGCCGACTTCGAGGCCGGAGTGACAACTCAGGTAAACACCTCTTCCAGCAACGGCAGTGTCATGCTGGCAGCAAGAAGTGACTGGTACAACTCTAATTGGCAGTATCGGAAAAGTCATGTTGTACAGAATGCTTCAGGTGCCGGGATAAATTATCAGATTTGGCTCATTATCCACCAAGGCAGTGGTACAGATACCGGTAACGATGTTTACTTAAGCGATCATTGCGAAGATGACTTCGGAGATGTCAGGTTTACCGATAGCGATGGTACTACGGAACTTGACTACTGGCTGGAGTCATATACTAATGGAGACGAAGCTACATTCTGGGTTGAAGTTGCTGACGACTTAAGTAGTTCAAACGCGACTATCTATATCTACTATGGAAACAGCGGAGCCTCTACCACAAGCAATGGTGCCAATACATTCCCCGATTTGTTTACCCATTTCCCAGGGGATTCTTTACCCAGTGGCTGGGAAATAGATGGCGATACCGTTGGTTCGATGGTCATAGAGAATTCACTACTCAAGTTAACAGCGCGAAAAGAGGCGTCGGGTTCCTGGTTAAAACGGGGAGTCAAAACATCTTCTAGTGTCTGGACTAATGACCGGGCGTTAATGTACCGTATTGATTCCATTAACTATTACCCCGCAGTAACCGACCGAAGGAGGTGGTTTTTAGGAGGTGAGGGGGGTAATTTCTATCTCGAGTTTCAATCTTGGGGTGATAAAATTAGAGTGCGAGACTATAACTTATATGATGAATATAGCCCTTGTGACTTTGTAGGCGGTGAGGTTGTTTGGTTAGCCAAAGAATCTGGGAATGACGGCGTTGCCTATTTCTACGTTGATGGCAACTTAGTAGATGTGATCGACAATGGTCTACACCCCAGTTATGCTTTCTCTAACTTCACGGTACTCTTCAATGTTCAAGTAGGAAGTAACGCCATGCCTGACGTCGACTACACCTACATTGACTGGGTAGCTATTCGGAAGTTCGTATTTCCGGAGCCGGCAAATGGAGACTGGGGGGGCGAGGAAGGCCAATATCTCTCTCTAGGCACCATTGCCTCTCAGGTTTGGGATACGGGAGTTACTGGAGCCGTCTGGGACGGCCTGTTCTGGGACGAAACACTGGCGGCCAACACGGATATAACCTTCGAGGTGAGAGCCAGCGATACCTCATTTAACGCCGAAGATGATTCACTCTTATGGAATGACGCCGGCGGGACTTCACCGGTAGTTTCGGGGCTTCCTGCGGGGAGGTATATACAGTGGCGGGCGACATTAACGACAACGGATACGGCCAACACCCCTACCCTGCACGAGGTCAGGGTGTACTATTATTAGCTCAGGTATTCACCACGATTTATTCACGGCGTTCAGCCTGACGAATCCGCCTTCGCCGCTGAATATATGCCAGCACTATCATGGTAATGCCCCCGGAAAGAGCCACGCCGAGACTTACTTGCGTGAACACCTGGCGAACGCCGGATACATCTCCCTTATCCGGCATCACGGGTGACGCAGGAGTAGTCGGCTCCAGGTAAGTTGCGCCATTATCTTGAGATAAAACCAGGATAGCCACCAGGCCTAAATAGTCTACCGAGGCAGTCAGCCAGCGGCGGGAAGGGTCAACGACACAATCCAGTTTCACCCAGCCGGAACCAGGATGATAGCTGTACACGGATATTTCCGCATCCTCAGGCACCATAGCCGTATCCAGATAAATAATAAGCTGAACGCCGGGTGTGATTCCCATGCCTTCGCTCATACCATCCGCAGTATAGCCTGATATCCGGTATACCGGACCGGCGAAGATAAACGGTTCCGGTGCGGGGGGATAATCATCAGGGGCATCAATGATAACATTCAGCAGTTCTTTACCGGACCCGGTCATGACCTGCACGCCTTCAGGGATGTAAATAACACATTTATCATCGGCGGACACATATGTCCTGGCGGCAACCAGGGGGTCGGGCTCCGGGGTTGGTTCTGCGTTATTGTTTTCGCTGACTTCCGCGGTCGACGGTGCCGGTGGTGGGGGTATCGTTACAGGGGGGGAATATAAAGGCTGGGCCGGACTATCAGAAAAAAGCGAATAATAGATACTGAAGGATACCGTATCGCCCTGGACATCATTGCCGGCATCCGGTGATAGCGTCCACTGCCATTGTAGCTCCAGCGTCTGGCCGGGACCTATCTGCGTATCGGCGATACACAATGCCCGGTCGCTGCTTCCCGGAAAGGATTTAAGGCTGATGGGCAGTTCAGTGCTGATGACGCACCCGTTATCCGAAAGTTCGGCAAAGGTCATGCCATCGTTGATGATATCCAGGTAGATGTACGAACTCAGTTCTCCCGGATTGGTAGTGTTGCCCGTCTCGGATTCCGGATTGGCACCTTCATCATCAGCAAGGTCGCCTATCCATACGAAGAGAGAACCGGCAACATTGCCGGCGTTATGCAGGTTAATGGGTTTAAGACCTGAATCGCCGGGCGTAATATTGCCTATATCCCAGCGTATCGCGTCCGATGAATCCAGTTGCAGGTCCAGTGTCGGGGAATCGGCGTATGCCTGCCCGGCCTGCCATATCATAGATAACGGGCAAACCAGCACCATCAGCCCCAGAAATGTAATAGTCGATAGCCAGTGTTTAGAACACATCGCCCCATCCAGCCTATGTTATTAAAGAGACCCGGTTAATACCGGGATATGACCTCAATATAAAATTGTCACCCGGTAGGTAACGCATAAATTCCTGCCGGGCTAATATGTGTGTAACAGTCCCGGGTTAATCGGCGTTAGGCTGTTCCAGAGTGAAGGTGATATCGAAGCTGACGCTATCGCCCTGGATATCATTACCGGCGCCGACGGGCACCTGCCAGTTCACGAAAATGTCGTCCGCAACCGAGGTAGCCATGGTCTCAACGGCATTCCATGTCCTGCTGGCATAGTCATTAATTTCGTCGTAGTTGAGTTCCGCAGGAAAAGCGTACGTGGTGGCATCCGGCTGGAGACCGATGTCACCGGCGTTCCAGCTACCGCTCTGGTCAACATCAATATACATGGCAATCTGGGCGCTCGCTCCCAGCTCACCGCTACCGCCCTCGTATTCGGTGCCGCCGGTGCCGGGGGTATTGGTGACCGCCGAGGTGGCAATATCGAGCTCTCCGGACATGCTGCCGACATTGGCCAGCGTGCTGGAACCGGTGCCGGATTCTCCGGGAGCCACGGCACCAGCGCTGAACGTGGTAACGGCGACGTTCCCTCCATCAATATTCAGGTCCAGCGTGCCAGCCGTGAGCGTATTGTTCGTGC
>CAZEUJ010000128.1:0-5455 GCA_964514525.1 uncultured Dehalococcoidaceae bacterium
GAGGTCGCCGGCCGGGAGATGCAGGACGACTACGAGCCCATCCTGGAGCGGCAGATACACCACCTCATCAACTACGCCCAGGGGGTGATGCACATCGGGCAGAGGGACATCGCCTGGCTGCGCGTGGCTAAACAGGCGGTAGAAAAAGGCTTCCGGCTAAAACATATCGGCGTCATCCTTCATGCCAAGCTGCACCAGGACTTCGGACGTATCTTCGATAAGATACAGGTAAAAATCTACACCAAAGAAGAGGACGTCGTTAAAATTCTGGAGAAGGCCAGGGCAGTATACCATACCAGGGATGTCCGCATCGAGGGTATGACCGACGAGACTACCGATATTTACTATTCCTGCACACTCTGCCAGTCCTTCGCGCCCAGCCATGTTTGCGTCATCAGCCCGGAGAGAACGGGGCTGTGCGGCTCCTACAACTGGATGGACTGCAAAGCCGCCTACGAGATTAATCCCACCGGCCCCAACCAGCCAGTACCCAAGGGCGATACGATTAATGCCAAGCTCGGGCAGTGGAAGGGCGTCAACGAGTTCGTCCAGAAGGCATCCCGCGGGAAAATTGACCACTATAACTTCTACAGCATCGTCAACGACCCCATGACCACCTGCGGCTGCTGCGAAGCCATAGCGGCCGTCCTGCCGATGTGCAACGGGATAATGACGGTCAACCGCGACTATACCGGCGAGACCCCCTGCGGCATGAAGTTCACCACGCTGGCGGGGACGATAGGCGGTGGCCTGAGCACGCCGGGGTTCGTGGGGCATGGAAAATATAACACCACCCAGAGAAAGTTCATCGCCGCCGAGGGCGGCCTACTGAGAATGGTCTGGATGCCCAAGATACTCAAGGAGGAAATCAAGGACCGTTTCAACGCCAGGGCTAAAGAACTCGGCGTGCCCGACCTCCTGGATAAGGTCGCTGACGAGACGGTCGGCGTGACCGAGGACGCTATCCTCCCCTATTTACAGGAGAAAGGCCACCCCGCCCTGAACATGGACCCGATTTTGGGGTAAAGAAGGAGAGTAAAGAGAGAGGCTGATTGCAGAACAAAATCCCCCTGTGTCCCCCTTTACGAAAGGGGGAGAGAACGAGAGGGGCAAAGCCCCCTCTCTCAAATCACCTCCCTCTCCCCTTGGCAAGGGGAGAGGGAAAAAGGGTGAAGGGTTAAAGATTAAAACTGATACTCGTCCGGGAAAGGAGAAACTAAGATGGCACTTACCGGAATAGAAATATTTAAACTATTGCCCAAGACCAACTGCGGGCAGTGCGGCGTGCCTACCTGCCTGGCCTTCGCCATGAGCCTGGCGGCCGGCAAAGCCGAGCTCGCCAAATGCCCTCAGGTCTCCGAGGAGGCCAAAGCTAAATTATCCGAGGCGGCGGCGCCGCCCATACTGCCGGTGACCATCGGGGTGGGGGATAAAGCATTGAAAATCGGCGGGGAAACGGTAATGTTCCGCCACGAAAAGAGGTTCGAGAATCCGCCGGGCATCGCTATCCTTATCAGCGATAAGATGGCCGACAGCGAGGTGGACGCCCGACTCAAAAAGGTCAAGGAGCTCACTTACGAAAGGGTGGGGCTGACATTAAGCGCCAACTTAGTAGCCCTCAAAGCCGAAACGGGAGATGCGGCGAAATTTGCCGCGCTGGCAGGGAAAGTCAAAGCTAACAGCGACGCCAATATTATTTTGATAAGCGAAAAAACGGATGTTCTGGCCGCCGGTCTGAAAGCCTGCGTCGATAAAAAACCGCTGCTCTACGCTGCCACCAAAGATAACGCGGACGCCGTGGCGGCGTTGGCTAAAGAGAGTGGATGCCCGGTCGCGGCTAAAGCCGCCGGACTGGATGAGCTGGCTACGCTTACCGAAAAGCTGGCCGCGGCCGGAATAAAAAATATCGTGATAGACTCAGGGGCGAGGAAAGTCAGCCAGGCGTTACAGGACCAGGTAATCATCCGCAGCGCCGCCCTCAATAAAAAGTTCCGCCCGCTGGGCTATCCGACTATAGTCTTCCCGTGCGAAATGACCAATAACCCGATGAAAGAAGCCATGCTCGCGGTCATGTTCGTGGCTAAATACGCCGGCATTATCGTGCTATCCGATTTCCAGGGGGAAAGCCTTTTCCCGCTGCTCGTGGCGCGACTCAATATCTATACCGACCCGCAGCGGCCGCTGGCCACCAAGCAGGGCATCTACGAAATCAATAACCCCAACGAGAACTCGCCGCTGATGGTCACTTCCAACTTTTCCCTCACCTACTTCATCGTCTCCGGCGAAATCGAGAACAGCAAGGTGCCCAGCTGGCTCTACGTTAAAGACACCGAGGGGCTCTCCGTCATGACCTCCTGGGCGGCGGGTAAATTCTCCGCCGACATCATCGGGCCGGCCATCCTCAAGAGCGGCATTACCGATAAAATAAAGCACCGCAAGCTCATCATCCCGGGATACATCGCCGCGGAGAGCGGAGGTCTGGAGGAAGAGATGCCCGGCTGGGAGATACTGGTCGGTCCGCGGGACGCCGCCAACCTCACACCCTATCTCAAAGCCTGGAAGCCTTAAGGAGTAAGATGATCCTCATCGGGGAAAATTTAAACGTTATTTCGCAGACTCTCGGCCCGGCTTTAAGGGAAAGGAACGCCGCGCCGGTTCAGGAAATGGCAAAGGCGGAGACCGAGGCCGGCATCGACCTCATCGACCTGAATATCGGGCCCGCCCGCAAAGGCGGCGACGAGCTCATGGCCTGGGCGGTCAATACCGTCCAGGCGGTCACCGATAAAATGCTTTCGCTGGACACCACCAACCAGGACGCCATGGAAGCCGGCCTGAAAGTCCGTAAAGGCAAAGCTCTCATTAACTCGGTGTCGTTACAGACCAGCCGCATCGACCGGGGGCTGGCTATAGCGCAGAAATACAACGCCGACCTCATCGGGCTGTTGTGGAGCAACGAAGGGATGCCCCGCGACGTTAACGAGAGGGCGCTGCACACCGTCAATTTCGTTTATAAAGCCAACGCGGCGGGCATCCCCAACGAAAGGATATGGATCGACCCCATCGCCAGCCCGGTATCGGTGGAAATCAACCAGGTCAAAGCCTGCGTGGAGTTCATGGGGATGCTGGGGGAGATCGCCCCTGGGTGCAGGTCCACGGTGGGTCTTTCCAATGTTTCCAACGGCGCGCCCTCCGAGCTAAGGTGCTGGCTGAACCGCACCTATATGATTATGCTTATGCGCTACGGACTGTACTCGGCGATAGTGGACGCCTTCGATAAAGACCTTATGGCCATAGCCCGCGGGCAGCGGCCGGACATCGTAGCGCTGGTGCATAAAGTGATGGACGGCGATAAACCCGATACCGCTTCCCTGCCTAAGGAAATGGCAAACTACGCCAAAACAACCCGGGTGCTCATGGGAGAATCTTTATATTCTCATTCATGGCTAGAAGTGTAGAGAGGGGCTGATTCTTTTGTCTGATAATCGTCTATGCTCACCCCCTTTGTCCCCCTCTCGAACCGAAATATCTTTAACACTCACATTTTATTTTGTTCAAGAGGGGGAGAGAATTTGAGAGGGGGCTTCGCCCCCTCTCTCCTTGACACCCCTCTCCAACCAGATTAACTCCGCTTTGGATGGATAAGACAGGCTGGAGAGGGGTAGGGGTGAGGTATCCCCTGATGACAGGTCAGCCGAAGTCAGGTAAAATAAAATAATGACAGGTAAACATTTATCGGTACCGGAGCCCGGCGTGCGGGAAATCGCTCACCAGCTAGCCTATAAAATCGCCCGGGAGCGGCTGGCGGAAATAAAAGATATCGCACATCAGTGCCTAAAAAACGGCGCCAGATATCTGCCCGCCGAAAAATCCGTCATTCTCGACCACTTAAAACGCTCCTACCGGATAAGCCTGCCCGGCGGCGAGGTAACGCTAGTCAATAGCGAGGAAACCGTACCCCTACGCGACAAAATCCTGATACTGCATTATTTTATGCGCTCCAAAGGAACGCCGCTAACGGGTAACCTGATAACGTATAAGGAGCTCCAGGAAGGCATCAACTACTATCCTACTTTTTTCAAAAGGGCAATAGACCCGATAATATCCAATTTTAAAGACAGGCCGGAAAAACTGGCGGCCGTCGCGGCGGCACTGGGCGGACGCAAATCCGATTACGGTGATATCGCCGTCACCATCAATGCGTTTCCTTACGTGCCGTTGACCATCGTCCTGTGGCTCGGCGATAAGGAGTTCCCTCCCGAAGGGAACATCCTGTTTGACAGCACCATCCCGGACTACCTGCCTACCGAAGACATTACCATACTCTGCGAGATGATTGCGTGGAAACTCGTGCGGCTTTTAAGGAATGGAGGTGATACCCCTGGCCAAAGATGATTTGACCCAAGCCGACGTCCGGGAGAAACTGAAAAATGTACTCGCGGACTATTCCGGAGACCGCGAAGAACTCATCCCCATTCTACAGGATACGCAGGAAGTATTCCGATACCTGCCGGCCGCTGCCATGAGGGAAATCGCCAGGTTTTTAAATATCACGGAAAATACCGTTTATGGGGTCGCCACGTTTTACGCCCAGTTCAAGCTGACGCCTCTTGGTAAAAAGCTCATCCGGGTCTGCCGCGGCACCGCCTGCCACGTGCGGGGCTCGGCGAAAGTACTGGCCGAGATGGAAAAACAGCTGGGCGTCAAGGCCGGCGAGACCACCCCCGACATGGAATACACCCTGGAAACGGTCGCCTGCATCGGCGCGTGCGCCCTGGCGCCCACCATGACGATAGACGGCGAGACTTACGGCAAGATGACGACCAAGAAGGTCGCGGAGGTCTTAGGTGACAAAACCAGCTAACTCAAATCAGCGCACGATATTCGTCTGCCAGAGCACCGGCTGCGTGTCCGGAAAATCGCTCGTGGTTACCGAAGCCCTGAAAAAGGGCATCGCGGAGCTCGGCCTGAAAGAAACAAAAGTGGATTTCACCGGCTGTCACGGCTTCTGCGAGCAGGGGCCGGTAGCGGTCGTCGAGCCGGACGACATTTTCTACACCCATGTCACTCCTGAAGACGTCCCGGAAATCGTTACCTCGCACCTCCGTGACGGCAAACCTGTCGAGCGCCTTTTCTATAAAGACCCCGTCAGCGGGCAGGCCATACCCCAACATAAAGACATCAAGTTTTACAGCATGCAGGAGCGCATCATCCTGCGCAACTGCGGCCGTATCAACCCGGAAAGAATCGAGGACTACATCGCCACCGGCGGCTACGGTTCGCTGAAAAAAGTCCTCAAAGAAATGACGCCGGAACAGGTCATTGACGTCGTGAAGCGGTCGGGGTTGAGGGGCAGGGGCGGGGCCGGCTTTTCCACCGGCCAGAAATGGGAATTCTGCCATAACTCAAAGGCCGACCAGAAGTACATGATATGCAACGCCGATGAAGGCGACCCCGG
>CAZEUJ010000129.1:0-5455 GCA_964514525.1 uncultured Dehalococcoidaceae bacterium
CCGTCACCGCCGAGGGTATCCGTCATGCCGATTCTGGCGTCCGGCACCTGCCGCGCCGACTCCACCTCTTCCCTCAACTGCCGGACGATTTCATAGACCTGGCCGGCCCCCGTTGCGCCGATAGGGTGCCCCTTGGCTTTCAGGCCGCCGGAGGGATTGATGGCTATCTTCCCGCCGATGTCCGCTTCCCCCTTTTCCCACGCCTCACCTGCCTTACCGTATTCAAAGAAGCCAAGCCCCTCGGTAGCAATCAGGCTGGCGATACTGAAGCAGTCGTGGAGTTCGCAAATGTCGACGTCCTGCGGCTTCAGTCCGGCCATTTTGTAAGCCTGCTCCGACGAAATTTCACGCGCCCGGAACCTGGGGAGAAACTCACTCTGGCTGATGAGCGGTCCGTTGGAAGACTGCCCCACGCCGGTAATGTAAACCGGCTTTTGGGTCAGCTTCCTGGCTACCGCTTCCGAGGCCAGCACCACGGCCGCGGCGCCATCGGAAAAAGGACAGCAGTCGTGCAGGTTCAGCGGCGTAGCCACCATGAAGCTGCCGAGCACTTTTTCTATGGTTATATCGGCGTACTTACCGCAGAACTGAGCTTTGGGGTTGGCACTGCCATGCTTATAAGACTGCATGGATACACGCGCCATCTGCTCCCGTAATTTCGGCAGCGGTATTTGATATTTATCCGCATAGAGATGGGCCAGCATGGCGAAAACGGCCGGGAAGGTCACGCCGGAGGGGTACTCATAGCGGGCATCGGAGAACATGGCGAAAGTACGCGTCGCCAGGCCGGTGCCCATGCTGGCCGCCCGCTCGACGCCGCCGGCAAGGACGATATCGTAGAATCCGGAAGCCACCCAGATAAAAGCGTCCCGGATGGCCATGCTGGCCGAGGCGCAGGCGCCCTCGTACTTATTGGCGGGTACGTAGCGGCAGCCGATATTTTCGGCGGCGTAAGCCTGCAGCATCCCCTGCCCCTCAGAAAAGTCCCCCAGGGCATTACCGATAAACAGGGCTTTGATGTCTCCGGGTTTCAGGTACGATTCCGCGATGGCGTCCGTAGCGGCTTCGGCGAAAAGCTCCACTCCCGTCTTTTCCTGCGGGCCGCTGAATTTAGTCGACCCCACGCCGACGACGGCCACTTTTTTCACGCCGGACCTCCCGTCTGGTTTTAATGAAAAATCACGAAGGCAGAATTGACACCATTGATATCTCCAGAGTACCGTTTTTCGTTTGCCGGTGTCAAACGATATCGCCGGACAGCGACCGGTTCTTGAAAACCAACGCCGTATTGATTATGCTATTTTAGAGAAATCAAATAAAAAGGGGAGTGAATTCAATGACAACGCTAAGCGAGTTCAATAAATACGGTGAAGACCTGGAGAGGATGCTGCGACTGCGCACCTCTCCCATCGCCGTCAGGATGTTGGTAAGTAAAAAGGACATCCCGCCGGGGGCCGTCAGGCCCTGGAAAGACCGGGGACAGCACATCTCGCAATGCCAGGCTTTCGCCCTTTCGCGGCGGCAGAAAGAGACCATCGCCATGCTGGAGGAAGATAACTGGTGTTTCGCCCCTATTATCGCCTACGGACTGGAGGACAAGCCGGAGGACCCCGAGCTCCAGGCTTTTGTCTCCTTTCCGAAATTTGACAAAGGAAAGTATATCGGTATCGTCAGCGCCCCCCTGCGGACGGCCAATTTCAAGCCGGACGTCGTCATTATCTATGCCAATACCACCCAGATGAGAAATATGCTAATGCCGCTGAGCTTCCGGAGCAAGGATGCGATAGACTATGGCTTCTTCCCGCCGGCCTGCGGCTACCAAGTCGTGCCGGTGATAACGAGCGGCCGCTATATGGTCACCCTGCCCGACCCCGGCGATTATATGCGGGCGCTGGCCGGCGAAGACGAGATTATCATCTCCGTTCCCGCGGCCAGGATGGAGGAGTTCATGGCGGGGATTCAGCGTATGATAGAGGGTGAGTACGGCTACGAACGCACCAGCATGTACATGCTTGCGGATTTCCCACAGCCGCCGTTTTACCAGATGCTGTTCAAAAGGTGGGGACTCGCCGGGGGGAAAAAGGGCCGGGGCAAAAAAAGTAAACGTACCTAGCGCAGGCGGTTGACCGCCATGAAAACGCCCAGCCCGATGGCCACCAATACGAATGCCAGGCGGTAGACATCGAAAGAAATAAAGCCGAATCGGAAAATATCGACGAGATAGGTGATACCGTAGGCGATGACCACGGCCACGCTGCCCATGACCGCCAGCCAGACTCCTCGTTTACGGTTAACGGCCAGGCTGACCACCTCACCGATGGCATAGCCGACGCCGGCGCCGATTATCAGGCTAAAGAACCGGAAGGGCAGATAGCTTTCTATTATCCCCCATACCACCCCGATGACGATAGCCATCCCCAGTGCCGCTCCGGCCGCCCTGAGGTAATAACCGGAAGTTAAGCGGTAGGTCGGCAGGCGATAGAGTCTGGCGCAGTCCCGGCACCTGGCGCCCACCGGCGTCGTCACCATGCATTTAGGGCATATCGGCTTGCCGCACTTGCCGCAGCGTAGATTCGTCTCTATGTCCGGGTGAGCGGCGCACCTCATCCGGGCAGGCTCAGTCATCCGGTTTTTCCTTCTTAGCTACATGTTTGCGTTGGAGCCAGGCCTTCCTATCGCCGATGTCACGGTCGTAGAGGAGCCGATTCCAGAGCAGGCGGCCCATGCCGATGTTCCTGGCTTCGAGTACCGGCTGAGCGGTGAGTCGCTTGATAATGACGATCAACGTCATGGCAGTATAGCCCATCGTCACCGATAAGGTCTCCCGGAAAATAGCGCTGAAAATCGGCAGCATTAACATCCCGACGAGTATGGGAATCGGCGTGCGGTGGGTGAAGATGAGAACGGCAATCGCGGCAACCAAGAAAGCAATGCTTGCCCAGGGCGTTATATCGTTTATCAAAGGTAGAATGATGATGATACCGAGACACGTGGCGATGCCCCGACCCCCGTGAAAGCGCAGGAAGACCGGCCAGTTGTGCCCGACCACTGCCGCCAGTCCCACCGCGAGCTGCTGCCCGGCATCCAGCTCCAAGCGCCAGGCGACTAATACCATCAACATGCCCTTGAAAAAATCGAACATGCCTACCGTCAGGCCGAGCTTTTTGGACGCGCTCCGCCAGAGGTTGCCGCCGCCGACCTGCTGGGTACCGTGCTTACGTAGGTCTATGCCCCGCGCGCGGCCCGCCAGGTACGATAGAGGTATCGAGCCGAGGAGATAAGCGCCGATGATTAATAAAATCCAGATGACGGTGGAGTTCATGAATAAGGCTCCTTAATGTTTTTAACCTCATCCCCCGTATCCCCTCTCCTTGCAATTTGAGAGGGCTGCGTCCCCTTTCATATAACACTCCTCTATTTTACACTTTGTTTGCCCGCCAGTTTAATGAGTTGCCGCGCCGCTTTCAGCGGGACATCCACGCCCCCTAGCGCAACCTCACGGTTGTCTCCAATCCCATGAAAATCGCTACCGCCGGTGGTGATAAGTGCGTATTTTTCCGCCATTTTCAACGTGGCTTCGGTAGCTTCCGGGGTATTATCTTTATAATAAGCTTCGATGCCGACAAGCCCCGCAGCTTTTAAATCGGCCACCCATCGCTCCGAATCCTTTACGGTAAAAGGGTGCGCCAGGACAGGCAGCCCGCCGGAACGTTTCACCAGGGCGACGGCTTCCTGGGGGGTCATTTTCTCCCGCTCGACGTAAGCCGGGCCGCCGCGCCCGATGTATTTATCGAAAGCCTCTTCAAAAGAGGCAATATAGCCTTTTTCCAGCATCGCCTGAGCGATATGGGGTCGGCCGATGGCGCCGTCCCCGGCTATTTCCTGCACTCTTCCCCAATCGATATCAATGCCCATCTCGCCAAGTTTAGCAACCATCCCACGTCCCCTCCCCTCCCTGGAACTGCGGAACCTTTTCAGGGTATCGGCCAGGTCTTTGCCGGTATAGTCGATAAAATATCCCAGGATATGTATTTCGCCATCGGGGACATCGGTGCTGATTTCGACGCCGGGGATAAAGGTGAGGCGGGGAAAAGCCCGGGCAGCCTTAACGGCAGGGACAATGCCATCCACCGAGTCGTGGTCGGTGATGGCGATATAGCGGAGACCGAGTTCCGCAGCTCTCCTGACGATTTCTTCCGGCGTATATTTACCGTCAGAGGCCGTCGAGTGAATGTGCAGGTCGACCCGGCTCACCGCTCTCCCAGCTCCCGGGAAATGCGTTCGATGCGGGTTGCCCTGCCGCTTTTTTCATCCACCTCGACCATGATGGCGTTGAACACCGGCTTGCCCTTGCCCACGGAAAGGTGATGCGGCAGCATGGTAAGAAAACGCTGGATGACGGCATCGGCGTCGTCGCCGATAACCGAGTCGTCCGGCCCGGTCATACCGATATCCGTGACGTAAGCGGTGCCCCCCGGCAATATCCGGGCGTCGATGGTGCCGACATGCGTATGGGTGCCCAGTACGGCGCTGACCCGCCCGTCCAGGTAGCGCCCCATGGCCCCCTTCTCGGAGGTCGCCTCGGCATGGAAGTCTACGATGATAACTTTAGCCCTCGGGGAAAGCTCAGTTAGCAGGCCGTCCATGGCCCGGAAGGGACAATCGTAGTTGGTCATAAAGGTCCGCCCTATCAGGTTGACGACCAGAATTTTATTTTTCAGCAGGTAACCCCGACCCGGCACCCCGGGTGGGTAGTTCAACGGGCGCAGAATGGGCACATCCTCATCGAGATAGGGGATTATTTCCTTCTGCGCCCAGATATGATTGCCCGATGTGATGATATCAACGCCGTCGTCCAGCAGCTCCTGGGCCGTACCGATGGTCAGGCCGAAACCACCGGCGGTATTTTCACCGTTGGCAATGACCAGGTCGATGCCGTACTCCTTGCGCAGGTCAGGCACAAAGGCGTGGACGGCCTGCCGGCCCGGCTTGCCGATTACGTCACCAATGGCTAAGATTAACATTTTTTATTAACCTCACCCTCTGTGTCCCCCTCTCCATTGTTGGAGAGGGGGAGGGTTTTAGAAGAAGGGCGGTGCCCTTCTTAGACTTCCCTTTTTACCCTCCCTAAAACAGGGCGTTTAAGAGGGGCGAAGCCCCTCTTTTTATTCTCCCCCTTCCCTTGCCAAGGGAAGGGGGCAGGGGGATAGGTTCATTTACTACTTGGCGTAGTCCACCGCCCGTGTCTCCCGGATAACGGTGACTTTAATCTGACCGGGATATTCCAGGGTCTCCTCGACCTTCTTGACGATATCCCTTGCCAGCCGCATTGCGCCCAGGTCGTCGATAGCTTCCGGCTTGACCAGGATGCGCACCTCGCGGCCGGCCTGGATGGCAAAAGACTTTTCGACGCCCTTGAAGCTATCGGCGATATCTTCCAGCGCCTTGAGACGCT
>CAZEUJ010000130.1:0-5430 GCA_964514525.1 uncultured Dehalococcoidaceae bacterium
CCGACCAAGGGCTTATGAGTCCCCTGCTCTACCACTGAGCTACGCTACCAGCATAAAAAATATATCATCTATCTCGTTACACTGTCAATGTCGCTTGATGATATGGATATTCACCGCTTTGAAGGTAGCGTAGACCTGCTTTCCCTTTTCCAACTCCAGCTCTTCGGCGGATTTCCGGGTGACCAGCGCTACCAGCGGGAAACCGCAGTCTATACCGACGCGGCAAAGCGGGCCATCGAAAACCATTGAAACAACACTCCCAGCCAGACAGTTGCGGGCACTGCTGCATACTTCGGATAAAGATATGGTGACATCTTCCGGTCGGAGTCCGACCAAGACCTTATCGCCGACACTACAGTCCGTTACCGCCTGAACGACCTTACTGTTAACATCGATAATAGCCAGTTCTTTTTCGCAGGAAGTAACCAAGCCATCGATCATGTTTTCCATGCCGACGAATTCGGCTACCTCACGATTTCTGGGGGAGGTAAAGACCTCCCTGGCGCCGCCGGACTGGACAATCTCGCCGTTAACCAGCACGCTGATACTATCAGCCAACCGCTGACCCTGGGACATATCATGTGTTGCCATAATTACCGTGATTGTTTCCTGCTTGATAACATCCCATAACAGATCCTCAATCTTTGAAGCGGAAACGGGGTCGAGGTTAGCGGTAGGTTCATCGAGCAGCAACACCTCCGGTTTAGTAATCAACGCCCGTGCTATAGCCACCCTCTGGACCTCGCCTCCGGATAGCGTCCGGGCATTGCGTTTCCGATAAGCGGAGAGACCCACCGTCTCCAGAATGCCGTCGACTTTCTCTCGAGTACTCCGACGATCCAATCCGTGCCATTTTGAGCCGTAAGCCACGTTATCGTAAACGCTTGTGTTAAACACCACCGGCTTCTGGAGGACGAAAGACATGCGACGGCGCGCTGCCAGTCTGGCCTTTTCAGAATTAGTGACATCAACTCCATCAAAGAGTATCTTACCGGACGATGGCTTATCCAGCATGTCGATAAGACGTAAAAAGGTTGTTTTGCCCGCCCCGGTGGGGCCAATCAAAGCTAAGATTTTTCCATGGTCGATTCCGATATTGATATTCTTAAGAATATCCCGTCCGTCCCGCTTCTGGTATACATCTTTAGTTTCAATGAAAGACATCAGCGCCTCTGCTGTATCCTGTTCATAACGATGTTAACCACCAGCGCGATGACCAGTAAAATAATGCCTAATGCGTATGCTAACTCGATTTCACCCATGGACGTCCCCAGCGATATAGCGGTTGTCAATACACGTGTAAAGCCTCTGATATTGCCGCCCACCATCAGCGCCAGTCCTACTTCCGATATCGCCCGCCCGAATGCCAGCGTAACTGCCGCCATCACCGCGAATCTCGCCTCCCTTATGATAACAACAGCCGTCTGCCAGCCGCTGGCACCCATGGAACGCGCCGTATCGGTTATCGTTCTATCTACACCTCTAAGAGCGGACACCGTTAGTCCGAGTAATATCGGTATGACCAGTATAACCTGACCGATTACCATCACCGTAGGCGTGAACATGAGTTCAAGACCTCCAAACGGGCCAGCACGGGAAAACAGAGAAAAAACTAAAAGGCCTACCGTAACGGTAGGCACGCTGTAGAAAGTCTGAATAAGGCTTATCAGCGTTCTTTTTCCTCGGAAGTTATTAAAGTGAATAAGACTGGCCAGGGGCAGGCAGATGATGGCAGCGATGAGCACGGAGCTGATAGCAATTCTGATAGAAAGCCAGGATATCTGCATTACTTCCGGGTCAAACGTGATTATGAGTTGTATCGCTTTAACCAGGCCATCCCATAATTCCAATATCCCTGCTCCTTGAAACAACTAACGCCAGAGATTAAGCAAGGCCGCCCGTCTCTGGTAGGCGACCCTACTTAATCTCCGCTTGCGGATTTTGAGGAGGAATTATCCCTATTGTAACACTTATTCGGTATATTCGGGAACAGGAGTGGTGTAATCCTCAACCGGGGGGAATCCCGGCAGGTTTATGCTGCCGTCCTCTGCTCCCCGCGCGATGGGATTGAAAAGCGACCGCCCGTATTCCTCCAGGCCGTAAGTCGCCAGGATATTCTGGACCTCGGCGGACATCAGCCAGTTGATGAACTTGACCGCGATATCAATCTTGGCGGTTGGTATCGTTGCCGGGTTGATGGCTATGGCGGCATAGACATTCAGGAATATCGCGTCCTGCTCCACTAGCACCGTGATATCAAGGGGGCTCTTTTTGTTAAAGGATAGGAAAGTCGATATATCAGCCAGGATATATGCCTGCATTTCACTGGCCATCAGCAACGTGGGTCCCATGCCCTTGCCGGCTTCGACATACCATTCGCCGGAGCCCTGGATATCTACTGCGTAATCAAAACCGGCTGCTTTCCAGATAATCTTTTCCTTGGAATGCGTGCCGGAGCCATCTCCCCGTGAAACGAATTTTACAGCGTCGGGGTTTGCCATGCCTGCATCATGTATCTTTTGAAAGGCTTCAGCGGCTGTCAAACCTTTTATCCCGGCCGGGTCGCTCTCCGGTCCGGCAATCAGGAAAAAGTTATAGCCGAAATTCCTGCGGTCAATTCCGTAACCATCTGCGATGAACGTATCTTCCGCGGCTCTATCGTGTACGACGACGGCATCGACATCGCCTCTCCGCCCGTATTCCAGCGCTATGCCGGTGCCGGCATAAATAATATCCAGCTCCACGCCGGCATATTCCTCGAAAATCGGTTCCAGGTGATACCAGAGGCCGGTATCGTAAAGGCTGGTTGTAGTAGCGATTTTAAATCTCACCAGTGGGTCATGTACCGCTAAACTAGGTTCAGTAGGCGTTGGCGTCACAGTTGCTGTCTGGGTTACCGTCACTGCCGGTTCTTCGGTGGCGCAGCTCGTCACCATCCCGATAAGCCCCGCCAGGATGGTTAAAATCAATAATGCGCCGGCTATCTTGGTCCCGTTTTTCAGTCCAGAAAACATGGTTCCTCCTTAATGTATTTTATTTTTTACCAATAATCGCTCTAAATACTAATAACATGTAACTATTATATTAATACATATACTATAACATCAAGCCGTAGGTTTTTCAAGCACTTTGACGGGAAGGCAACCTTCTGATAAAATTTATACAGAATTGTTAATAAAACCACCTATGAAAAGTGAATAGCCAGGGAAAACCATGCCTGGTGAAAATTCAAAAAACAGAATCCTCGATGAACTAGACTCAAGTTCTGGCTGTCATGCTACTCCCGAAATGAAGGAGAGCGATAATGAGCATTAAAAACAAGGTCGCCCTGGTTACCGGCGGATCGCACGGACTGGGTATAACCCATTGTCTGTCTCTGGCCAAAGCTGGCTGTCACGTTGCGGTTATCGGCTACAGCCATATGGAAAAAGCTAAAGATGTGGCCGCGGAAATAATCACCATGGGCAGGAAAGCCCTGGCCATCAGGATGGATGTTTCCGTCTTCGACGAAGTCCAGGATGGTGTGATACGCATAGAGAAGGAACTGGGACCTATTGAAATTCTCATCAACAACGCCGCTACCGGTATCGTGCGGGCCGTTACTACCGCCAGGACGAAAATCCAGGACTGGGCCCGGGACTTAAGCGTCAACCTGACGGGGCCTTTCAACACCATCAGGTGCGTCCTGCCGAGTATGATGGAACGCGGCTGGGGGCGCATCATTAATATTTGCTCGATTACCGGCACCATGGGAGGCGCCGGACAGTGCAGCTATGCCGCCACCAAGGCAGGACTCATCGGTCTGACCAAAACGGTAGCCCTGGAAGCCGCCCGTAAAGGCGTGACCTGCAATGCCCTCGTCCTGGGGGTAATAAACGGAGGGGCTTTTCTTGAGGTAGCCCCGGAATTCCAGGAACGCATCGTCAAGACCCTGGCGATGCAACGGCCCGGTACGCCGCAGGAACTCAGCAACGTCCTGGTTTTCCTGGCGTCCGAAGAATCGAGCTACCTTACCGGGGAAGCCATCGAGGTCAGCGGCGGCGCCGGACTGTTTACTTTTTAAAATAGCGGATGTCATTCTGGCGGAGGCCAGAATCCACTCCTTTCCCCACCTCTGGATTCCAGCTTGCGCTGGAATGACAAATAAATCAAAAGGAGAAAAATCATGAGTGAAGTCGTCATCGTGAGCGGCGTGAGGACCGCGATAGGCAATTACGGGGGCGCGCTCCAGGACGTGCCGGCGGTAAAACTGGGCAGCATCGTTATCCAGGGTGCCCTTAAAAAGGCCGGACTGAGACCGAAGGGAGATTCCAGCTACGCCCCTGAAGCGCTTAAAGACGCGGGGCTCATCGAACTGGAAAAGAAATACGCGCAGTGGGATAGTTCTCTCCGGGAAGTACTCGTAGACGAGGTTATCATGGGGAACGTCATCCAGGCCGGCCAGGGGCAAAACCCTGCACGCCAGGCCGCCATCTATGCCGGCGTGCCTAAAGAAGTAAACGCCTTCACGGTCAACAAAATCTGCGCTTCCGGTATGAAAGCGGTAGCTCTGGCCGCCCAGGCGATAAAAACCGGCGATGCCGATGTCATCGTGGCGGGGGGCATCGAAAACATGAGCGCCGTCCCCTACTATGTCCCCAAAATGCGGTGGGGGGCCAGGATGTTCAACGCGGAAATGATCGACGGCATGGTGCATGACGGACTCTGGGAAATATTCTATAACTATCATATGGGCGTGACTTCAGAGAACATCGCCGTAAAGTTCGGCATATCTCGAAAAGAGCAGGACGAGTTCGCCCTGGAAAGCAATAACCGCGCCCTGGCGGCAATCAAAAACGGCATTTTCAAAGAAGAGATCGTGCCCGTGGAAATTAAAGTTAAGCGCGAGACGAGGCTGTTCGATACTGATGAGCACCCCCGGGAGACCTCGATGGAACTCCTGGGCAAGCTGCCCGCGGTCTTCAAGGCGGACGGCGCTGTCACCGCCGGCAACGCCTCGGCCATTACCGATGCCGGGGCCGCCCTGGTGGTAATGTCGGCGAGGAAGGCGAAAGAGTTCGGCCTTAAGCCGCTGGCCACCATCCGCACCTACGCTACGGGGGGTGTCGACCCCGCTTATATGGGCCTGGGCGTCGTACCCGCTACCAGGAAAGCCCTAAAGCTGGCCGGAGTCACGCTGAAAGATATCGACTACATCGAGCTTAACGAAGCGTTCGCCTCGCAGTCCATCAGCTGTATTCGCGAGCTGGACATAGATATGAGCAAAACGAACCTGCACGGCGGCGGGATATCGCTGGGGCACCCCATCGGCTGCACCGGCGCCAGGATTCTGGTAACGCTTATGCACGAGATGAAGCGGCGCAATTTAAGGCTCGGACTGGCGACGCTGTGCATCGGCGGCGGGCAGGGCATGGCGATGATTATCGAGAG
>CAZEUJ010000131.1:0-5419 GCA_964514525.1 uncultured Dehalococcoidaceae bacterium
GCACCATCCCTTATCCCCAACTCGGTGATAATTGATGCCAGCCTTTATAAATTCCTCCCGCCACTTCGCCCAGATGCCCTCGTTGTCCAGAATGGCCTGCCCTTTTTTAAGGCTGCCGAAGAGTTCTTGCATGGTAGTCTGGCCGAATATCCGGTGGGGAGTGACGATGATTATGCCGGTGAATTTGCCCAACTCGTCCGGATACTGAAAAGTCTCCGACCCCACTATCTCCTGTATTTCGCCCGCCGTGTAATAGGGGTCGAAAACTTTTACAGCAACACCGAGCTCTTTCAGTCTTTTGATTATCCCCAGTGCTGGTGAGAGGGCATGGACTTTCAAATCCCGCTTGTAGCTTATCCCCAGCACGGCGATGTTGCCATGAACTCTATTAGACATCATATCGGCAATCAAGGAAGGCTGTCTCTCAGTCGCTCTTATGGTCTCCAAGGTAAGCCCTAGATGTTCCTGTAACGGGGCGCCATCTCTAATATATTTGCTTGAAACTCCGATGCAATAGCCACCGATGCCCATGGAGGGGAAATAAAGCGGTATCCGCCAGTGGGTGGATGCGAGCCGCAGTACTTCGGTTATGTCCCTATCGGGGTAGGCCAGCGCGAGCTGGCAGGCATAGATGGCGCAGATGTGGAATATGCTATTCTCCACCGACTTTACCAGCTCTACCGTGCCGGCGTCCGTAGTGATAAGGTGGTCGCAGACAATCCCCAGCACCTCTTTCATCGACTTAGTTGCCCCTTGAGTTGTCCCGCCGATCACCCGGTTGAGTGCTTTGAGGTTTTTCTCGGGCGAGTCGAACCAGTCCCGCCGCGGTGCAATTCCCACCATGAACTCCCGGCCAACCTTCCTGCCGTCTGTCTCCAGCCCCTTGACAACCACTTCATCGAACATCCCTGGCGTCAATGTGCTTTCTATCATAATCAGGTCAGGATTCTGGGGTGTAGGATTGCGCTGGGATAGCTTATCTATAACATCCCTTAAAGGCCCGAACCATGGCTCGCCGTCCTTCTCAGTCGGCACGGCGATAAGATGCACCTCGATATCTTCTGACAGCATGGCCTCCCAGTCTGTCGTTACCATCATCATCTTCCGCACCAAGTCGCTGATGTGATAACCTATCCAGAAATCAAGGTTGGGGATGTGGCACTCGCCACTGGTTATCTTTTCCACCACACTCTTGTTGGTATCATAGCCAACTGAATACACGCCCTCTTTGGCAAAGTTAATCATGGTGGTAAAGCCAATATAGCCGCAACCCCAGACGCCCAGCTTGGCAGTTCCGTCAATTAACTTCGACTTGAAATCCATTAAAGTCTCCCGTATATCTTTCCCATCCAAAGCACCGTCTCGGTAATCCCCTCCTCCAGCGGCGTGGATGGATTGTGCCCCAAGTCCCTGATAGCCTTGCTGGAATCGAGTTTCTTATGCTTTGTGGTGAACGGCTCCTCATCTTTGTAAACCACCTTAGCATCCGTCCGCCCCACCGTCTTGAGCACCAGGTCGGACAGGTACTTGATATCGTGCTCCCACTCCGGTCGGCCGCCGACGTTATAGACCTCCCCAGGCTTGAAGTTGTCCACGATATTGGCATAAGTGCGACAACTGTCCACGATATAATCATGGATGCGGCGATGCCCGGAGTAGCAGGTATAGGGTTCATCCCGTAGTGCCTTATAGATGAATACCGGTATGACGCCCCGGTAAGGATGATAGTATTCGTGGATGCCGTACATACAACCCGGCCTCACCCTCACGACTTCGTTGTCGTGCATTGAGGCGAATGACATTATCATCAGTTCGCCGTGCCACTTGTCGATGGCGTACTCATTCATCTGGCGGATGGCCACCTTGTCCATCACGTCCTCACTCATCACGCCACCGTAGTCACCGTACACCTCAGCGCTGGAGAAGAATATCAATTTGAAGCCGTGCAGCATCTGGGCCCGGAGAATATTGCGTGTGCCGAGGATGTTGGTACTGATGGCACTCTCATCGTAATCCTCGCAGTTCCACCGGCCGTATTCAGCAGCAAGGTGATAGACGAAATCGAACCTTTTCATGTTGAAAAGGTTTTCAAGCTGATATGGCTTCGTCACATCAGCCCTCATATACATTTCCCTCGGCTTGTGCATCAGATCGCATCCCCAGACATGATGCCCACGTCTCTCCAACTCAGGTATAAGGTTGGAGCCGACAAACCCCTCGCTACCTGTTACCAGTATCTTTGCCATTTGAAACCTCCCTTTCTAAAATTTCAGGTTAATGCACACAATCCCGGAGCATATCAAAGCCAGCCCGACACCCTTAGCAGCAGTCAGGCTCTCGCCCAGAAGCCACCAAGATAGGAATGTCACGAAAATGTACGTCACGCTCCCCAGGGCATATAGATAATTCAATTTGAAATTCGATAGTGCCCCCAGCCACATCACCAGTCCCAAGACGGAAAGTGCTATCCCGCCCATTATCCACGGGCTTCTCAGCATCTCCATTATGGTGTTGGGCGTGAACATCGTGGAAAAGTTGATAGTTCCCAAACTTGCCAAGCCCTTCTTCATCAGTATCTGGGCGAAGGAATGGGATAGCATACTCAGGGCGAAAAACAGATAGGCGATGTTCATTTTATTTCCCCTCGCAACCAAGAGCGCAGTATTTCTTTTCTGTCCTTTGGTTTGATTTTGTTAGAGAGAGTAATCGTCTTTCCATTTATGTCCAGTTCCAGCTTCTGATCATCAATCGCTCCCTTACTTATAGCAAATCCATGATTAATCAACCACTCTTCACCGCAGAGGCTATCACGATTAAAGATACCCGGTACTATATTCTCGATAGCTATTATTTTACGTAACCTAGTTTCTCTCGCTGCAAGGCATCGCTGGCATGTTACCCGATTTATATCATTAGTAATCACTGCACCATCACTATCACTATGAATACTTACCATGACATGGCGCGAGAACAAAACTAACCCGCAAGCAGTTTTTACGCTCTTCCCTACACCAAAATGCACCTCACGTTCAACATAACGATGGTATTTCCGAGAGTATAACCTCATTTAAATCTCCTACCTGTCGTCAAGGGATAGTCACCTTTCTCCTTTACCGCAAAAGCGGTTTTTGTAACCTGTATACTAAAGAAGCTGGGGAAGTGCCTGCGCCTTAACCTGTAAATTATATTAACTTTATAACCGAGTAACTTTAGTCCCTCGGCTGTCCAGAAAGATTTGTGGTATTGGTAGGGATTGCCGTCATAGGATTCATTCCCAACGTCCCCCAGCGGCACGATGATGATAACCCTCTTCCTGGCTGCGGCCTCTGCTTTCTCAATAACATCCGGGACATCACGAATCGGCATGTGTTCAAGCACATCAGTCATCAGCACAAGATCAAAACTCGAGGACCAGTCTAACCGGGCATCCCTGATATCCCCGACGATAAAATATTCATACTTTCGCACATGTTCATTCCGGCTGTAAGGCTCCCAGATATCGAGACCGGTGATTTTTATGTTATTTATCCCCAGCCTCAGCAGGACGGACATCTCGCCGCAACCGATATCAAGGGCGTTATTGCAGCCCCTGACGTTCTTTTTAAGCAAGCCGTATTCACTCCTAGGGAGAGGGATATGGCAGGCGAGCGTGTATAAGTCTCTAGACATATTTATCTATTTCGCCCTCACTATCCCGTTCTCTATTTGCACCTTGCCAAGTATCTGCATGACCGAGATTTCCTCGATAAACCGATCGTCACTTATCAATGGCAATCCTAACTGCATCCTTTGTATATTTATTGCCCGGAATAACTCTTTTATCGGCATGACTTTACCGCCTGCACGGGTTCACAATCAGGACACGGTATAAAGGCAGGCGATTTGCAATAATCATGCTTATTGTCATTACCCATATCCTTCTTATACTTGACTCTATGTCCGCAAGCGGTCGCTTTGCATGACCTGGCTAAAGGGCAAATATACTTTATCATCTTTTTATTTCTCCTCCGATTGATTCTTTTTCTTCCTGCCGACCACTAATATGAGAATCACAAGTACCACAATAATAAGCCCCAACACTAAGAACCATATCCATGAAATATTTCTCTCAGGTGCAATAATATTCCCAGTCGGCGTCGGCGTTATGGTAGGTTCGATAGAGGGAATGAGCGTAATAGTCGGGGTTTCTTCAATGGTATGTGTAATTGTAGGCGTAGAAGTCGGAGTGGGTTTAATCGTGGGTGTTGGTAATGCAATCGGAGTCGGAGTAGGTGTCGGGATTACGCTCGGCGTCGGTATAGGTGTGAGCGTTAGCATTGGAGTCGGTGTAGGCGTTGGTGTTGCAATTATTCCCCCACCACCGCCACCACCCGAAGGTTGTGACACACTTCCAGACAACGATAAGACATTAGAAATTATAAGGGAGGCTGGTGCAGGGAGCACGGTAATATGCAGCCCTGCATCCTCGCTTCCGTCAGACTGCATGGCGGACATAGCGGTTCCAGTCCCCACTATGGTGCCTAGGACTACTACCAGAACCACTACTACTTGTATTAGAAGTTTCCTCTTCATTTGGGGTCTCCCATCAGGCTTTATCTTGGGTCTTCTGTTGCATCGATATCGTCAACCAAGACGATACTGATGCTGACGCTGGTAGGTGCAAGCGGTTTTACCTCGAACTGGAATGGTCTTTCGACCCCCGCAGCGTAGGTATCGCCAGTGTTTGCTGGTCCGAAGTAGTAGGTAGTACCGTCCCAGAAGCCGCAGAAGTCGTTCGCGGCTGTTAGGGTATACCTTGTTCCCCCAGCCACGTAGTCGATATGGAACTTCGCCGGGTCCCAACCAGTTATCTTACCGTAGATGCCACTGATGGTAACTCCTGTGTTGTTCTGGGCTGTTAGATCAACGGTGTACTCTGTACCTACGACCCAGTTGGCAGTTCTGGCATCACCAGTACCGGCGCTGCCTTCGATGCTTACCCATGCTAGGGTCATTGTGCTTGGGTTGGTTGAGGCGTTTCCCCCGAGTGTTAGTGTGTTGGAGACTCCGTTACTACCGACGTCTGCGAGTACCATCCCTCCGATGGTTCCGAGAGTGGCCACTATTACCAGTACTACCAGCCCGAGTATATACTTGCGATGCTTTTTCATTCTTTTCTCCTTTTTTTATTTTTCTAGTCTTTCCCGGTGTCGGCAGGTCTATTCCCTGTAGCCATTTTGATACTTTACACCACCTCCTTGACCACCAATTTATTATACTTTACATCGGGCGACATTTCTCCCATGTTTATCAGCACCATGCGAGCCTTCTTCTGAGCTCCCCTTTTCCCGAAGGCAACAACCTTTACTTTCTGGTCGGGTTGGTCCGGCGGGTGAACGATAAAATTAGTGTAAGGATAGGTCATCTAGTTATCCCCTGC
>CAZEUJ010000132.1:0-5403 GCA_964514525.1 uncultured Dehalococcoidaceae bacterium
CCCGGACAACCTGCGCGCCATGATGGCGGCGGCGAAAGAATACGGAAAGTATTAAAATTAGCTCAAAAATTAAAAATAAATCTTAAAAATAAAAAATAGATTTGATTTTTATAAGGGGGTAATTAATATGGCAGCGACAAAAAACTGGGCAGGAATGACCTGGCAGGAAAAACGCGAGGAGCGCTTTAAAAGGTGGCTTAACCCGATAGACGTGAAATTCGTCAGCAAGGGAGCGGAAAAGCTCTATAAACAGCGGGTGACCCGGTTCATCAAGGCCATCAAGCTGGAGGAGACCGACCGCGTGCCGGTGATGCTACCCACGGGCAACTCTCCGGCTTACTGGGGAGGGGCGAACTTCCGCACCCTGATGTACGACTATAAAAAAGGCCACGAGATATGGAAAAAATTCATGGTTGCCTTCGGGGACATGGATATCTTCAGCGGGCCCAGCTTCATCCCCTGCGGCAGGATAGCCGAGGCCGTCCCTTCCAGGCAGCAAAAGCTGCCCGGCCTGGGCCTGCCGGGTGACGCCCATATGAACCAGTTCGTCGAGGGCGAGTACATGATGGCGGATGAATATGATAAATATATGCTGGACCCGACCGATTATAATCTTCGCGTCATGATGCCCCGCACTACCCCCCTCTTTGAGTCTTTCAGAAAGCTGCCGCCCTTTAGCGCCATCATGGGTAATTTCTGGATTACCGCTCTCGCGGACCCGGATATTCGCCGGACGTTCGAGACCCTCATGAGCCTGACGGATGAGCAGAAGAAATGGATGGATTCCAATCTGGAAATCAACCAGTATATCAAAGAGCACGGCTATCCTTCTTTGTGGGGAGGGGGAATCATGGCCGGGGCTCCTTTCGACCATTTTGCCGACGCCCTGCGCGGCACCCGCGGCATCGTCATGGATATGTTCCGCCAGCCTAAAAAGCTGCTAGCAGCGATGGAGCGATATTTACAGTGGGCTATTGAAACCAATATCAAGAACTTTCCCATGTCGGCCAGTCCCATCTGCGTTATGCCCCTGCACAAGGGAGACGATACCTTTATGTCTGATAAGCAGTTCGAAGAGTTCTACTGGCCTACCCTGCGGCGCCTTTTCCTGGCGATGATAAACGAAGGCCTGGTGCCGATGCCTTTCGCCGAGGGAAGATATACCAATCGACTCAAACAGATTGCGGATACCCCGAAGAGCGGCGTCATCTGGTGGTTCGACCAGACGGATATGAAAGCGGCGAAGCGTATCATCGGCGATATCTGCTGTATCGCCGGCAACGTGCCCGCTTCGTTGATGATTACCGGCACAACCGCACAGGTGAAGGATAACTGCCGCCGGCTTATCGCGGATTGCGCCCCGGGCGGCGGCTTTATCCTGGCCGGCGGCGCCCACATCGATACTGACAGGATGGATAATCTCAAAGCCATGATGGACGCTGCAAAAGAGTACGGCGTCTATAAGAAATAATAAACAGGGAAGCTCGAAGGGGCGTTAGCCCTGATAGGTTACCGGAAATACCTATTCTCTCAATCTCGAGAGGACAAAAGAAATGTTTCAGAGACCTGATAACTGGTCGAAGCTGACCTGGCGGCAGAAACGCGACCTGCGTCTGGATAAGTGGATAAACCCCGAGGGCGTTAAGTTCGTTAGCAAAGAAGCGGAGAGGGGCTACAAAGCCCGCGCCACGCGCCTGGCTAAAGCCACAAAAATGGAAATACCCGACCGCGTGCCCTGCATGGTGCCCACCGGCTGGTTCCCCGCCTGGAACGCCGGCGTCCCCCTCAAGGAGGTCATGTACGACCCCGAGCTAATGAAAAAGGTCTGGCTCAGGTTCGTGGATGAGTACGATTCGGATACTTTCGACGGCACCCTCTTCTTTCAGGCGCAGGTCAGCGATTTGATGGGGGCGAAGACGATGAAATGGCCCGGTCACGGTCTGCCCGATGACGCCCATTCCTACCAGTACATCGAGGGCGAATATATGAAGGCGGACGAGTACGACCTCTTCATGAAAGACCCGTTCGATTTCCAGTTGCGCAAGCTGCTGCCGCGCACCATGGGCGTCTTTGAGCCCTTTAAAGACATGCCTTCGTTTTCGTCCCACCAGGGCCTGCCGGAGCGCCTGATGATAATGTGCCTCGACCCGCAATTTCAAAAATTGTTTAAAGCTATCAGTAAAGCAAGTAAATGCCTGCCGGCTTGGGGCAAAGCCACCGCCGAGACTACCGCGGCCGCCCGGGCGAAGGGCTTCCCGATGTTCCGCGGCGGTATGGCCGTCGCCCCTTTCGATGTCTTCGCCGATAGTCTGCGCGGTACCCATGGCATCGTGATGGATATGTACCGCCAGCCGGATAAAATCCACGAGGCGATGGAATTCGTCCTGCCCCAGCTCCTTTCCGGGGCCATCGCTATGGCTGACGGCGCCGATTGCCCCGTAATAATGATGCCGCTGCATAAGGGCGACGACGCTTTCATGTCCGATAAACAGTTCGAGACCTTCTACTGGCCCACTTTCAAAAGACTGCTCCTGGCCATGGTGGAAGAAGGACTGGTGCCTTTCCCCGTGGCCGAAGGAGCGTATAATCGCCGCCTGGAATATATTTCAGATATGCCTAAGTCAGCCGTCGTCTGGATGTTCGACCAGACGAATATGGCTAACGTTAAAAAGACGGTGGGGAAGGTCGCCTGTATCGCCGGCAACGTGCCTGTCTCCGTAGCTTACACCGGCACGGCTAAAGAGATGAAGGAATATTGCCGCAAGCTAATCGAGACCTGTGCCCCGGGCGGCGGCTATATCCTTAGCGGCGGCTCGACTTTCGATATGGCTAAGCCGGAGAATATCCGCGCCATGATGGACGCGGTGAAAGAGTACGGGAAGTATTAGGAGAACATGATGGAAGGTGTTGCCAACTGGGAAAAAATGACCTGGCAGGAAAAGCGCGAGGAGCGGTTCAAGCGCTGGCTTAATCCGGGTATTAAATTCAATAATAAAGAGGCGGAAAAGCTCTATAAAGAGCGCACGACCCGTTTTATTAAAGCCATCAAGCTGGAGGAGCCGGACCGCGTGCCCTGCATGTTGCCCTCCGGCGTTTTCCCCGCCTATTACGCCGGATATACCCTCAAGGAAGTCATGTACGACTACGAGAAGCTTAAAAAAGCCTACCGGAAATTTATCGCCGAGTTCGATATGGACACCTATACCGGCCCCAGCCTCGTCTTCCCCGGCAAAGCTCTGGAAATGACCGACCACCGCCTCCATAAGTGGCCCGGCCAAGGCCTGCCGGATAATGCTTCTCTGTACCAGTACGTGGAAAAGGACTACATGAAAGCGGACGAGTACCCCGCTTTTCTGGGCAACCCCGCCGACTACTGGTGGCGCGTTCTTCTGCCGCGGGCGGTGGGTGCCCTCGAGCCTTTTAGGAAAATGCCTCCGATGACCGGCACGATGGGCGTGCCTTTGCCGTTCTATGCCGCGATGGCTGACCCGGATGTCGAGGCGGCTTTAAAGACGATGATCGAGGCGGGTAAAGAGGTCATCAGGTGGCAGAAGGTCATTGCCGAGCTGAACCTGGCGTCTCTGGCCGCCGGCATCCCCAATCTGCGCAGCGGGGCGATGGGGGGAGCCCCTTTCGACACCATTGTGGATATGCTGCGCGGCACCCAGGGCATGGTGATGGATATGTACCGCCAGCCGGAGCGACTGCACGAAGCGATGGAGAAGGTCGTCCCCAACACGATAAGGTCGGCCGTGGCGATGGCGGACGCTACCGGCTCCCCGATGTGCTTTATGCCCCTCCATAAAGGCGATGAGAGCTTTATGTCCCCCAAACAGTTCGAGACCTTTTACTGGACGACCTTCCGGCGGGTACTGATGGGGATGATTGAGGAGGGGCTGGTGCCCTATCCCTTCGCCGAAGGCCGGTACGGCGCCCGCCTTGAGGTCATTAAAGAGCTGCCTAAGTCCTCAATTCTCTGGAGCTTTGAAGACATCGACATGGCGCGGGCGAAAAAGGTCCTCGGCGGTTCCGCCTGCATCGCGGGGAATGTCCCTTCTTCAGTGCTGTATACGAAGTCCCCCGAAGAGGTAAAGGAATACTGCCACAAGCTTATCGAGACCTGTGCCCCGGGCGGCGGCTATATTTTGACCGGGGCGGCCGGGATGAACGAGGGCAATCCGGATAACCTACGCGCCATGATGGCTGCCGCCAGAGAATACGGAGTCTATAAATAGAACAGGAGAATATAAAAATGGACACAAAAGTGACCAGCCCAACCAGAGAAGTCATCATTTCCTATGACCGCCCTACGGTCATCATCGGCGAGCGTATTAATCCCACCGGCAGAAAGAAACTTACCGAGGCTTTGAAAGCCGGCGACCTTGAAATGGTACGCAATGAAGCGCTCCTCCAGGTGGCCGCCGGCGCGGACATCATCGACTGCAATGTGAATGCGCCCGGCGCTAACGACGTCGAACTCCTGCCTAGAGCTGTAAGGGTTGTCCAGGAGGCAGTCGATGCGCCCATGTGCCTCGATAGTCCTAATAAGGACGCCCTCGAAGCGGCCCTGAAAGTCTACCGGGGCAAGCCGCTGGTCAACTCCGTCAGCGGCGAGGAACGTTCCCTGGAGAGAATGCTGCCCCTGGTGAAGCATTACGGCTGCTCGGTAATTGGTCTGGTACAGGATGATGAAGGTATTCCCAAGAACACCGAGCGCCGCATCGCCATCGCCCATAAAATTGTGGAGAGGGCGGAAAAGGCCGGCATTCCCCGCGAAAATGTCGTTATCGATGTCCTGGTGTTTCCCATCGGCGCCGAAGCTAAAGCAGGACTTGACGTTCTTGAGGCTATCCGGCGCATTAGAGAGGAGCTGGGCGTCAACATCACCATGGGCGCCAGTAATATCTCCTTCGGCATGCCGGACCGTCCTGTCATCAACGCCGCCTGGGCGTCAATGGTAATCAACGCCGGTGCCACCGCTTTAGTCACTGATGCCGCCAAGGTCAGACCGGCCATCCTGGCTACCGACCTGATTCTAGCCCGTGATAGGTTTGCGCGGCGTTATATTGAAGACCATCGCAAGCGCGAGCAGGCCGCCCAGCAAGCCCAGAAATAGCGGTGATTGCCAGGAATGTAACGACGAAGCAACCCCGTAGAGAAGAATACAGATTGCCTGGTTCCTTCATGCTTGACAGGCCCGCTGGTAAAGTCATATACTTAAAGTTGCACTTCGACGCGGGGTAGAGCAGTGGTAGCTCGTCGGGCTCATAACCCGGAGGTCGTTGGTTCAAATCCAACCCCCGCTACCAATTTTTGAAGCTAAAATCCCACGAATTCACAAAAGGATTCCGGGGGATTTTTCATTTTAAATTTCAAGATCTAAATTACTTTAAATATCAAACG
>CAZEUJ010000133.1:0-5252 GCA_964514525.1 uncultured Dehalococcoidaceae bacterium
TTTCAAGCTTTAGGACCGCCCGCGAGAGTGTATAGGCAGTCGCCCAGGTATCGGCCACGGCAAAGGCGCGGTCGCTGAGCAGGATTACCCCGTCAGCGCCGAGGGATATCGCCTCCCGCAGGGCTGCCTCCGCCTGCGGCGGCCCCATGGTGATCACGGTCACCTTGCCGCCGTGTTTTTCCCTGAGGCGGACGCCTTCCTCGAGGGCGTAGGTATCGAAGGGGTTGATGATGTTTTCGATGCCCTCACGGATGAGGGAATTCGTCTCGGGGTTGATCTTGACCGCCGTCGTGCCGGGAACCTGTTTCAGGCAGACGATGATGTTCATGCCGTCCGGCCTTTTCTCTTGCGCAGGTTCACCGCGATGGCGTTCCGTAAAATCTGGTTGGTGCCTTCGTAAATCTGGAGGATTTTGGCGTCCCGCATCATTTTTTCCACGGGATAATCGCGCATATAGCCGGAGCCGCCGCAAATCTGGACGGCATCGATGGTGACCTTCATAGCGGCGTCCGAGGCAAAGACCTTGGCGATGGCGGAAGGCTCGGTGAGATTTTTTGCGCCGCTATCGACGTATCTGGCGGCGGCGTAGACTAAAGCGCGGGCGGCCTCGACCTGGATAGCCATGTCCGCCAGCATGTGCTGGATGACGGGCATGTTGATGAGCTGCTGGTCGAACTGGACGCGCTGCTCGGCGTAGTCTACCGCCGCCTCTAAAGCCCCCTGCGCCAGCCCCACCGCCTGCGCGCCGATGCCGGGCCGGGACTTATCGAAGAGGCGCATCGCCTGGATAAAGCCGAGGCCGGGCTTACCGAGGAGATTTTCTTCCGGTACAAGGCAGTTTTTAAAAACAAGCTCACGCGTTGCCGAGGTGCGGATGCCCAGCTTCTTTTCCTTCTTGCCGAAGGTAAAGCCGGGGGTGTCTTTTTCCACGATGATAGCGCTGGCGCCGCGGGCGCCTCTAGACTTATCGGTAAGGGCGATGACGGTATAGATTTCCGCCTCGCCGCCGTTGGTGATGAACTGCTTGGTGCCGTTAAGGAGATAGCCTCCCGCCACCTTTTCCGCCGTGGTTTTAATGTTGCTGGCATCGCTGCCGGCGGTCGGCTCGGTGATAGCGAAAGCCGCCAGCTTCTTGCCGGAGGCGATGTCCGGCAGGTACTTGCGCTTCTGTTCCTCGGTGCCGTACTCCATTAAAGTCATGCAGCCCAGGGCGCTGGCGGCATAGGTGACGGCCACGCCGCTGCATATCCGGCTCAGCTCTTCGGTGACCAGGCAAAGCTCCAGGCAGCCGCCGCCCAGTCCGTCGTACGCCTCCGGCACGAAGACGCGGAACATATCGGCGGCGGCCAGGTCTTTAACGATGCCCCAGGGGAACTCCTCTTTCTCATCGAGCTCAGCGCGGACGGGAAGGACCCTTTCCTCGGCAATGCGCCGGGCGAGGTCTTTGATGGTCTTTTGCGACCCGGTTAAAAAGTAGTCCAAATTGATATTCCTCTCTTATCGGTGGGGTAAAGGAGATTCAGAGAAATTGAGACTAAAGCTAGATTAAATTATAAGGAGTGAGAGAGGGGGAGTCAAGGCGGTTTCTATCCTCGTGTTGGTTTAAAGTATTTAACATTGTCATTTGTCTTCACTTTAATTATGCTTGGCTGATAATGTATACTTGGGAAAATGATCTAAGATATGCCCATCGTGCCATTTCTGGTAAAAATAGAGGAGGTACCATGGATAGAGTTAAAGGTAAAGTTGCCGTCGTGACCGGGGGTGCCAGCGGGATAGGTGAAGCGACCGCCAGATTATTGGCGGCCGAGGGGGCCGCCGTGGCGATTATCGATATCAAAGATAAAGAGGGGAGAAAGGTGACCGATGAGATTCGCGCCGGAGGCGGAACGGCCGGTTTCTGGCATGCGGATGTCTCCAGGGAAGCTGAAGTAAAAAAAGCCATGTCCGGTATATACGAGAACTACAACCGATTGAACATACTGGTCAATAACGCCGGTATTCCAGGAGGTCGCAAACCCCCCTTTGAACTGGAGGTTGAAGAATGGGACAGGGTCATGAATACCAATCTAAAGGGGGCGTTCTTCTGCACCAAATATGCTTCTCCTTATATGATTAAGTCTGGGGGCGGCAGTATCGTCAATGTGGCGTCATGTTACGGCATCATCGGGTGCGATACCCCCGTCTACGATACTTCTAAAGGTGGCCTGCGCGCGATGAGTAAATCGGATGCCATCCAGCTCGCCAGGTATAATATCAGGGTGAATTCGGTGCATCCGGGAAATATCGCCACGCCGCTGTTTGAGCAACTGGTGGAAAAAATCGGGGGAGGCCTGGAATTCACGCGAGAGATACTGGGAAACATGTGCCCTCTGGACCGTATGGGCAGACCGGAGGAAATCGCTTATGGAATTCTTTTCCTGGCGTCGGATGAAGCGAGTTATGTTACCGCCATCGAGCTGGTTATCGACGGCGGCATGATTGGCGCTCCGCCGCCGGTCTACCCGGAAGAGACGTATCCCGGGAAGAAGCGTAAATGGGTGAACTAACAATAAGGACATTACAACTTCGGTAAAATATCTCTTGAACACACGGCATACTCTTAACCCCACCCACAGCCTTTCTTCATTTCAGGCCGGAGGTCAATGTTTCGAGCGTTTTCATCACCTCGTCGACCGTATCCTGAGCGGTGGAGGCGCCGGAGGTAACGCCGATGTGCCTTTTCCCCTTGAGCCAAGCCGATTCAATATCGGCGGCGGTCTCGATAAGGTGCGTCTCGGTGACCTGAGAGCATAACTCGGCGATGCGGTTGGTGTTGGCGCTGGAACGTCCTCCCACCACCAGCATGAGGTCGGCCCGGTGCGCCAGCTCCAGCGCCGCCGCCTGCCGCTCACGTAAGTCGTGGCAAATGGTATCGATGATATGAATCTCGGAGTTCTTCGTTAAAGCCAGGTCGATTATCTTCTTCACGAATTCCCCGAAATGGGCCGGTACCTGGGTGGTCTGTGAAAGTATACCGAGTCGACGGGGAAGAGGGTCGAGAGCCGCCACGACCTTCTCGTCGGTGGTGGCCAGCCCTTTGCCCTTCGCCCACCCGAGGATGCCCTTGACCTCGGGATGGTTGGCGTCCCCGTATACAATTACAAAAAAATCGGACTCCGCCAGCTTTTCGGCGGCAGATTGGGCGCGACGCACGTCATGGCAGGTGGTGCTGATGACTTCGTTATGGCGGGCGCGGATTTTATCCTCTAAATCGGGGCTGATGCCGTGCGAGCTGGTGACCACGGTATCGCCTTGAATATCTTCGATGTTATTGACTACTTTAACGCCGATTTCCGATAGTTTTTGTAGCACCTGCTGGTTATGCACCACTGCCCCCAGTGTTTCCACACCCCTGCGCTCGCGGGCGACCTTTTCCAACAGGGTGATGGCCTGTCTTACGCCGAAGCAAAAGCCCGTCCGGGCCGCCTTTTCAATTATCGGAGGTTTTTTCAGTGTCATATAATCCTCTGTATTCGGCGGGAAGGAGCGCGGCGATTTTCTGCATGATACCGTTGATCATCTCCTGGCGTTGTTCCTTGGTTATTTTGCCGTTCTGGGGCGGTAGATTGAAGGGTTTACCGAAGGTAACCGTTATTTTGGGGTGATGGAGGAAGCACCATGTCAGATTGCGTAGTTTTTCCGTACCGGCGATGCCCACCGGCAAAACAGGAATGCCCATACGCTGGGCGATGAGCGCGGCGCCGGGCATGGCTGGTATCATCCGGGCGTCAGGGCTGCGGGCGCCTTCCGGAAACATGATTACAGACAAGCCCTGTGTCAGCGAACGCTCAGCCTGCCGGAGGGCTTCTCTGTCAACGCCGCTCCGCCGTACCGGAAAAGCGCCGAAGTTCTTTACCCAGAAACGCGACCAACCGTGATTCCAGAGCTCTTCTTTAGCCATGAAGACGCATTTCAAAGGGAGGCTGGCGGCGACAATGGGCGGGTCGGCGATACTGATGTGATTGCAGGCGATGAGGAATGGACCCTTTGAAGATATGTTTTCCCGCCCTTTTACCTCCCAGGTAGCGAAAGGAAAGACCAGTATGCGTATCAAGCCCCGACCGAAGTAATAGACCCAGTGCATTTGGTATTAATTATAGCCTGCGGGAGAAAGATATGACAAACTCAGCCATGCCGCTCCTTTTTGTATTACTCTATAGTTCGTGTGTAAAATAGTCTGGATACGGAGGTATGCTTATGAAATACGATTTTGATACTGTTTGTGACCGCAGCAATACCGATTGCGCTAAATGGGGCGCTATCAAGGCGATATTCGGGAGGGAAGACGTGATTCCCATGTGGGTGGCGGATATGGACTTCCCGACCGCGTCTCCGATTGTCGAGGCGCTGCAACGCCGCGCCGCCCATCCTTTCTACGGCTATACCATGCCGGGCCCGGGCCTGACCGAAGCGGTGGTCGAACGCAT
Organism: uncultured Dehalococcoidaceae bacterium; assembly: GCA_964514525.1. Taxonomy (GTDB): domain Bacteria; phylum Chloroflexota; class Dehalococcoidia; order Dehalococcoidales; family RBG-16-60-22; genus JBFYTX01. The sequence continues at coordinate 4,470 of CAZEUJ010000133.1, forward strand.
GGAGCGCAAGTTCGACTGGAAGATAGAGCCGGAGTGGGTGGTCTTTACCCCCGGCATCATCCCCGCTTTAAGTATCGCCGTCAGGGCTTTGACCCACCCCGGCGATGAAATTATATTGCAGGAGCCGGTCTACTATCCATTTTTCGGGGTCGTGACGGGTAGCGGCTGCCAGATAGCCCATAACCGGCTCAAACTGACTCGCGGGCGTTATAAGATGGACTTTGCCGACCTCGAATCGAAATTCAAGCCCGAAGGCAGGCGGGCTGACCACAGTCGCGTCAAGGCTATTATTCTCTGCAATCCGCAGAATCCCATCGGCCGGGTGTGGAGTCGGGAAGAGTTAACGAGGATGGGAGAAATCGTCATTGGTCACGGGGCGGTCGTCATTTCCGATGAAATCCATTGCGAGCTGCTTTATCAGGGTTACCGACATACTCCCTTCGCCGCGATCTCGAGTGAGTTCGCCGAGAACAGCATCGTCTGTATGGCGCCCAGCAAGACTTTTAACCTCCCCGGACTGGAGGCATCCTCTATTATCATTCCCAACAAGAAACTCCGCGATAACTTCAACGACGCGCGGGCCGGTATGGTGCCCGGGGTGAACATCTTCGGGCTGACCGCCATGGAGGCGGCCTACCGTTATGGCGACGAGTGGCTGGAGCAGCTCCTCGACTACCTTCAGGGCAATCTGGAAATTACCATGAACTGGTTTAAAGAGCATATCCCGCGGATAAAGGTCATCGAGCCTCAGGGCACCTACCTGCTCTGGCTGGACTGCCGCGG
>CAZEUJ010000134.1:0-5230 GCA_964514525.1 uncultured Dehalococcoidaceae bacterium
CGATGCCCAGATTGGTGAGGACTCTCGCCGCCACTCCCTCTTCCTCGCGTACCAGTCCCAGTAAAATATGCTCGGTGCCGATGTAGCTGTGATTGAGGTTGCGCGCTTCTTCCTGCGCTATCGTGAGCACGCGGCGGGCTCTTTCTGAAAACTTCTCAAATCTGCTGGCCATATCCCTCTTCCCGACTCTACTTTATCCGGTAGAGACCCCTTCTGATACTAATCTTATTATAAAGCAGATGGCAAAGCAAGAGATGGCATTATCTTACTTTTATTCAATTGTCGTTCTTAAGGCGGCTCCTAGATATAAGCCTCCTGGCAGTGGCATATTTTCCGCAAAGGGTTGTCCCCTCAGTATCGTCTGCGCTGGGGCGTTTCACTTCCGTGTTCGGGATGGGAACGGGTGGGGCCACCTCGCTCTAACCACCAGGAGGCAAATTCAAAGCCGATTTTATTAAGTTGTTAATGACCTGTCCCACGAATACATTCTCATTCTAGCACAATACCCGTTGTAAGAAAAGGGGCAAATCTTAATTTTTCATATAAAGAGCGTAAAAGTTTCATATCCGGTTGGCGAAATATGTATTTACTTATGATCATTCACCAGATTCAAACATAATCGACCTGAAAACGCCCTTGACAAGTGGGGGGACAAGTGATAGGTTATGGGAGGGCTTTTCCGGCGAGGCAATTTACACATAAATCCGCTTCGTCGCCGGGCTTTGAAAAATCTAATCCATTTAGCTGATATCTGATCTGAGTAGGGTTGGGATAATAGTCTCATGTAAGGATTACGAGGTGACAATATGAGTATTGAACTGGTTCACATTGGATTCGGTAATATTCTGGCTATGAACCGGGCCATCGCCATAGCCTCGCCTAATTCCGCCCCCACCAAGCGCGTCATTCACGACGGCCGCAACAACGGCAAGGTAATTGATATGACCAGCGGCCGCCGGACCAAGGCCGTTATCTTTACCGATGACGGCCATATTGTTTTAGCGGCCCTGGCCCCGGAGACCATCGCCAGCCGCTTCCAGACGCGCGCCGGCTTATCCGCCAAACCGGAGCAGAGTGAAAATATCGATGAGCCCTGAGACCCGTTCCCCCCTCGCTCCGCCGGTAAAACCCCTGCTTATCGTCCTTTCCGGCCTTTCGGGGGTCGGTAAGGACACGGTTTTGGCCAGACTCCACAAATCCGGCTTTCCGCTTCATATCAGCGTCTCCGCCACCACCCGTCCCCGCCGCTCCGGTGAAAAGGATGGCGTTGATTACTTTTTCGTTTCCTCCGCCAGGTTCCAGGAGCTCATCAATACCGATCAGTTGCTGGAATGGGCTAACGTCTACGGCAACCGCTACGGCATACCCCGGGAGCCGGTCCGGCAGGCGCTGCAAAACGGTAAGGACGTTATCGTCAAGATTGATGTCCAGGGCGCCGCTACCATCAAGAAAATCCTGCCGCAGGCCGTGTTTATTTTCCTGGTGACGCCCTATATGGAAGAACTCGAGAAACGACTCAAGCAACGGAGCACCGAAACATCGGACGACCTGGCGCTGCGACTCAAAACCGCTGCCGAAGAACTGCGGCAGCTGCCCATGTTCGACTATATCGTGGTTAACCGTCCCGGTGAAATCAAGCAGGCCGTCGCCGATATCCTCGCCATTATCGCCGCGGAGAAATGCCGCGTCGCCCCCCGCGAAATTCCCCTTTAAATATCTAAAAAATCATATTCAGCAGCCAGGAAAAGAAATAGCCCAGCAGCCCGCAGACCGGGAACGTCAGTATCCAGGCTACAACGATATTACCGGCCACGCCCCATCTCACCGCCGAAAGACGTTTCGTTGCGCCTACCCCAATGATGGATACATTAATAGTATGGGTGGTGCTCAGCGGTATACCTAGGGAAGATGCCAGTAAAATGGACAGCCCCGCCGAAGTCTCCGCAGTGAATCCGTGCACCGGTTCGAGCCTCGTAAGTTTGAATCCCATGGTGCGTATTATGCGCCAGCCGCCGGTGGCTGTTCCTATCCCCATCACTACCCCGCAAAGCAGCATTATCCATATCGGGATGGTAAATTGACTGGATATCCCTCCCAGAACCAGCACCAGCGCGAAGACGCCCATGAATTTCTGCCCGTCGTTGCTGCCGTGGCTGAACGCCATGAAAGCCGCCGAAAGTATCTGCAATTTGCTGAAGTATTTTGTCACCGTTGCCGGGTGGGCGCGCCGAAATATCCAGTAAATTGTTACCATGAGCGTGACGCTGATGGCAAAACCGAGCAAGGTAGAGAACCCCAGCCCGATGAGTACCTTTTGCCATCCCTCCCAGAGCAGCGCGCCGGAACCGGCCGCCGCCAGTCCAGCGCCCGTTAGCCCGGCTACAAGCTCATGACTTTCGCTGGTGGGAATGCCGACACGCCAGGTTATCGTGCTCCAGACGATGATGGTCAGCATGGCCGCGGCTACCACCGGCAGGCCGATGACCTCGGGGCTGACGATTCCCTGGCCGATGGTCGATGCCACCGCCGTGCCCGTCACTATCGCGCCCACGATATTCAGTACCGCCGCCATAACCACGGCCTGCGATGGCTTTAATACGCGGGTCGATACGACCGTCGCGATGGCATTGGGGGCGTCCGTCCAGCCGTTGACGAATTCGGCGGCGAGTACCAGCAGCAGCGTAAATATAAGTAAGAAGCTGATATCAGGCATTCTTGAGGGCTACCCCTTCGAGCACGTCCGCGACGTCCTCGGCCCGGTCAGTGGCGCTCTCCATGTGTTCGTAGATTTCACGCCATTTGATTATCTGCGTGATATCGGACGTATTTTCAAAAATCTCGCCGATGGCGGCGCGATAGACACGGTCGGCCATGTTCTCCAATCGGTTAATCTCCACGCATCGCTCCAGGATTTGCTTGAACTCGGACTTGTGCCTCAGTCCGCGTACCGCTTTTTCCACTTCGATCGCCCCCTGGACGATGATGTCGGCCAGTTCTTTGGCCCTCTGTGTGGGGCTCGTTATTTTATAGATGAACATGGAATCGGCGGTGGCATGGACGAAATCGATGATATCGTCCATGGTATGGGCCAGCAGGGCGATGTCCTCTCTATCGAAGGGCGTTATGAAGGTGCGGTGCAGCAGCGAGATAACCTGGTGGGTGATGGAGTCGCCTTCATGTTCCAGCTCGGTTATTTCCGCCACCCGGCTGTCGATGAACTGCCAGGTGTCCAGCATCTCTTTTAATGACTGCGATGCCTTGATGATATTCTTGGCGCTCTCTTCGAAGAGGTCGAAAAACTTCTGCTCTTTGGGCATAAAAGACAGCTTGACCATAACTGGTTCTCCTTTATCGCGTTAGCTTTCCTTTTCCTCACTGCCCTCCGCCGGTTCCCCTGTTTCTCCCGGCCCACTTTTCTTTAGCCACCAGGCTTTCAGCCGGGCCTGTATCTGTTTCTCGTAACCCAGGTTGCCCGGCGTGTAAAACTGCTTGCCCTTAAGGGCATCGGGCAGGTGCTGCTGGTCCACGACGTGCCCCGGGAAGTCGTGGGCGTATTTGTAGTCCTTGCCGTAGCCCATTTCCTTCATCAGCGGCGTGACCGGATTGCGCAGGTGCAGCGGCACGCTTTCGCTGGAACCTTTTTTAATTTCCCCCTGCACCTTCGAATACGCGGCATATAACGAGTTGCTTTTGGGAGCGGTAGCCAGGTAGACGGCCGCCTCGGCCAGCGCCAGGTTGCCCTCCGGCATGCCGATGAAGTGCACCGCCTGCTGGGCCGCCATGGCCACGACCAGTGCTTGAGGGTCCGCCATGCCAATGTCCTCAGAGGCGAAGCGTATCATGCGGCGGGCGATGTACAGCGGGTCTTCCCCGCCGTCCAGCATCATGGCCAGCCAGTAAATCGAGGCGTCCGGGTCGGAGTCCCGCATCGATTTGTGCAGGGCGGAAATGAGGTCGTAGTGCTGTTCCCCGCCTTTATCGTAGAGCACCGCCCGCTTCTGGAAGGCGTCTTCGATGACCGCCAGGGTGATGAGGCGCTTGCCTTCGGCGTCCGGCGGCGTGCTCTGGGCGGCCGTCTCCAGGGTGTTGAGGGCTATCCGGGCGTCGTTATGGGACATGCTGATGAGGTGATTCATCGCTTCTGGTGTGAGTTCGACGTTCAATTCACCGATGCCGAGGAGCTTGTCTTTAAGCGCCCGCAGGATCAGGACCTGGATTTCGTCGGCGTTGAGGGGCTTGAGCGGCAGGACCCGACTCCTCGATAGGAGGGGTGAGGTGACCTCGAAGGAGGGATTTTCCGTGGTGGCGCCGATTAATATGACGGTGCCGTCCTCGACGTAGGGGAGCACGGCGTCCTGCTGGGTCTTGTTGAAGCGGTGGATCTCGTCGATGAAGAGGATGGTCTTTTGCAGCTGTACCTGGCGGCGTTCCTTGGCCTGTTCCACGATGCGCCGGAGGTCGGCGACATTGGCGCTGACGGCGCTGACCGGGGCGAAGAACGCCCCGGTGCCGTTGGCGATGATATAGGCGAGGGTGGTCTTGCCGCACCCCGGCGGCCCCCAGAAAATCATCGAGGGGATGCGGTCGGCCTCGATGGCGCGCCGGAGTACCCGTCCTTTGCCGAGGATGTGTTCCTGCCCGACGAAGCCGTTGAGGCTGTTGGGCCTCATGCGCGTCGCCAGCGGCGCCTGCTGCATCTGCTGCTCGTCGGCCTGTTTTTCAAACATGTCCATGCTCATGGTGCACCTATTTAGTTAAACGCCCTTACTAATTTACTCTAAATTCAGGATTTTATCCACCACCCCTTTTCCCCTGACCTCACCCCCTGTGTCCCCCTCTCCTTCAAAGGAGAGGGGGAAGAGAATAGAAAAAGGGTTTCACCCTTCTTAAACAACTCTTTTAGTGTCCCCCTTTGAAAAAGGGGGACTAAGGGGGATTTTCGTTACCCGCTTAGCTACTTATTAACGCCCTGTTATGTCTCGGCTACTTTCTTCAAATTAGGCAGTATTTTCTCCATGTCTTTGCCAACCATCATCCTGATGAAAGGCGCGACAATCTTGCCTAAAATCCCCATCTCCAGGTCCTCAAACATGGTAAATCGGCTTCCCATTGATGTGGGCTCGATACTCCAGACCTGGTCGTCTTTCTTCAGCGAGCCGGATGTCACCTTGAAGGCGAGCTTTTTGTTCTCCACCCATTCCGTCACCTTATAGTTCATCTTCATCAGCTG
>CAZEUJ010000135.1:0-2222 GCA_964514525.1 uncultured Dehalococcoidaceae bacterium
ACTCGCGACCTTTTGCTTGGGAAGCAAACACTCTACCACTGAGTTACACCCGCTTAAAGCCATATTATTTTAGCCCAAAAGTCCATTGTTGTAAAGAAAAGGCGGATTAAAACATGATGAGAAAAACGCCCCCATTTAGACCATGAAAAAAGTTGACTTTTTTTTGGGGCATTGATATACTGCCTTGCAGGTGGGGCGACCAGAATCGAACGGCAACCCCACCGATTCTCAGAAATACCATATATATTAAGAAGGAGGATTTAGGTATGTCTGGAGACTTTGTTAACCTGTTGGCGGATTTGAAGGAGGACGAGGTAATCAAGCTGACAAAGAAGAGACTGGATGCTAAGGAAGACCCCCTGAAAATCCTGGAGGACGGCCGGAAGGGTATGGAGATCGTCGGCAAGCGTTTCGCCGGCGGCGAGTACTTCCTCCCGGAGCTGGTCTTTTCCGGTGAGCTTCTCAAGGAAATTACTGCACTGGTCAAACCCCATCTTAAGGGCGATGTTAAGCAAAAGCGACTGGGCAAGGTCGTTATCGGCACGGTGGCCGGTGACATCCATGACATCGGTCTGAACATCGTCGATTTCATGCTGGACGTCAACGGTTTCGAGGTCACCAACCTCGGCGTCGATGTATCCAAGGAAAAGTTCGTTAAAGCCGTCCAGGACACCAAGGCGCCGATTCTCGGTTTGAGCGGATTCCTCACCCCCGCCTTCGATGCCATGAAAGAGACCATTGAAGCGATGGAGAAAGCCAGCCTGAGAAAGAATCTTAAGATTATGATTGGCGGCGGCCAGATGGACGACGAGGTAAGGAAGTACGCCAAAGCGGACGCCTACGGCAAGGACGCCATGGCGGCGGTCGCTCTGGCAAAGAAATGGATTAGTGCGAGCTAATATGGCAAAGGAATGGGCGGAGTTATCCCCGGATGAAAAGCGGGAACAACGCTTTAAGCGGTGGCTTTCTCCGCCGGGTGTTTCTTTTTCCAGCCCGCAAGCCGAGCAACTCTATAAAGAGAGAGTCACCAGGTTCGCTAAAGCCTTTTCATTACAAAAGCCGGACAGGGTCCCCTGCATCCTGCCCACCGGCTTTTATGCGGCTTACTACGCCGGCACTAACCTCGGCACCGTGATGTACGACTATGACGAGATGAAGCGTGCCTGGCGGAAGCTGCTGCACGATTTCGACGGTGATACCTACGTTCCCCCCGCACTTGTGCCGCCCGGCCGGTCGCTGGAAGCGGTGGACTACAAGCTGTATAAGTGGCCGGGGCACGGCCTTTCCAAGACCACGCTTTCCTACCAGGCGGTGGAAGGCGAATGGATGAAACCGGACGAGTACGATGCCCTGATCAGGGACCCCTCTGATTTCTGGCTGCGCAAGTATATGCCGCGGGTCTTCGGCGCTCTTAAAGGCTTCACGCAGCTGCCGGCGTGGACCAGCTTTGAAGAAATCGCTATTCAGTCCTTTCTGCCTTTTGGTAACCCTGACGTGCAGGCAGGCTTCAAAGCCTTATTGAAAGCCGGCTCCGAAAGCCTGCGGTGGATAGCCGCCGTGGGTGAAATCGCCGGGGAAGCGCTGGCGGCCGGGTTCCCGGGTGTTATGAGCGGCCTGGCTAAAGCCCCGTTCGATACACTGGGGGACACGCTGCGCGGTACTCAGGGGATAATGATGGACATGTTCCAGCGCCCGCAAAAGGTCCATGAAGCCATGGAGAGGATTGCCCCTATCGCCATTGAAGGGGCGCTCTCCGCGGTGGCGAACGCGGCTGCCCCCATCATCATCATGCCGCTGCACAAAGGCGCTGACAGCTTCATGTCCGTCAAGCAGTACGAGACCTTCTACTGGCCCACTTTTTATAAGGTCGTCATGGCGCTGGTCAACGAAGGCGTCTTCCCCATCCTCTTCGCCGAAGGCAGCTATAATAAACGGTTGGATATTATCGGCGACTTTCCTAAAGGGACCGTAGCCTGGTACTTCGACCAGACGGATATCTTCGAGGCCAAGAAAAAAATCGGCGGCAGGTGTTGCATTATCGGCAACGTACCCACCTCGCTGATTATGACGGGCACTCCGCAGCAGGTTAAAGAACACTGCCGCAAACTCATCGAGGGATGCGGCAAAGGCGGCGGCTATGTCCTCGCCGGCGGCGCCAACGTCGATGAAGGCAATCCGGAAAATCTCCGGGCGATGATGGCAGCCGCTAGGGAATACGGAAA
>CAZEUJ010000135.1:2322-5137 GCA_964514525.1 uncultured Dehalococcoidaceae bacterium
GAGATGACCTGGCAGGAAAAGCGGGAGCAGAGATTTAAAAAGTGGCTCGATACCGCTGACCTGAAGATTTCGCCTGAAGCTGAAAAGAGATATAAAGCCAAACTCACGCGTATCATAAAAGCCATTAAAATGGAGATTCCCGATAGGGTCCCGCTCCATATTCCCGCCGGCTCCATCGTGGCTTACAACGCCGGTCTTACGCTCAAAGAGGTCCTCGACGATTATAAAAAAATAATCCCGGCGTGGAAGAAATTCCTCCAGGAGTATGATATAGACTCCGCCGATAATCCGGGCATCATGTCCGCCAAAGTCAACGAAGTCCTGGACCTTAAGACGCAGAAATGGCCGGGCCATGGCCTGCCGGATGACGCCTCTCTCCACAACTTCGTGGAAGATGAATATATGAAGGCCAATGAATACGACCATTTTCTGAAAGACCAGTTCGATTTCGGTCTCCGTTGCTTCCTGCCGCGCGCTTACGGAGCTTTCGCGCCTTTCGCGAACGTGCCTTCGTTTTCCAATTACCAGGGGCTGCCGATGCGCCTCATGATGATGTGCCAGGACCCGGTCTTCCAGAAATTTTTTAAGGCTATCTGGAAAGCCAGCCAGGAAAACGCCCAGCATATGAAGATCAACATGGAATGCGCCAGGATAGCTCTGGAAATGGGCTTTCCGCCATCCGGCGGGGGCATGGCGCTGGCCCCCTTCGATACGGTAGCGGATATGCTGCGCGGCACCCGGGGCTCGGTGATGGACATGTACCGGCAACCGGAAAAATTGCTGGAAACGCTGGAGGTAATCACCCAGCAGAGCCTGGAATCGGCCTTAGCCATGGCCAATATGGCTAAAAGCCCCCAGATTTTTATCCCCATGCATAAGGGCGACGACTCCTTCATGGGCATCAAGCAGTTCGAGAAATTTTACTGGCCGTCTTATCGCAAGCTGCTGATGGGACTGATCAACGAAGGTTGTGTACCTTCCCCGGTAGTGGACGGCAGCTATAACACACGCCTGGAATATTTGACCGACCTTCCCAGGACAGGGGTGATATGGACTTTTGAAAAAACTGATATCTTCAAGGCCAAGAAAATCCTTGGCAATACGGCATGTATCGCCGGTAATGTCACCGCGGCCCAGCTTTATACGCATACGGCGAAGCAAATCAAGGACTATTGTAAAAAGCTCATCAATGAGTGCGGCAAGGGCGGCGGCTATATGTTGTCGCTGGGCTCGAGTGTAGATAAGTGCGACCCGGCCAACCTTCGCGCCATCGTCGAAGCCCGTGATGAGTACGGTATTTATTAGTTATAACTGAAAACTCAAAGAGTAAAAGTCAAAGCCATAACTTAAAAGCTAAAACTGAACTAGCTTTGAGTTTTGCGTTATGATTTTAAGCTTTGAGTTTTGAATTTAAGATGGTGTGTAGTTTGTATCCCGGTTACCGGTTATCCTATTATAGTTCCGGGTACAGGGGGTGATGAAAATGGCGGCAGCAAAAAAGTGGGAAGAGATGACCTGGCAGGAAAAGCGCGAGGAGCGTTTTAAGCGCTGGCTTTCTCCCGATATTAAGTTCGCCAGCCCGGAAGCGGGGAGACTGTACCGTGAACGCGTCACCCGGTTCATCAAGGCGATAAAGCTGGAGAAGCCCGACCGTGTACCCGTTATCACGCCCGTGCAATATTACCCGGCCCGTTATGCCGGCACGAACATGAAAACAGTGATGAACGATTATGATGAGCTGAAGCGCGCCTGGATGAAATTCCTGCGCGATTTTGATGATATGGACTGTTTTTTCCCTCCCAGCCTTGTCTTTCCCGCCAGGGTACTGGACATGATTGATTACAAAATACAAAAGTGGCCGGGGCACGGCCTGCCCGACGGCGCGACCTCGCACCAGTACATCGAGGGGGAATACATGCCTGCGGAAGAGTATGATTTACTCATCAACGACCCCGCCGATTATCTCCAGAGGTATTTTTTGCCCCGCTCCGCGGGGGCGCTGGAGGCATTCCGGAAAATGAGACCGCTGACCCCTTTTGTGGCCATACCGGTGGGATACATTATGCAGTTCGCCGACCCAGAGATACGCCGGGCTTACGAGGCACTGTTCGATGCCGCTCAAGAAGCCGCGAAATGGGCGGCGGCGGTCGATGAAGTGGGGCAGGCAGCGCTTGCCGCCGGTTTTCCTAACGTCTGGGGCGGCATGTCCCAGGCGCCCTTTGACATGGTCGGGGATTTTTTAAGAGGCACGCGCGGCATCATGATGGACATGTTCAAGAGACCGGATAAGCTCCACGAAGCCATGGCCAGATTGACCCCGATAGCCATCAGCGAGGGAATTGCTTCGGCTAATGTCTCCAGTTGCCCGATTGTCTTCATACCGCTGCACAAAGGCACCGGCGGTTTCATGTCCAACCGGCAGTTCGAGGAGTTCTACTGGCCTACCCTTAAAGAGGTCATGATGGGACTCGTTAACGAAGGCCTTGTCCCCTTGCCCTTTGCCGAGGGCGATTATGAGCCCCGTCTGCATATTATTAAGGATATGCCCCGTAGCTCGGTAATCTGGTTCTTCGAACATATGGATATGGCTAAAGCTAAAAAAATACTGGGTCACACCTGTATCGCGGGCAATGTGCCCGTATCGGTGATGTGTACCGGAAAGCCCGAAGAAGTCAAGGAACGCTGCCGCAAGCTTATCGAAACCTGCGCGCCGGGGAGTGGCTATATATTGACCGCCGGCGCGTATATGGACATTGGCAACCCGGACAACCTGCGCGCCATGATGGCGGCGGCGAAAGAATACGGAAAGTATTAA
>CAZEUJ010000136.1:0-5112 GCA_964514525.1 uncultured Dehalococcoidaceae bacterium
CGTAGCGTATCATGCCGCTGGTGCTGAGGGCTTCGTCGGCCAGGGCGATGACGTCCGGCCGGCATTCGGGGTGCACCACCACTTTGGCTTTGGAGTGCTCCTGTTTGCGGTTGATAATATCTTCGGGCAGGATGCGTACATGGGTGGGGCAGTAGCCGGGCCAGAGCGTTAGTGTTTTTCCGGTCCTTCTGGCGATGAAATCGCCTAGGTACTGGTCCGGGATGAAGATTATCTCCGTGTTATCTATGCTGGCGACGATCTTGACCCCGTTGGCTGATGTGCAGCAGTAGTCGGATTCTGCCTTGACGGCGGCGGTGGAGTTAATGTAGGTGACCACGGTGGCGTTGGGCATTTTCTGTTTTTGTTGCTTTAGCTGCTCGGCGGTAATCATGTTGGCCATGGGGCACCCGGCGCTGGCGTCCGGCAGCAGGACGGTTTTTCCCGGATTCAAAATAGCGGCTGTTTCGGCCATAAAATGGACGCCGCAGAAAACGATTACCTCGGCGTCGGTTTTGGCGGCCTTCTGGCTGAGTTCTAGGGAGTCGCCGACAAAATCGGCGATGTCCTGGACCTCACCGCGCTGGTAGTTGTGGGAGAGGATGACGGCCTTTCTCTCCTTCTTGAGTTTCAGGATTTGCGCTTTCAGGGCATCGTCTCTTTGACTGCTCATCGTATTGTCTATTTTACCTCATGCCCGGTCTTCTTCACAGGGCACCCTGCCGGCGCCAGTGTAAATTTTCATCCCCGCCCGTTCGATGACCCTGACTTCCATGTCGGTATGGATGCGCGTCCCGGCATCGCGCACAAAGCCGACGATGGTCAGTCCGTGTGTCCGGCCGATTTCCAGCCCCTTGTCGGTGACGGCCGTCTTGGAGGCTACTAGAGGGATTCCCGCCCGGCAGATTTTGGCGACCATCTCCGAGGCCATCCGGCCGGTCGAGACTAAAAACGTGCTGCCGCAATCGACTTTGTTTAAAAGGGCGTAGCCTATGACCTTATCGAGGGTGTTATGCCGGCCGATATCTTCCACGATGCAGATGAGGCTGGCTTCGGTGGTGAACAGTCCCGCGGCATGGACGCCTTCCGTCTCCCGGTACATCCTGGCTGTTTCAAAAAGTGTGTTCATCGCCTTAAAGATGATTTGCTGCCTGATTTTCCGGTGGTTGCGTATCTCCGGCAGGTCCGTCTCAACGGCGTAAGCCACCCTGCCCCCGCCGGAGACGATGCGGTAGCTGGCCTTTTGTGTGCTCGTTGCTAGCTTGCCGGTATCTTTCAGCCGCACCTGCGCGGTATTATTTTCTATCTCCGCGGATATTACCTCTTTCAGATTATTGATGAATCCCTGCCCGAACAGGTAGCCGATAACGAATTCTTTTTCCATGACCGGCGTTATCGAGGCCGTGACCAGGTGCTGCCCGTTAATATAGATAGGCAGTTCTTTTTCGATAATTATGCTGGTTTCCGCTCGTGTAAACCGCCCGTTGGCCAGCTTCCGGCATTCGATTGTTTTCGAGGTGGGCGTCCACTTTCTGTAGCCTGTGTCATTACTTTCCATCCCCGCCCTCTATTCTCTCCGGGTGCGAGTAGACTATCATGGTATTTCCCCTCACCAGCCCCGCGATGGTTATCCTGGCTTTCTCGGCGATTTCCACGGCGAGGGTGGTGGGCACGCCCTTGGTGGCGATTATCGGGATGCCCGCGTTGCGGCACTTTAATATCATCTCGGAGGGCTGCCGGCCTGTGGAAGCCGCCACCGTCCGACTGAAGTCGATGTCATGGAGCAGTCCGTAGCCGATTACCTTGTCCAGGGCGTTGTGCCGCCCCAGGTCTTCCGCGATGCATATGGTCTCTTTACCGTTAAGAAAAAGGCCCGCAGAATGGACCGCCTCGGTCTCGGTAAATACTTCCGACTTTAAAATAGCTTTGACGCAATTGAAAATATCTTCCTGGCTCACTTTGAGGTCGGAATGTATTGCCGGCGAAACAGCATTACTTTTCTTTTTCCCGGACAACTTTACCTCGGCGACGTTGTTTTTTATGGTCAGCGAAGCTATATCATCAGCACTTTGGATGACCCCCTGGACGTATAAGTTCCCGACGACGAACTCTTTTTCGAGTGTGGCTAAAAGCATCGCCGTCGCGAAGTGCTTCCCATTGACCGTCATTGTCAGGGCGGTCTCCTTAACGATTCTCTCACATGAGGCGGTGCAGCCGCCGTTGACCCGCGTGTACTCGACCGTCTTCAGGATTTTATTCGACATTTTTATCCTGCGTTTTAGACTTTTCTTCGTTTATTTCTATGGAGTCGCCCGGCCTGACGCGCCCGCCGCGAATTACCTTAGCGAAGATTCCCTCCCGCGGCATGATACAGTCGCCCACCTGCTTGCGGATGGCGCAGGCGGCATGGCATTCCTTGCCTATCTGCGTCATTTCCAGCACCACCCCTTTTCCCAGCCTCAGCCTGGTGCCGATGGGCACTGAACAGAGGTCGATGCCCTGTGTTGTGAGGTTCTCCGCGAAGTCGCCCGACTGTAAATCGAAGCCCTTACCGCGCATTTTATCTATGCTCTCTATCGCCAGCAGGCTCACCTGCCGGTGGGTCTGGCAATCGGCGTGGGCGTCGCCGGCTACGCCGTAGTCTTTTTTAATCATTATTTCAGCTTGAGGCGTCTTTTTCGTGCCCTTTTTCTCGCTCTTGCATACCGCGATTATCTTTGCCATGGTTATCTTCCTCTTTTTATTATAGTGCCCCCGCCCATCACCTTGTCCCCGTCATAAAACACTACCGCCTGTCCGGGCGTAATGGCCATTTGCGGCTCGTTAAACATTACGTGCACGGTATTATCGTCCTGCGGTATTACCGTCGCTTCTGCCTCCTTGTGGCGGTATCTGATTCTTGCTTTAATGTGTATCGGGTGCTCCGGTGCTGGCACGGCTATCCAGTTGAGTTCTCCGGCGGTAAGCTCCGTGCTATACGTCTGCTCTTTAGTCCCCACTATAACCGCGTTTCGGTCGGTTTCGATGGCGGTCACGTAGAGTGGTTCGACCGCGGTTATACCCAGTCCCTTGCGCTGGCCGATGGTGTAAGACGTGATGCCGCGGTGCTGCCCCAGCGTTTTTCCCCCTTCGTCCAGTATCGGCCCCGGCCGGGCGGACCGTGCTATATATTTTTCGAGGAATCCCGCGTGGTCGTTATCGGGGATGAAGCAGATTTCCCGGCTTTCCGGTCGGGATGCCTTCGGCAGCCCCATTTCCGCGGCGATTTTTCGTACTTCATCTTTGGTTAGTTCGCCAACGGGAAACAGGCTTCGGCTTAATTGCCCCTGCGTCAGCTGGCAGAGAAAATACGACTGGTCTTTCTGTCTGTCCCGTCCCTTTTTCAGGATATATCTCTGTCTGTTGTCTTTTTCTATTCTGGCGTAATGCCCGGTGGCAAGAACTTCCGCCCCCAGTTTTTTAGCTTCTTCCCACAACGCGCCGAATTTTATGCACTTGTTGCAGAGGATACACGGGTTGGGCGTTCTACCCCTCCCGTATTCCCGGCAGAAGTATTCGATAATCTGTCGGGTGAAGATATTCCGCAAATCCGCGACATGATGAGGTATTCCTATATGGTAGGCGACATTGGCCGCGTCGGTCTCGGCCTGAGTGGAGTTGTTATCGGACGGTGCGATTTTCATCGTTATGCCGGTGACGTCATGCCCCGCTTCTTTGAGGAGGGCCGCCGCCACGGAAGAGTCCACCCCGCCGCTCATGGCTATGGCAACTTTCACGACTTTATTTTCTCCAGGGCTGCTTTAGCGGCTGCTTCTCCCGAAAGGAACATCGAGCCGAAGGTCGGTCCCATCCTGGGTAGTCCGTAGACCGTGCCTACCGCCATGCCGGTCACGATAAGTCCGGGGTAGCACTCGCCGGTGTGCTCCACGATAGCATCTTCTGATTTCTCGATCCACATCGCCCCTTCGCCCTTGCACTTTATCAGCCCGCGCTGTTCGAGCTTTTTCACGACCGTAGCGTCATGTCCGGTGGCGTCGATGACGACCTTCGCCTCGATTGCGATGGGGTCGAGCGCCGCTACCTGACGCGGCAGCGAGGCAATGGGTGACCAGTTGATGACCGCCCCGCATACTTTGCCTTCTTTGATGACTAAATCTTCGAGCATGGTCATGTTGAAGACCTTGACCCCGGCAGCGCAGGCGCTGGCGATGAGGCTGGCGCAGGCGTGGGGGGCGTTGCAGACGGCCAGCCCTTTACTGACGATTTTGTACGGCACGCCCAGCTCGTCGAGGAGCTTTTCGGCGGGGTGCCTTACCGTTACCTTGGGCATGAGGTATCCGCCGCTCCAGAATCCCCCTCCGAGGTAGTTATTGCGCTCGATGATAACTGCCTTTTTACCTGCCCTGGCGATATTGCGTGCGGCGACCAGCCCGCTGGGGCCCCCGCCGATGATGATACAGTCGCTTTCGACGTATTCGATGAAATCCTGGGTGAATTCCGAGATTATCGCCCGGGTTATTGCCTTTTCGCTCACCTGGCTGAACTTTACCTTCATCCGAGTCTCCCCGCGTTGATTAAGAATTAATAGCGTCTGACCTAAATCCCACCGCCCCGATTGAATTCTTTTTCTATTTCCTGCCGGCTTTCCTGGAGTTCGTCGGGCGGGATTGCCAGGCCGCTCAAGCTTTCGAGTTTTTCCAGGCGCTGTTCGAGCCCGTCGTACTCTTTAAGGACGAGCCTGATGGCTTCCGCGACGGGGTCGGGCAGCCTTCCGTGTTCGAGTTCGGTAATGGTCTTGTCCTGTTTGGTGACGACCCTGCCGGGGATGCCGACTACCGTCACTCCCGGCGGCACCGGGTGTATCACTACCGAGCCGGCACCTATCCTGGCGCCGTCCCCGATAGTAATAGCGCCTAACACTATTGCCCCGGCGCCAATCACCACGTTATTGCCGATAGTAGGATGACGTTTCTCTTTTTTCGGGGAGGTCCCCGCTAGGCTGGATCCCTGGTACATCAGCACGTCATCGCCTACCTCCGCTGTTTCTCCGATGACAACCCCCGCCCCGTGGTCGATGAAGCACCTCCGTCCGATATGGGCGCCGGGGTGTATTTC
>CAZEUJ010000137.1:0-5061 GCA_964514525.1 uncultured Dehalococcoidaceae bacterium
GACTGGAATAAAGACTGATATCATTGTGAGATAATATCCTTTGACGCCCCCGGCATGAGCCATAGTGCCTTTTTCGAAGGTTATAATCCGGCCCTCATCCGGAAGGCACTCCAAACGTGTGGAACGCTTAGGAAAAGATAATTTTAGTAACTTTCTAACCTAATCCTAACCTTGAATCCACTATTTCCTAACCTGAAAAGACTAAGATTTATTAGTAATCATCTTTAATACAAATCAAACGGTATTATCGAGTAAATCTAGTGAACTGGGTAATACCGATTATAAACATATGGAAGGAATAGGTATGTGCGGAATAATCGGTTTCGTAGGTAATGAATCGGCAGCTCCAATTTTGGTGCAAGGACTCAGAAAGTTAGAATATCGCGGCTATGACTCAGCGGGCATGGTCAGCGGTGTGAACGGGAGCTTGTACCTCAAGAAAGGCGTCGGCAGGATTGACGACCTGGTTTCACTCCTTAAACTGGGCGAACTCCCCGGTAATACCGCTATCGCTCACACCAGATGGGCAACCCATGGAAGCGTGACCCGAGAAAATGCCCATCCTCATACCGACTGCACCGGGAAGATAGCGGTAGTCCATAACGGAATCATCGAGAACTATCAGGAACTCCGCCAGGTACTCAGAGGAAAGGGACATGTCTTTACCTCCGAGACGGATTCTGAGGTCATCCCCCATCTTTTAGAAGATTACTTAAAAGAAGGGCGCACATTAGAAGAAGGCATCCGATTGGCCTGTCAACAGATAAAAGGCTCCTATGCCTTCATCGTTATCTCAGTTTATACACCCGGGAAGATGTTTGCTGTTAAGAAAGATAATCCTCTGGTCATCGGCGTGGGGGAGAAGGGGGTTTTCGCCACCAGTGATGTCCTTTCGCTGCAGGACTGTGACCGAGTCATTTACATCGATGATGATGAACTAGCCATATTAAGCCGGGACAAGGTGGAATTCCGTAATATCGAAGGGAAGGAAATCCAAAAGAAGGTAAGCGCCCTGGATGTAAAAAACCAGAACTACGATAAAGAAGATTATGAATATTTCATGCACAAAGAAATAATGGAAGAACCTCAGGCAATCAGAAAAGCGATCGTACAGGATGAAAAGGTCTTTACCCGAATAGCCATGGATATCTTGAGGGCCAGGCAGGTGATTATCACCGCTTGCGGCACCTCAAGATATGCCGCTCTGGTGGGCAGATATTTGTTTTCCGACGTGGCCAAGAAATTCTGCGAAGTGGTCATGGCCTCAGAGTTTCAATATTTCTCCCAGTCGGTTGATAAAAATACCCTGGTTATCGCTATCTCCCAGAGCGGCGAAACCGCCGACGTAATCGAAGGCGTCAAGAGAGCTAAGGCTAACGGGGCGCAAATTATTTCTATCGTCAATAGATACGGCTCGTTGCTTGCCAGGATGAGCGATGACGTCATATATCTAGGTTGCGGTCATGAAATAGCCGTGGCGGCGACCAAATCGCTGGCAAGCCAGCTGGCCGTTTTTTATTTACTGGCATATGCTATGTGCAACAAGTTCGAACAGGCTGTCAACGCTCTTAAAAACATTGCCGATGAGCTGGAAAAAACACTAAAAAACAATGGAACAGAACTAAAAGAACTCGCCGAGGAATTCAAAAACGCCAGGGATTTCTATTACATTGCCAGAGGGATAAACTTTCCTATAGCTTCCGAAGCGGCCCTGAAATTAAAGGAGGTTTCTTATATCCATGCCGAAGGTCTGCCGGCCGGAGAACTGAAGCACGGAACCCTGGCACTGATGGAAGAAGGAACCCCGGTGGTAGTCATCTGCCCCAGCGACGATACCTTCCGCGAGACTTTGAGCAACGGTATGGAAGCCAAGGCGAGGGGAGCCTATATCATCGGCGTATCGGATACCAATGACGAACTTTACGATACCTGGATAAAGATCCCGCGAGTGGATCATTTTCTATATCCCATGGTGTCCATCGCCCCACTCCATCTCCTCGCTTACTACCTCGCGCTGGAACGAGGTAAAGACCCGGATAAACCACGGAACCTGGCCAAATCGGTCACGGTAAAATAAAAAATTTAAAAATAAGGTCCAGGGTTGAATGAAGAACAAGAGAATAGTAATTACCGGCGGCGCCGGCTTTATCGGTTCCAACCTTGCCCATGAAGTGGCTGCCGATAATAACGTCATCATTATCGATGATTTATCCACAGGCAACGTTAAAAATGTAATCGATCTCGTTGATAAAAAGAACGTAACGCTTATCACGGGCAGTATTCTGGACCGGCAGTTGCTCGATAGGATTTTTTACGGCATTGATTATGTCTTTCACCTGGCAGCCATCCCGAGCGTGCCACGCAGTATACAGGACCCTTTAACCACCAACGAGGTAAACGTTACCGGTACCCTGAATGTGCTTATCGCCGCCAGGAACAATAAAGTCAAGAAGGTCATCTTTGCCTCTTCATCATCCGTTTACGGCGATAATCCCACCCTCCCCAAGACGGAAGACATGGTACCTGATTCACGCTCGCCTTACGCACTGACGAAACTGGTTGGCGAACACTACTGCATGCTATTTCATAAAATCTACGGGATGCCGACTGTCTGCCTCAGATATTTCAATATCTACGGTCCGCGGCAGAACCAGAATTCAGAATATACGGCCGTCGTCCCAAGTTTCATATCCTGCGTCCTCCAGGAGGTACGACCCGTTATCTACGGAGACGGCTTTCAGACCCGAGATTTGACTTATGTGCAGGATGCAGTTAGAGCCAATATCATCGCCAGCGAAAGTCCCATTACGGGCGTCATCAATGTGGGAACCGGGTACAGGACTACCATAAATGAGCTTGCCCAAAATATTACCAAGATTGTAGGCAAAGACCTGCAACCAATCTATAAAAAACCGAGGGTCGGCGATATCAGGGACAGCCTGGCGGATATCACCCTGGCCAAGTCTATCGGTTATTCATGTAGGTATAGTTTAGAAGACGGATTACGGGAAACTATAAGGACGTTCAACAATGGTAATTGATGCAAAAAAGCCCGTCATAGCCGATGATGTACCGGAAAAGAGCGTGAAGAAGGCGATTATTACGGTAGTGGGTCTGGGATACGTGGGTCTACCGCTTGCCGAGGCTTTTTCCCGTCACTTTAAGGTGATCGGCTTTGATATGAACGCCAAACGGGTAAAAGCGATAAACTCTAATTCTAATGGCAATCGCAATTTCGTTGCCACTACCGACCCGCAGCTGATTCGGGAAGCCGATTTTATTATCATCGCCGTACCTACCCCGGTGACCAAATCCAAAGAGCCGGACCTTTCCTACGTTGTCAATGCCAGCCGGACCGTCAGCCAGTATATGAAGCCCGGCTGCACGGTAATTTTGGAATCACTTTCGGGGGCAGGTCAAGACAATAAGTACACACTCCATTTTCATCAAACGTTATTCCCGGGAACGTCTCGGGTAAGACGCATTTGGTGCACCTTTTCAAGCCATCTCCCTCTGAGGTGAGGGGGGCGGGCACTTCTTTAGTCGAAACCATAATTCCTGCTAACCTGTCCTTCCAACTAAAATTTAGCGCTGTTTTCTATCTTATCCTTGTTTTCTACAATCCAGTCATAAGTTTTTTTAACCCCTGTTTTCATATCGACTTTAGGCTGGTACCCCAGCACCTTTCGCGCCTTATCAACGGACGCACGACGGCGGACAATCTGGTCCCAATCTCTGCGGGCGGTAAACGCCACGCCGCTGGTATTGCCGGTCAATTCATTTGCTAGATTGGCTATGTCCTTCACCTTAGTCTCCGTCTCCGAAGCCAGGTTGAAGGCATCGTTAACAGCTTCAGGAATGATGCCCAGTCGCAACGTGCCGTCAACGATATCGGAGACGAAAGTGAAGTCACGGGTCTCTTCACCGGTGCCGGTAATCGGCAGAGGCCGCTTATGGAGTGCCCACCAGATAAAGTTGGGGATAACGTTGCGGTAGGCACCGGGTATCTCGCCGGGTCCGTAGACATTAAAGTAGCGGGCGATGGCTACCGGTAAGCCGTAGTAGTTATTGAAAAAGTTGCAGTACAACTCGCCCAGGAGTTTGGTGATCTGATACGGGGTATCCAGGTGGAGCGAAACGAAGCTTTCCCTAAGAGGCAGAGGTGCCTGACTGCCATAGACCGAGCACCCTGAGGAAGCGAAGACCACCCGGGTCACTTTGGCCAGGTGAGCGTACTGCAAGACCTTAAGTGTCCCCTGCCCGTTAACCAGCAAGTCCGTCTCAGGGTTGTCCACCGAGTTCTGGTTAGCGAAATGGGCGGCGAGGTGAAAAACGTAGTCGACCTTCCGGGAAAAAGCAAACTTAAGGACTTCATCATCAAGTACGCTTCCCCTGACGAAGACGACAGTGGGGTCGACAGGCACATTCCACCTGGCGGCGGCCGAGAGGTCGTCGAGAACCATAATTTTAGCCGCCCCCGTGTTAATAAGAGCTTTGGTAAGGTTGGAGCCGATGCAGCCGGCGCCACCCGTAATCAGAATGTTCTTACCTTTATACTCTGCCAGGTGTTGTTCCACACTATTCCTCCTTTAGAATGAGAGGGGTGTCATTAACCAAAGTTTCAGGACTATTTATTATATCTGGTTACGACTTGATTATGCCAGGCACGCCCACTCTTATTCCCCGTGTCCTCGCGTCAAGCGCCTTTACCATCAATCGACATACGCAGCAGGTTTTAAAGTCGAACCTTCAGCACGGTAAGGCTACAATAAGACCATGAGTTATCGGGTCGATACTATGGCTGGCGGAGTTATAAATACAAGAAATGGGCACCTCAGTAATGATAAGGCCTTTTTTTCTAGCTTCAATTAATAATTCAACGCTAAAACCAAAGCCATTCTCGGTGATATTGAGTAAATTCAGCGCCTTCTTCCCGTAGGCCCGATAGCAGCTCTGGGCATCAGATATCTTGCTCTTGGCGCCCACGTTGAAGAGCCAGGTAATAATAGCAATACCGATTCTCCGGTATTTAGGCGCATTGTTTCGCCCATTGATAAATCT
>CAZEUJ010000138.1:0-4990 GCA_964514525.1 uncultured Dehalococcoidaceae bacterium
CGGTGAGCGGCTCGTAGCTCTGGTTCAGGACCAGTACAGGATGGTTAATCATAAGTGTATCCATAGGTAAACAAGCCTATTTTAGCGCAAAAGGTGAGGGGGTGCAAGGAGAGCTGAAAACCTAAATTGGTTTTTAGAGGGATGGGAAGTTGGGAACGAAAATCCCCCTCAATCCCCCTTTACAAGGGGGAGGATAGGAAAGAGGGGCTGACGCCCCTCTTAGACACTCCAAACTATTTAGACTAGACACTAGTGGTATAATATTATGTAAAAGTAGAATAGTCAGATATGAAAAAAATGGGGAGGTGAAAGGAATGAATGGAGGAAAAAATATAATTGCTGAAATACCAGAACCTGTAATAATTAAAGAAAGACTCTCAAGAAAGATTCTTAGGTCTACAATGGCGCAATTCTCTAGTTTAACCGTAGCGCTTTTAGAATTGGTGGACAATGCATTCGATGGGTTTGACGGGTTCCATGGTGGTGACTTCCTTGATATAAATATTGTTATAACAAAGAACAGTATAGTGGTTGAGAACATCGGTGGGAATGGTATGGGTCCAAAAGAACTCAACGAGTGGCTAGATTGGGGTGGTGGACATAAGACCAATGCTATAGGTGAATACGGGCAGGGTGGCAAAGCTGCGATGGGTTATATAGGTAGGGCTTGGATAGTCCAAACCAAAAGATGGGATGAACCATGGTTATGGGAAATTCAAGAAGAGAATTGGGATGATACATCTAGCAATGAAAAAAGCTATAAAGCTGTCGCCAAAAGAGATGAAAATAAAAAAAGGCATAATTTAGGTTATTGTAAGTTCGAAATTAGAAAATTGAAGCCACACCGACAAGACAAAAAGCGTATAAAAGAAGAATTATCTAATATTTACCGGAAATACTTAGAGGAAGGCAAAGTAAAAATTACGGTAAATTATGACGATCCTGTTTCTCCACTTAATCTCCCATTATATGAAGGTTATAATCGTGAAATAATCAAAGAGAGGACACCACAAGGATTATATCTAACTGGTTGGATTGCGCGTTTGAAACGTGATGTGCGAGTGAAAGGTGGGCCAAGAATAATAGGTGGTATGCGTTTGCTAAGAAAAGGACGTCTTATATGTAGCGGTGAATATTTCGGGCATCCTGATTTTCGAAGCAAAGCTTCATTGGGAACGTTAATAGGTGAAGTTGAACTGCCAACAAAAGTGCCAGTATTACCTGATAAAACTGGCTTTGATATTGACTCTCCCACGTGGGGAGAAGTTAATGATATTATGTATCGCATTTTAGCGCCTCATATTAAAGAATTACAAGGACAAAAAGAAGAGGAGACTATAACTCGCGAGGAGAAAAAAAGAGTAGCTCAAGTAAGAGACATGATGATAGAGGCGATGAAAATACTTGATAAATATAGTGAACTTATAGGTAAACCCAGAGAAGATAAAGGCAGGAAATCTCCAGAAGAAAAAACAGGCCCCAAAGTAGAAACAAAATCACAAGAAAAAGAGCTTTCTATTGAGAAAACGAAGATCCCACGCACTCCTCCGCCGGATGGCGCAGTTGGAAAACTAAAAAGACTAGGTAAAATGCCTGAGTGGGAGTTGAGAGAAGACTTAGGACTTGATATTAGAAGTGAATGGGGAGAGAAAGAAGGACGACGTTGTTTACTAATAAATAAAAAGTATTGTTTATATAGTGAGCGAGAAGGAGATGAACTCTACATTGCCGAGACTGCTATTCTACAACTAGCAAAACCTGAGGGTGATGAAACATTAACTTTACAGGAATATCTAAATGGCGTGAATTTACTTATGCGCGCCTTCTGTGAGGTTTATAATTCTGATACGTAGCCATTTCATGCTATAATACTCCCATGAAACGCTCTTTAATCGATATCCTGGTCTGCCCGGTGTGCAAGTGTAAGCTGGAGCTCAAGGTGGAGGAGGAGGGAAAAGGGGAGGTAATCAAGGGCTCTCTGCGGTGCGGGAAGTGTAATGTAGTCTACCCTATCACGGACGGGATACCGAACCTGCTGCCGCAACAAGCTAAAGTTTAAGGGTGGTAGCTAACGCCCTGCTCCGGTGACTCCCAGACTTCAACAGCCGTTAAATGAACGGGGTCGGCGGAAAGCTTTTTCTTGAGTTCTTTAAAGATAGTCGAGGCGATGTTTTCTGCCGATGGATTTATCTTATCGAAGGGTTTAATGTCATTCAGGCAGGCATGGTCGTAGCGGTCTAGTATTTCCTTCAGATGCCCCTTCAAATCGGTAAAGTCATAGGCCAGGCCGATTTTGTTCAGCTTTAAAGCCTCAATTTTTACCACCACCTTATAGCGGTGGCCGTGGACGTTCTCGCACTTGCCCCGATAGCCCCGCAGAAAGTGGGCGGCTTCGAAATGCTTTTCGACGGTTATTTCATACATTGACCTCACCCCCTTTGTCCCTCTCTCCTTTAAGGAGAGGTGGAATAAATAGAAGAGGGGCTGGCGCCCCTCTTAGACGCCCTGCGCCGATAAGGGCTGCGCCCCCTCTCGCTGACGCACTCCCCTTGGGGTATCGACATCTCCCTTTCGTAAAGGGAGATAAGAGAGGGATTTTCATCCCCACTTCGCCCCCTCTCGCTACGCACTCCCCTATTTAGCGTCAAATTTCATAACGCCCTGCTTCTCCTTAATCGCCTGGTTCATCTCTTTTATCTTTTTTTTCAGCACCGGATGAACGAGGTCGGGGGCGATTTCGGCGAGGGGCACCAGAACGAAAGACCGCTCCTCCATTTTAGGATGAGGAATAACGAGGTCGCGCGTATCCACGACCTTATCCCCATAGAAAAGGATATCGATATCGATAATGCGCGGCTCACCGGACCGGCTATAGCGGCCCATCTTCCGTTCAATTCCCTTAGACAGAGCCAGCAGTCCCTCCGGCGTCAGGTGGGTAAAGACCTCGCAGGCAAGATTCAGGAAACGCGGCTGGTTGATGTTGCCGAGCGGCTCGGTATCGTATATCGAGGACACCTTGCCCATCCTCATCCTCTCCGAGAGCAATTTTAAAGCCATATCCAGATTTGCCTGGCGGTTACCCAGATTCGAACCGAGACTCAGATAAGCCGTAACAGTATCAGTCATTAACGGACCCCCTTCTTATTATAGCGTCACTCATGCGGCAGACCAGCACCGTCTGCCGGACATCATGCACCCGCACCATATCGGCCCCGTTGGCAATGCCGATGGCCGTCACCGCCAGATTGCCCTCGAGGCGCTTCTCCGGCGGCAGGTCCAGCACCATGCCGATCATCGATTTACGGGACGTCCCCAGCAGGATGGGCTTGCCCAGCACTTTAAGCTCGGATAGGCGATTGATCAACTCCAGGTTCTGCTCTAAAGTCTTGCCGAAGCCGATGCCGGGGTCGACGATTATGTTTTCCGGCGGAACTCCGGCCTCTAAAGCTATTTGAATCCCCGTTTCAAGGTCGGCAATGACCTTCGCCACGATGCCGGCCTTCGGGGGGGCATCGCGCTGGTTAGCCATAAGGATGACGGGCACTCCGGCCCCGGCGGCGATCCGCGCGATGGCGGGGTCTTTTTTGAGTCCCCAGATATCGTTAATCAGGCTGGCGCCGGCTTTAATAGCGCGGGCGGCTACGGCAGCTTTATAGGTATCGATGCTGATGGGAACGGAAATTTCCACGGCCAGCCGCTCGATGGCGGGAATGACCAGTCGCAGCTCTGCATCGACGTCCTCAACAGACAGGGGCCTGGTGCCGGGCCGGGTGGACTCACCGCCGACATCGATGATATCAGCGCCCTCGGCCACCATGCGCTGCGCCTGGCCGACGGTCGCATCGATATCGTCACCGAGGCCGTCCCCGGAGAAGGAGTCCGGGCTGAGATTAACGACGCCCATGACATAGGTTTTGGCGCCCCAGCGGAACTCGGTATTACCGCAGCGCGTGGAAGGCAAAGTGGTCTTCATATTTCAACACATATTTTAGCACCTTCAACGGTCTTGTGAAACTGTATGGAACCGGCCTATTGCATCGCTCATGATTTTAGAATAGAATTAAAAAAAATACTAGAAGGCGACGTGGCCAAGTGGTTAAGGCGGGGGTCTGCAAAACCCCTATTCGGCGGTCCGAATCCGCCCGTCGCCTCCAATATTAAATACGAAATTGATAAAATAGAGCCGGGCGGTTACAAGAATTGCTAACAAATTGCTAACCAACCCTCTCTGATGGCGCCTTCTCTGCGTATCGCTGTAATCCTTCGTCAAAGCGTAGTGCCGCTGCTGCCTGAATCCCTGGCAGGACATGAGAATATGTATCCAGGGTTATTGCCACTGAACTATGCCCGAGTCTCTCACTAACGACCTTAGGATGCACACCTTGCTTCAGCATGAGTGTGGCATGGGTATAGCGGAGGTCATGTAGACGTATTCCGGATATCCCCAAAGATTTAGCCAACTTGCCGAAAGCCTTGGTAACACTGTTCGGCGGTAACGGAGTACCTTCTGGATAACTGAATACCAAATCATCAGGCATGAGTAACCGTCCGAGCAGTTTCCTTTCTAATTCTTGATTATCCCGGTGTCCCCGCAGTAAAAGCGCTAGCGAAGGCGACAAATCTATCAGCCGGCGACTACGTTTCGTTTTAGGCTCCCTAAATATGTATCCCTTCCTAGGTACATAATGTAATGTCTGCACTACTGAGAGTGTCGACAAGTCCAGGTCGATATCCCGCCATCTAAGTCCAAGGAATTCGCTACGTCGAAGACCGGTGTAAAGGGCCGTATAAAACAGAACGTAATAAGGGGTGTCATGAGCCGCTTCTAAGAAAATATGCACATTTTCAGGCTCAAGCGTGACCATTTCCTTACTATCCGGCCGTGGTGGATCCACTGCCTCAGCAATGTTCCGGATAATGATGCCATGTTTCACAGCATATTTCAGGGCTTCGTGTAAGACACGATGGTGGTGTTTTACCGTTTGAGCTG
>CAZEUJ010000139.1:0-4980 GCA_964514525.1 uncultured Dehalococcoidaceae bacterium
CTCCCTGGAAAACGGCCGCTACGGCCTCGGCTTTGCCAAGAATTTCCACGAAAAACCGCTGGACGAGTTGATGCAAATGCTTAACTCCGCCACCAGCGAACGCCAGTTTATAATGTACGAGGCCCTGCGCCAGGGCGCCGATGTCCAGGAACTTTATAAGAGGACCTATATTAAACCCTGGTTCATCGAGCAGATGAAAGAACTGGTAGACCTTGAAGAAAAGATACTCAAATATAAAGGCAAGAAACTGCCGGATAACCTGTTCATCCAGGCGAAGAAAGATGGCTTTGCCGACAGGTACCTGGCGAAGCTGCTCGGCATCAATGAACAGTCTATCCGCGAGCGGCGTAACAAACTGGGGATCAACGAAGCCTGGGACTATGTGCCGGTAAGCGGCGCGGAAAACGCCCAGTACTATTATTCCACCTATAACGGCCCCGACCGGACGACGGTAAGCAGTCGTCCCAAAGTAATGGTCCTCGGGGGCGGTCCCAACCGCATCGGCCAGGGAATCGAGTTCGACTACTGCTGCGTCCACGCCGCTTTCGCCCTGCGCGATATGGGCTACGAGACCATCATGGTCAACTGCAACCCGGAGACGGTCTCCACCGACTACGATACCTCGGATAAGCTTTATTTTGAGCCGCTTACAGTAGAGGACGTGGTGAGCATCTATCAGAAGGAAAAACCCATCGGGGTTATCGTCCAGTTTGGCGGCCAGACGCCGCTCAATATCGCCGAGGAACTGGAGAAAGCCGGGGTGCCTATATTAGGTACTTCCGTTAACTCCATAGATATCGCGTCCGACCGCGGCCGGTTCAGTCAGGTGATGAAAAAGTACGGCATTCCCATGCCGGAAGCCGGCACCGCCAGTAACCTCGACGAGGCTCTGGTCGTGGCGGCACGCATCGGCTATCCCCTCATCGTGAGACCTTCTTACGTGCTGGGCGGACGCGGTATGGAGATAGTGCATGACGAAGAAGAACTGAAAATGTACGTCGAGGCGGCCGTCGGCGTGACGCCCGACCGCCCTATTCTTATCGACCGCTATCTGGAAAACGCCATCGAGACCGAGGCGGATGCCCTCGCTGACGGCGGTAATGTCTTCATACCGGCTATTATGGAGCATATAGAATACGCGGGCGTCCACTCCGGCGACGCCGCCTGCGTCATCCCGCCGGTAAGCATCCCGCAAAAACATATCGACACGATAGAAGAATATACCCGGCGTATCGCCAGCGAACTCAAGGTGGTCGGGGTGATGAATATCCAGTACGCCATTTGCCAGGATGTCGTTTACGTTCTGGAAGCGAACCCACGGGCTTCCCGCACTGTACCGCTTGTCTCTAAAGTCTGCGGCATCCCCATGGCCAACCTCGCTACTCAGCTGATGCTGGGCAGGGCATTAAAAGATCTCGACCTGAAAACGCGTTATATCCCTCATTTTGGCGTCAAAGAAGCGGTGTTCCCGTTCAGCATGTTCCCCGAAGTTGACCCGCTCCTAGGGCCCGAAATGAGGTCTACGGGAGAGGTGCTGGGCATCGCGAAATCTTTCGGGCTGGCATTCTGGAAAGCGCAGGAGGCGGTGACGCCGCTACCCACTTGCGGTACAGTGCTTATCACGGTTGTCGAGGGAGACCGTCCCGCCGTGGGCGAGTTAGCCAGACAGTTCACCAGGCTCGACTTTAAAATTATGGCTACGGCCGGCACGCATGACTTTTTATCCAGCCAGGGCATTCCTTCCGTGAGCATTCTTAAAGAGCACGAGGGCAGGCCGAACATTACCGATGCCATCAAGAACAAGGAGATCCAGCTGGTGATCAACACGCCGGCGGGCAAACTCAGCAAGCATGATGATTCATATATCCGCAAGGCAGCCATAAAATACAAGGTGCCGTATATCACAACGCTGGCTGCCGCCATGGCCGCCGTCAAAGGCATCGCCGCTTACCGCGAAGGCAAATCGGACGTGCGGGCTTTACAGGACTATCACGCGGATATCAAATAGCCTTACATTCCCCCTGTAACAATGTGACTTTTCTCCTATCAGTTTCCGTTAAAATATTGCATTATTATTTTGGTTTTCATATAATGTTTTTCCATTCTGGTAAGTGAATTCCTAATATGCAGCAGAATAAAGCCTTGATGAAGGGCTTGAAATAAAGGAGGCAAACCATGGCTATTGACCAGTCCATCGAAAGACAGCTTGGCCGGCTGCGTATCTGGAATATCGCTGTCGGACTCATTCTGGCAGTACAGGCGGTCATGATGGCGGTACTCACTAACGACTTCTCTCTTCCGGTGACCGCCACGTTCATGAGCGGACCTCCCGGCACCACACCTGAACTCCATCACCTGTTCAATATCTCTACCGGGTGGGGTGTTTTCACTTTCCTGGCAATCTCGGCCGGCGCTTTGCTGATAATTGCCTCGCCTCCCGTTTTCCCCTGGTACAAGCGTAACCTGCTGCAGAACCGCAACTACGGGCGCTGGATAGAATATTTTTTCAGTTCTTCTATCATGATCGTGTTAATCTCTCAAATCACGGGTATAAGTGATATCGCTGCCTTGCTTGCCATCTTCGGCATCAACGCCTGCATGATACTCTTCGGAGCGTTACAGGAGAAATATGAAAAACCCGGCAAGCCCAGCTGGCTGCCATTCTGGTTCGGCAGCTTTGGAGGTATTATTCCCTGGATAGCGATAGTGATTTATGTATGGGCGCCGGGGCTTGTTGTTTCGCCTCCCGGATTCGTCTATAGCATTATTGCCTCGTTGTTCGTTTTCTTTAACTGCTTCGCCATCAACATGGTATTACAGTATAAGAAAGTGGGACCCTGGCGTGATTACCTGTTTGGTGAGAAAGTGTATATCCTTCTCAGTCTCACCGCCAAGGCGTTGTTAGCCTGGCAGGTGTTCTTCCCGGTCTTAATGTCAACCTAACCCCAACGGAATTTCATAAAAACGTAATTATTCGTTGCCAGGTTTTATGATTTTTACACACCTTATGCTTTATGCTAAGGTAAGTTCACGTTGTTCCTGTTCGAGGAGAAATATGCGAAAATATATATTATTAATTTTACCGATATTTATAGTGCTGCTCTCCGGTTGCGCCGGCCAACCTGAAATAAACGCGAGTCTCGGAGAACGTTTTTCCCTGGTCATCGGGCAAGGCGCTTCCATATCAGGTGAGAACCTCGAAGTCCGTTTTATTGAGGTTATCGGGGACAGCCGCTGCCCGCAGGAGGTGACCTGCATCTGGGCAGGTGAAGCGAGCTGCCTGATTGAAATTACGTATTCCGGGTCGACGTTCCCGAAAGTACTCACCCAACCGGGTCTATCGGAACCTCCGCAATCCGATTTCCAGGACTACGTAATTGCATTCGACCTCCAGCCTTATCCCAAAGCCGGGGTGAAAACAGAAAATAAAGACTACCGTCTGCAACTAGAAATCAACCGTAAAGTAAGTTGAACGTTTAATATTAGTGTCTTTTTACCGGTAACAGGAGCAGCAGCGATAAGACAGCTGCGCCCGAAGCCAGAGCGAACGACCAGGCGAGATTACCGGTGGTATCGGCTATCCAGCCGGAAACAATAGGCGATAATATCGAGCCGATACCCAACAACATGGTCCACAGGCCAACAATCGTTCCGGCCAGCTCTCTGGAAAAATAGTCTGAGGCGGCAGCGGCATACATTGCCCAGACGACACCATAACCCAGGCTAAACACCACAGACGTTAAGAACAACCATATGCCCCGGCCGAAAACCATTCCCAGACTCCCACAGGCAATAAGGGCCGCACAGAGCATCATGATCCTGAGCCTGCCTATCTTATCGGAGAGGTAACCGAAGACCACCTTGCTGATAATAGCGCCAATCCCTATCGCGGTCAGCAGGTTGGCGGCGACGTTATAGGAAAAATCCAGTTCCTGCGCAGCGTAAGTACTTAAAAAGGTAAACGGAATTAATATGGAAAAGCCGGTGAGGAGATAAGCCATGCCGAAAAGCCAGAATCTGGTATCCCGAAAAAGTGCTGTCAGAGTAGTTTTTGCGGATGGTTGTTGATTCCGTTCTATTCTATTTTCGTTTTGAACCTCCGGAGGTCGATCTCTAATCACCAGGACATTAAGCACGGCAGCGAGAAAAGCCAGCGCACCGAGAAATACCCATCCGATTCTCCAATCATAGGCGCCGACGAGCAGCGGCATGATAGCCCCTGTTCCGATGAGAGAAAGGGCGCTGCCGACATCGATAATAGCTAACGTCCTGCCGATATTTTTCTGGTTGGTCCAGCGTTGCGCCAGGGCCATAACGGGGGCCCAGCAAGCCGCCGAGCCGATTCCCGCTAATATGTAAAAAAGACTGGCTGATAGGATTGACGATGCATAGGACATGAGAAAGGCACCAATCCCTAGGATAGCCACGAATAAGGAAATGAGCCACCTCGCGTTCCAGCGGTCACCAAGCATGCCGAGTATAGGAGAGCCCACCGTATAGGCGATGAAGAATGAGGAAAAAATGACGCCTGCTTCAGCTTTGGTTATATCCAGCGAATCAAGCATTTCAGGGAGAAGAACACCATATCCGTACCTGACAGCATACGCGGTAAAGACGGTTAAGAAACACGCTATCAGAATCAGACGTCTGTTCATCGTTGTAAAGCTATTGCCCCCGGCAGACGATAGCGCCTGGCATGAGGTGGATGTACCTGATTATATTCTCTTTTACGTGGCTCTATCAAACCTTAGCTCAGACTGTTCAACCTGTCAGTGCCCTAAAATAAAAGACTCCATTATAAAATGGAGTCTAAAAATTTCGGTCTGGTGTAGACGGAGGAGAGTCGAACTCCATCTCACCGAAATATTTTAAATCTATTGAAACAGAGACGGGTGCTGGCGGTCAAGTTTGATTGATTTAAATGTCACAATCTACTTGTATATTACTTCTAAGGCTAGCGGGTGCAATTGAAACCATCAG
>CAZEUJ010000140.1:0-4956 GCA_964514525.1 uncultured Dehalococcoidaceae bacterium
CGGGGGCGGTAAAGAAGGCGGACGCCCTGCTCATGGCGGCGGCGGTGGCGGACTACCAGCCGGAAAAGACCGCCAGCGCCAAGATTAAAAAAGAATCGAAGCAGAATTTAACGCTAAAGCTGATAAAAACGCCGGACATTTTAAGCGAGGTTAAGGGCGATTTTATTAAAGTGGGGTTCGCCGCCGAGAGCGAGAACCTGATAGCCAACGCGAAAAAGAAGCTCGTAACGAAGGGGCTGGACCTTATTATAGCTAACGATATCACCGCGCCGGACGCGGGCTTCGACGTAGATACG
This sequence comes from uncultured Dehalococcoidaceae bacterium, assembly GCA_964514525.1. GTDB lineage: Bacteria > Chloroflexota > Dehalococcoidia > Dehalococcoidales > RBG-16-60-22 > JBFYTX01. The sequence goes on from CAZEUJ010000140.1 coordinate 297, forward strand.
AACAGAGTCATTATAATCGATAAAAAAGGCAAGGCGGAAGAGCTGCCCTTGATGAGCAAGCGGGAGGTGGCGGAGAGGATACTGGATGAGGTGAAGGGGATGATGGGGTAAAGGGAGTGCCCGAGAGGGGCGTTAGCCCCTCTCCCAAATTCCTCCCCCTCTCCTTGACAAGGAGAGGGGGACACAGGGGGTGAGGTTTAAAAGAATGATAAAGATTATTAGATATGCATTAGTGACCTGCTTCATCGCCTACCTGTTAGCAGCGATGGCAATGTTCATATTTTCCATCAGCCAGAGCGGATGGAGTCGGATAGATGGCGACACCGTCAGGTTAATGGTAAATATGGTAACGCTGGGATTATCCGATTATCCGGCGTGGGGCGATTTCTGGTACCTGGCGGTACTGGTGCCATGGCTCGGCTCATCGCTGGTCCTGGCGCTTATATTAAAGCCGTTCGCCAAAACATCCGGGCGGAGGTGGCTATCGGGCGGCCTCAGCGTAGGGCTATATTACATCATCGTACTGCTGGTTTTCGCCATCGGCAAGCTGGTTGCGTTCTGGGGAAACATAGACATCCGCCCCGGCGATTTTGTGTATGCGTTATTATTAATCTGGCCGATAGGCGGCTTTGTACTCGGCTACATTTCAGCGATGATAACCGATAATATAGTTAAATTATCCACGGCGGACTGACCTTTTAAACCAGAAAGAGGTTCTCATGACAGACTCCCCCGAAAAAGAAGAGATGCCCAAAGCTTACGAGCCGGGCCAGAGCGAGGAAAAGTGGTACGGATTCTGGATGGAGAAGGGCTACTTCACGCCGAAAATCGACTGGAAGAAAAAGCCCTTCGTCATCATCATGCCGCCACCCAACCTCACCGGCGAGCTACACATCGGGCACGCCCTGGTGGCGGCGCTGGAAGACATCATGACCCGCTGGCACCGCATGAAAGGCGAGCCGACCCTCTGGCTGCCGGGGGTCGACCACGCGGCCATCGCCGCGCAGGTGGTCGTGGAGAGGCAGCTTGCTAAAGAAGGGCTCGATCGCCATAAGTTGGGTCGCGAGAAATTCTTAGAGCGGATGCACCAGTGGATAGCGGAATGCCGCCGCAGGATAACGCAACAGCACATGAAGCTCGGCGCTTCCTGCGACTGGACGCGGGAACGCTACACCATGGACGCACGTTCGAGCCGGTCGGTACGGGCCGCCTTCGTCCGCCTTTACGAGAAAGGGCTCATCTACCGCGGGGTGCGGATAATCAACTGGTGCCCGCGCTGCGGCACCGCCCTTTCCGACCTCGAAGTGGAGCATAAAGACGTCAACGGACACCTGTGGTATGTGCGCTATCCGCTGGCGGGGGAAAAGGCGAAATATATTACCGTGGCCACGACGCGGCCGGAGACGATACTCGGAGACACGGCGGTGGCGGTCAATCCCGAAGACAAGCGGTTCAAAGGTATGGTAGGTAAAACGGTTATTTTACCGGCGGTCAACCGCGAGATACCCGTCATCGCCGACGAAGCCGTCAGCACGGAGTTCGGCACGGGAGCGGTAAAGATAACGCCGTCGCACGACCCCGTCGATTTCGAGGTAGCACAAAGGCACGGCCTGCCCCTGATAAATATCCTCAACGACGACGTCACCATGAACGAAAACGCGGGACCGTATAAAGGCATGGACCGCTACGACTGCCGCAAAGCCATCCTCGCCGACCTGGAAAAAGCCGGACTCCTCGTTAAAGTGGAGCCCTATACGCACGCCGTGGGGCACTGCGAGCGCTGCCATACTATCGTCGAGCCTATCGCCAGTCGGCAATGGTTTGTTAAAATAGGACCGCTGGCCAAACCGGCCATCGAAGTCGTGAAAGACGGACGCATTAAAATCTTGCCGGAGCGCTTTACCAAGGTCTACCTTAACTGGATGGAGAACATCCGCGACTGGTGTATCAGCCGGCAGCTCTGGTGGGGGCACCGCATACCGATATGGTACTGCGGCAAGTGCGGCGAGCTGACGGTGGCGGTAGATACGCCGACCGCCTGCGCGGGGTGCGGCTCCGGAGACATCAAACAGGACGAGGACACGCTCGATACATGGTTCAGCTCCGGGCTCTGGCCGCACTCAACGCTGGGCTGGCCGGACGATACGGAAGACCTGCGCTACTTCTATCCGACCTCGGTGATGGAAACCGCTTACGACATCATCTTTTTCTGGGTGGCCAGGATGATCATGCTGGGTATCGAGGACACGGGCGAAATACCGTTCCATACGGTCTATCTGCACGGCCTCATACGCGACGACATCGGCGACAAGATAAGCAAGTCCAGGGGCAACGTCGTCGACCCGCTGGACCTGGTAAAGGAATACGGCACGGACGCCCTTCGCTTCGCCCTGACGACCGGCACATCTCCCGGCAACGACTCACGATTATCAATCGAAAAGCTGGAGGCCAGCCGCAACTTCGCCAACAAGCTCTGGAACGCCACGCGTTTTGTAATCCGGAGCCTGGAGGGCAGTAGCGCCGCGGACGCAAAAACAAACAAGAACAAATTGACAATTGCAGACCGCTGGATACTCTCACGTCTTAATCGCGCCATCGCCAACGTCTCCGGGCTCATGGACGACTTCCAGTTCGGTGAAGCGCAGCGCCAGATACATGACTTCCTCTGGGGGGAGTACTGCGACTGGTATATCGAGCTGGCCAAGATAAGGTTACAGGCCGGCGATACATCACCCTTGCCGGTGCTAACGCAGGTGCTAGAAACGTCTTTACGCCTGCTGCACCCCTATATGCCGTTCATCACTGAAGAGCTCTGGCAGCACCTGAAAAAGAGCCTGAAAGGAATAACAGGCGAATCCATCATGGTGGCCAGTTATCCCGTAGCGGACGAAACGGCGTTCGACGCGGCAGCCGAGAAAGAAATCGAAACCGTAACCGAAATAATACGTTCGATCCGCAACGTACGCGCCCAGTACAAAGTGGAAAGCACACGCTGGATCGAAGCGAAAATATACGCCGGGGACCCCCAACAGGCAAAAATCTCTCGCTATATCGAAACCATAAAAACTCTCGCCAGGGCCAACCCTGTCAGCGTCATAAAAGGCGAAGCCGGTGAGAAAGCCGGAGACAAGACTCTGGTCCTCCCGCTGACGCAGGTGACCGTCGTCATTCCCATGGCCAGCATGTTCGACCTCGAGGCAGAGCGAAAAAGGATAGAGAAAGAACTGGAACAGACCCGAGGGGAAGTAGACCGACTCGAAGCCAGATTAAAAGACCAAGCCTTCCTGACCAAAGCGCCGGAGGCGGTTATTGAAAAGGAACGCCAAAGACTCTATACTCTGAGTGAAAAACTGGAAAAGCTGAAGCAGTCCAGATTGTAGGAGGTGCGACCATGTTCTCGAGAGTGATGGTACCACTGGACGGTTCCAAAGTAGGCGAGGCGGCCCTGCCGGTCATCGAACACCTCGTGGATAAACTGGCTCCCGGGACGAAGGTCGAGGTGATACTCATCGGGGTAATCACGATGCTGCGGCACTGGGTGGTTGTCGGGGAAGCCAGCGCCCCCGTTTCTTATTCAGAGGAAGAACTCAGACTTATCAAGGAAAGAGTGGGCGATTATCTCAACAGGACCGGGGAGTCGTTAAAGAAAAAGGGCGTCACCATCAGCACGATAGTCAGCAGCGGCAACGCCGCCGACGAAATTCTTAAAGCCGCCGAGGAAGCCAAAGTGGACCTGATCGCCATGTCCACCCACGGGAGGTCCGGACTCAGGCGGCTGGCGTTCGGGAGCATTACCGATAAGGTCCTGCACCGGTCGCACGTGCCCGTCCTCATGGTGAGGGCCCCGGAGGGGACGGTCAACGAATAGCCGAGGGCAAGCATAGCCCCCCTCCGAGATTCTTCGCTACGCTCAGAATTACAAGGGAAAAAGGCAGGTGTTTAAGAGGGGCGGTAGCCCCTCTTTCTTTTCTTCCCCCTCTCCTCTCAGGAGAGGGGGACACAGGGGGTGAGGTGACTGGATTCCCGATCAGGTCGGGAATGACGGAGTGAAATCCGCGGCAAGCACCTTAAAAACGCCTCTTTTCTGCCACTGTCGCTTGAGGTATTCCAGGGCTTTTCTGGTATCGCTGGCAATCCTGGCTTTTTCGCTTTCCCTCAGCCGGTATTTGAACAGCCAGTAGGTGAACTCTTTAAGCCCGGTGAGGGTAATAGAATCAGTCTGGACGAGACCCTTTTCCTGACGGAACCGCGTCAAGAGGACATCCCTGGCGCAATTGTATATCCTGCGGTAGGCCTCCTCGGAGGAGTCGGTTTTGGTCCTTAAGCCCCCTACCCGCCTCTCTTTATCGATTTCCTCCTGCACGGCCAGGAGCAGGGCTTCCTCGACGGTGACGCCGTAAAAGTAGTTGAGGTACTGGCGGTACTTCTTTTCGCCGATAAGCCGGCCGACCTCCCCGGCGCGCAACTCCAGCGGAGGTATGCCGTGAAAGAGAAGGTTATTCTTTTCATCCTCCGGCAGGAGATCTTCCACCGTCTGGCAGAGTCGCTCGGCGAGCAGAAGCCAGTCGAAAGCCTCGCCGTCAATAAGGTAGCGGTAGTGGCGGCCGTCATAATCTTCTTCGGCGCTGGTCCAGAGTCCCATAGCGCCGAGCAGGGCGAG
>CAZEUJ010000141.1:0-4946 GCA_964514525.1 uncultured Dehalococcoidaceae bacterium
CGAACGTAGTTATCGGAAACATTCAGAGTCAAGCTGTACCCACAAATGTCGTCGGCGGGGCCGTTACTATTGGACAGTCTTCAGGGGGTACCTCAACACCACTTCCTCCATCTGGCGGCGGCGGGGGTGGTGTTAGTAGTAGTGGCGGCGGCGGAGCGGCCGGCATCACCAGTCTGCGCGCATCTATGAATTCTGAAGGTCTGACGTTGGAAGAAGTGTCGGCTACGGATATCAACTTGAAAGTCGAGCTGCTCATACCTAAAGGCACCATTGTCAAGAACAGTAATGGCCAGATGGCAACCAGCATACGTATAACACCACTGGGTGAAAGCGATGACCCTAATTCGGGCTCAGAGATAATCAGTCAGTCGTTTGAAATTGAACAGAGCGGTACCACCTTTGCCCCATCGGCAACTCTGATTTTCAGATATTCCGACTCGGAGATACCACAGGATATATCGGAAAATAATCTCTATATCGCCTTATGGGACCCGGTTGCCCTGACCTGGACGGACCTGGGAGGTACGGTTAATCCGGATGCCAACACCGTCTCGGTACCGATCCAGCATTTATCGACCTATGCCCTGATGGCCCATAACCTTCCCGCCAGTATTAAAGTTACTAAATTTACTTTAACACCGGGGGAAGTCGCCCCTGGTGAGACCGTAACGGCCAGCATTGAGGTAAATAATCAGGGTGACCTTTGCGGAACCTATGAAGCCAATCTTAAACTGGATGATACCGCGGTGTCATCCAGGGCCGTTACCTTGAACGGTGGCAGCAGTGAAACGATTGTTTTCACCCTCACATCGGATACGGTTGGAGAACATAAAGCCACCATCGGGGACATGGCAGCGACCTTCGTCGTGAAGAAACCGCTATCCCCGGCGGCTTTCACGGTTAGCGAACTCAGCATCAACCCGCTTGTAGCCGATTCAGGGAAAAACATTGATGTAAGTGCCATCGTAAAAAATACCGGCGACCTGCCGGGGACTTATCAGGCAAAACTATCCGTGGATGACGTCGCTATGGAGACTAAAGAGGTTACGCTCGACAGTGGCGGCAGCACGACGGTGAGCTTCAGCTTCACCGCGGACACCACCGGGCAACATAAGATAAGTATCGGCAGTTTGCTGGCACCGTTCGAGGTCAAAGCGCCTCCTCTGCTCCCTCCGCCGGCAGCTACCGAAGTATCCAAACTGGAACTTAATAGTTTCAACACGGTTCCTAGTTACGATCCGGCCACCAACAAACTTGTATATAACAGGATAGTTTACGAGATGAACCAGGCCTGGGATTCTTTCCCTGATGCCAGGCTCATGCTGACGGTATTTCATGATGGCCAGTTCCTGGAGCAAGTCCCGCTACTCGCTTTAAGCAAACTTCAAGCGGATGGCCAAACGGGTGAACTCAGCTACGTGCCTCCCGCGGGATGGGAGACCGGAGAATACGCCTTCCGGGCCGAACTATATAATGGAGACAGCCTTATTCAAGACACGCCGTTACAGAAGTTAACCGTGACACCCGAATCAACGACTACGGTGGTTACCTGGAAAACTCTGGGTATAATCATCGGTGCGGCGATTGCCCTGGGTGTACTAATCGTGACATTAGTGTTATGCTACAGACGTGATATACTCCACGACTATTGGAAATAACAATCAGATTATAGTTGAATCATACTGATGGACGATAAGAAACCACCCATGCAAAGGCGGCTGAGATTCAGCCTGCTTATCCTGGTCTCACAGATATTGCTCATTGCCCTGGCGATAACCTGGCTGGTTCATATGGTTATTATCGCCATATCAGGTTCGGCTTACTTCGTGGAGAACAATCCTCTTATCTTATGGGCGGAGATTACCATATCGGTTTTCATTACTTTGTTCGGCATCTATCTTCTTATCATCCAGATCCAGAGACTCGGTGAAAGAAGAGGGGCCGACAGGAATAGAAACGGAAGCAGGAAATAGATGATCATTTTCACTCTACGTTTTTTACCGGTTGTATATGTCCTTGCCCGGTGCCATGAGTCCCTGACAAGTTGTCCGGCTATTTGACCTTCCCTTTCCATACAGCCCAGAAAAAAGGCAGGAGGTCACTTGCCTCCTTTCAGCGAATTATTGAGTAACAATCGCTTGAAAAGTACAATACCTTCAAAAAATTCCTCTGCAATAAATTAAACCGCTTTAGGTTTTTACTCGCCTTAGCCAAGGTAAAACCGAACAATGTAAATAGTCGGTTTTCGGCCATAATCAAATTCAACGGCTGATAGTTTTTACCAATATTCTGGTTTTACCATGGCTGTAGTAATGTGAGCCAAGTATACCTTCACTCTATCTTTTTAAAAACTCGAGTAAACCATTGAGAATCATTCTCTTGGCAAAGCAACTAGTTGGAAGGAGAATATTAATAATGTCGTTACCGCAACGAATAAATTGGAGGTGCTAAAATGCATGCACGATTTAGTTCGCCTAAAAATACCCCTCAGACTGGACCCATTTTTCGGACCAAACCCCAGAAAACTGAGGCACCAATTATTGACCGCATGGTTCGGTCGCTTAGTCAGGTTTCGCCCATCGAGCTGAGTCAGGAGCAAAAGGCTGCAATTCTAGCAGGACAAGAGCAGGTACAGGAGAAACAGGCCATTGATTACCTCAGCCGAGCTCTGCCGAGGCTTCGGCAGCAACCTACTGCGCAGAGTATCGAGCCCTCTGTATCTGATGTCATAGAGTCATTCTTGGAATCCAGGTCACCTGGCCAGACAAGAGACCGGTTTTACAAGGTGTATCTGCCTAAAAGTATTCCGAGGTTGGGGCTAAGACCAAAGCCAAGCGATATTGTTGCCTTTGAAAACAACCTTGAATGCTCTCCTGGCGGTAAGGCCGCTTATCACCGGGCACTAAGGGCATTTTACAATTGGCTCTACTCACCGGCATCAGGTTACCGTTTTCACCAAGACGATAACCCAATCCGGTGGACTAAAACCCCCAAGGTACCAGGTAAGATAATGCCGGCGCAAAGTGAAAAGTCCGTCAAAATCCTGCTTTCTCATGTGGACAACGTCAGGGATCAGGCCATGATCTGCCTCTTTACCGATTCCGGAGTGAGGCTTTCCGGAATGGCGAATATTTATGAAACCAATATCTTCTGGGATAGGCACCTGATCAAAATTACCGCTAAGGGGGGCGACGAAAAGTTCATCACCTTTGGGATCGGTACGGAAGTCCTACTCCGTCAATGGCTTACTGAATATCATCCTAATGGGGGCCCGATTTGGGGAATCAACCAATCGGGCATCGTCTCAATGTTACGGAGGCTCCAGAAATCTTCAGGTATGAAATGTAATCCCCATACATTCAGACGTGGATTTGCATCGATTCTGAGAACAAAAAAGGTGGACTCACTGGACATCATGCGCCTGGGCGGCTGGAGGTCGCTCAGCATGGTACAGAGATATACCGAATCAGTCGATTTCGATGATAGTAGACAGCGTTATCAGTCGCCGCTCCAAGGACCTACGGACGCGACTGACGGACTCTCAGAAAAGACTGACGGATTCTCTGAAAAAGAAGAAGTGCCGAGGCCCAGAATCGAACTGGGGACACGCGGATTTTCAGTCCGCTGCTCTACCATCTGAGCTACCTCGGCGATAGCTATATTTTACTTTAGATTGAGCACGCAGTCAAGAAAATGACCCTAATCAATCTTAGTTGGAATACGAATTTTCAGTAGGAAAATCGAGTACGCAAATTTATACCAGCACGATGCTATCAATGAGTCGCGTCTTGCCGAACTTTACCGCCAAAGAGGCCAGCGCCGGGGCTTTCATCCGGTGCAGCATCTCTTTCAGCGTCTCCGGGTGGGCGATGCTGATATAGCTGATATCCGCCAGTGGCTCCTTTTTAATGAGCTCGGTCATCTCGTGGCGTATGGCGCCGGCGTCCTTTACTCCCTGCTCCCACAATTCCTGGGCCAGGGTCAGCGCTCTATAGAGGGCGGCGGCCGACCGCCGCTGCTCGCGGGTGAGGTAGATGTTACGGCTGCTCATTGCCAGACCGTCCGGCTCACGTACCGTGGGGCAGGCGACTATCTGTAAGTCCATATTAAGGTCGGATACCATCTTCTTAACGACGGCTACCTGCTGGGCGTCCTTCTGCCCGAAATAGGCCCGGGTGGGTTGTACGATATTGAATAGCTTGGCGACGACGGTGGCAACACCGCGAAAATGGCCCGGGCGGGCTGCTCCTTCCAACCTCTCGGTGATATCGCCGGGCACTACCCAGGTATCGTAATCCTCCGGGTACATTTCCAGGGTCGAGGGCATAAAAACTATATCGGTCCACGGTTCCAGCATTTTAAGGTCGCGTTTTATATTGCGGGGATAGCTCCTGAAGTCTTCTTTGGGACCGAACTGGGTGGGGTTGACGAAAATGCTCACGATGACCCACCTGTTTTTTTCTCTGGCCTGCTTTACCAGCGAGATATGACCTTCATGGAGATAGCCCATGGTCGGGACAAATCCGACCAGCCCCGTCATTTTCTGCCGCGCTTTCCTTATATCGGCTATCTTTTCAATAACTTTCATTTTTTCTCACACCTATTATCCACATATCGCGACACTATGTCAAAAACACAGATAATTAATATAAAATAGAGTCCCGAATTTTCGGGACTCCTTCATACTTTTTATAAAGTGTTTTACCTCTTTATTTTATCCCTACCAGCACGCTTTCGTCCATGGGGAAGCTCTGCGCCTCGGTAGGGAATTTACCTGATTTCACCTCGTTAAAATACTCGGTGATTGCGCCTGACATAATATTAGCAAGCTTGGCATATTGTTTGGCATGTTTGGGGACAAAGTCAGTAAACGAACCGAGCAAGTCATTTACAACCAATATCTGACCGTCACAACCTATACCCGCCCCGATGCCGATGGTCGGGAT
>CAZEUJ010000142.1:0-4943 GCA_964514525.1 uncultured Dehalococcoidaceae bacterium
GAGCCAGCACCTCGTGCTTGTTAGGGAGCTCGACGCGGAACATGGCATTGGGCAGTGCCTCAATGACCGTCCCTTCGACCTCGATAGCCTCTTTTTTAGTCATAGGCTCCCCCGGTCAACACCTCCGGTTGTGTAGTATCGATAGCGATGGTATGCTCAAAGTGAGCTGCCAGGCTGCCATCGGCCGTGTGCACCGTCCAGTTGTCCGCGGCGACGCGGGTACGCCAGCCGCCGGCGGTCAACATCGGTTCCAGGGCGAAGGTCATGCCTTTTTTCAGCACCGGGCCGGTCCCCGCTTTGAGTCCGTAGGGCGGTTCGGTGCAGTTAGGTATCTGCGGGTCCTCGTGCATTTTACGGCCGATGCCGTGCCCCGTATATTCACGCACCACCGAGAAACCCCGGGACGCAGCGTAGCTTTCGACGGCGGCAGAGATATCACCGAGTCGGGCGCCGGCACGGGCGGCGGCGATGGCTTTTTCCAGGGCGCCGCGGGTAGCTTCTATAAGCTTTAGAGCCTCCCGGCTGACCCTGCCGACCGGCACCGTCACGGCGGCATCGCCATGGAGGTCGTTATAAATAGCACCGAAGTCGATCGACACGATATCGCCTTCGTGTAGGGCGCGTTCTCCCGGGATCCCGTGGACGATTTCATCGTTGATGGAGACGCAGACGGTGGCCGGATAACCGTGGTAACCCTTGAAAGAAGACTCAGCCCCCAGCGCTTTCAGCTCCCTTTCGGCGATGACATCCAATTCAATGGTTTTTAAGCCCGGCTCAACGCGGTCGGCCAGCTTTCTTAAAATCGTAGCGACGATGATTCCGGCCTGTTTCATCGCGGCAAGCTCCTCGCTGGATTTGACGTAAATGCCCTCATAACGAGGAGACTGTTCGTCAATCTTATCTCGACCGGAAGAGCCTATTTTATTGTCCGTAAATAGTTTTATCATGGCACCTTTATCTATTTCAGGGCGGCGATTATGCGGCGGTTCACTTCGGCCGCACCGCCCTGGCCGTTAATTTCCCGCAGCTTGCCTGCCTTCTTATAATAGTCGATAAGCGGAGCCGTCTCCGCGAAGTACACCTCGAGTCTTTTTTTTACCGTAGCCACGTTATCGTCAGCGCGCTGGTAAAGCTCGCCGCCACAGCGGTCGCATTTGCCCTTTACCTCGGGCGGGCTATCGACCTCGTGATAGGGCGCCTGGCAATTACGGCAAATCCAGCGTCCGCTCAGTCTCTTTAGCAGCTCTCCTTCCGATACTTTTATATATATTACTTTATTGATAGCTTTCCCTTGTTTCACCAGGGCTTTATCCAGCGCCCCGGCCTGCTTTAAATTCCTGGGGAAGCCATCGAGTATCACCCCATTTTCAGTATCCGGGGCCGCCAGCCTCTCCAGCACCATCTGTATCGTTATCTCATCGGGGACCAGCTGGCCTTTCTCCATATAGACCCTGGCCTTTTTCCCCAGTTCCGTCTCTTTTTGCAGCGCCTGGCGGAAAAGGTCGCCGGAGGCTACCTGCACCAGCTTCAGCTTCCCGGCCAACATGACGGCCTGAGTGCCTTTCCCCGCCCCCGGAGCCCCCAAGAGAATAATATACACCTTCGCCCCTACTTAATAAAGCCTTCGTAGCGCCGCATGACCAGTTGCGCCTCAAGCTGCTTCATCGTGTCCAGGACGACGCCGACGACGATCAACATGCCCAAACTGGACAGCTGTATCTGCTGGACGTTGGTGACCGTCTGCGCCAGGTAGGGCATTACCGCTACTAAGGCGAGAAACAGCGCCCCAGCCCAGGTTATCCGGTTGATGACAGCGCTGAGATAAGTGGCGGTGTTTTTACCGGGTCGTATCCCGGGGATAAAGCCGCCCTGTCTTTGTAATGTGCCGGGCAGGTCCTGCTGCTGATAGGTGACCATGGTATAGAAGAAGGTAAAACCGACCGATAGCAGGAAATATAAAATCCAGTAAAACCCCCCGGGAGAGGTATTGGGGTTGAACCACCGGGCGATGGTATCCGCGAAGCCCGGCTGCCCGGCTTTGATAAAATAGCTGGCGACAATGCCCGGGAAAATCACCACCGACATGGAGAAGATGAGCGGTATCATGCCGGCGCTATTGACCCTCATGGGTATGTGCGTGGACCCCGACTGCCGGTACATACGGCCGCCGCGGAAAACGCTGCGGGCGTACTGCACCGGGATGCGGCGGTGCGCCTCGGTAAAAAGCACTATCAGCACTATCGTAGCCAGCATAATAAGGATGTAGGCGATCAATCCCGGGATGTTGCTCCTGGCCAAGAAGCCCTGCTGAATCAGTTGAGGATAACCGGCCACGATGCCGCCGAAGATGATGATGGAGATGCCGTTGCCGATGCCGTATTCGGTAATAAGCTCGCCCAGCCAGACCAGAAAGATGGTGCCGGCGATGAGCGAAATAACGATGGTGGCGGTAGGGAGAGCGGAAGTGCTGCTGACAACCCCGGCGTTCCGAAGTATCATCAACTGCCCGTAGCCGGAAAGGCCGGCCAAGGGCACCGTGAGCCAGTGGGTAATCATGTTGATTTTATTTCGGCCGCTTTCGCCTTCCTGCGATAGCGCCTGGAGGCGCGGGATGATGGGCACCATAAGGATGATGATAATTGAGGCCGTGATGTACGGGTAAACACCCATCGACGCCACGCTGAACTGCCTCATAGCGCCGCCGCTGAAGAGGTCGAGCATGCCCAGCAGGGCGTTGCTCTCGAAGAGTTGCTTGAGCATATCGAGTTTAACGCCGGGTAGCGGCACATGAGCGATGAAGCGGAAAATCACCAGAATGCCCAGAGTGACCAGGATGCGCCGCCGCAGGTCGGGCAGGCTGAAGGCGTCGATCATAGCCTGCAGCAGTCTGGGTCTACTCGTTCTTTGCCGCAAGCTCCACCTCCTCGACCTTGCCGCCGGCGGACTCTATCTTAGCCCTGGCAGAAGCCGAAAATTTATGTGCCCTGACCGTCAGGGGGCGGTCGATTTCGCCATCGCCCAGCACTTTTATCGGGTACTTTAACGATTTAATGATGCCGGCGGCCAGCATTGTTTCCGGCGTAACTTCGCTGCCGGACTCGAAAATATTGAGCGCGCCGGTATTAACGGTGCTGTATTCCGTCCGGAAGATATTGGTAAAGCCGCGCTTCCGGGGCAGGCGCTTGATCAAGGGAAGCTGTCCGCCCTCAAAGCCGGGTCGCGTTTTATTGTTGCCCGCCCGCGCCTTCTGGCCCTTGCAGCCGCGCCCCGAATAGGTGCCGTGCCCGCTGCCGTTGCCGCGGCCCACGCGTTTTTTAGCGTGCCGTGAGCCTCGTGCCGGGGCGATACTATTTTGTCTGACCAATCTCTTCCTCCACTTTGACCAGGTGCCTGACCCTGTTAATCATGCCCCTGAGGGAATTCGAATCTTCATGGACAACGCTCTGGTTGAGGCGGTGAAAGCCGAGCGACCTCAGGGTCTCTCTCTGTCTCTTCTCATAGCCGATATCGCTTTTAATCCAGGTAATGCGCAGTTTACTCACTGGAGGCTACCTCCCCGGTGCTGACAATCGACCGGCGTTTGGCGATTACGTCTTTGGGTATTTTCAACTGGCTCAGGGCCTTAATGGTCGCCTTGGCGACGTTAATAGCGTTGGAGGTGCCGAGCGATTTCGTCAATATGTCCTTGACGCCGCAGGCTTCCAATACCGCCCGTATGCTGCCGCCGGCAATAACGCCGGTGCCCGGCATGGCGGGTTTCAACAGGACCGTGGCCGCCCCGAAGCTTACCGTAATTTGATGCGGGATAGTACTGCCGGCCAGCGGCACCTTGATTAAATATTTCCGGGCTTGGGCGCCGCCTTTACTTATGGCCGTGGGGACTTCGTTGGCTTTGCCGGTACCCACGCCGACATGACCCGCGCCGTCGCCGGTAACTACCAGCGCGCTGAAGCGTAGGCGTTTACCGCCCTTCATCACCTTGGCGACGCGGTTAACGGTGATAAGCTTTTCGTTAAGATTTAAATCCGCCGGGTCTATCCGACTTAATGGTTGCTTCATCAGTCCCTGCCTTGTCCTCTCTTAGAACTTGAGTCCACCCTTCCGGGCGGCTTCCGCCAGCGCCTTGACGCGGCCGTGGTACCTTGAGCCGCCGCGGTCGAAGGCAACCTGGCTGATGCCTTTATCGATAGCGCGCCTGGCAATTAAAGTACCGACCATTTCTGCCCGGCCGCTCTTGTTTTTCCCATTGGAATCGCCGGCTATTTCCGCGTCAAGGGTCGAGGCGGTTACTAGCGTATGCCCCCGAGAGTCGTCGATTACCTGGGCGTAAATATGGTTCACGCTGCGGAAAACACAAAGTCGCGGCTTGTCCGCGGTGCCGCTGACCTTCCGCCTGACCCGGTGATGTCTTCTCGTGCGCGCTTCGATGGTAGTGGACTTGCTCATGCTGTCTTCCTGCCGACGACCTTACCGGCTTTGCCCGGTTTAAGACGGACTACCTCGCCGGTGTATCTGATACCCTTGCCTTTATAATGATCCGGCGGGCGTATGGCCCGGATGTTCGCCGCCATTTCGCCCACGACTTCTTTATTGATGCCGCTGACCTTTATTTTATTGGTGCCCTCTACGGCTAGAGTTATCCCGGGCAGGGGCTTGACCTCTACCGTATGGGAAAGTCCCGCGCGGATATTTACTTTGTCGCCGGATTTCTCGGCGCGATATCCCACCCCGACTATCTCCAGCGACTTTTCAAAACCTTTAGACACCCCCTCCACCATGTTGGCCACAATTGTCCTCGTCAGCCCGTGGTAGGCGCGATGTTTCTGGCTATCGCTGGGTCGGGACACGATGAGTTTGCCCTCCTCCATTTTAACGAGCATTTCCGCAGGGATGGAACGGCTCAACTCGCCCTTGGGCCCCTTAACGCTTATATTTTCGCCTTT
>CAZEUJ010000143.1:0-4931 GCA_964514525.1 uncultured Dehalococcoidaceae bacterium
CATCATGGCGGTATGGAACGCGCCCCAGCCCCAGGAAGAGCACGCCCGCCTGGCCGCTAAAGCTGCCTGCGAAATCCAGGACGGCCTTGCTGAGTTACAGGAAAAGGACCCGTCATTGCCCAAGGCACAGTTCGGCATCGGCATCAACACCGGACAGGTCGTCGCCGGTAACGTAGGCTCCTCCGGCCGTACGGAATATACCGTCATCGGCGACGCCGTGAACCTGGCTTCCCGCATATGCAGCGCCACCCCGGCCACCGAGATATGGATAGGACCAGAGACCCACCGCCTGACCAGTGAATGCGCGGAATGCGTGGCGCTGGCACTCCAGCAATTTAAGGGAAAAACGGCACTGGTAGCTGTATACCGGCTGATAAGCTGCCAATAATCTAAAATCTCCATTTTAAAAACATTTCATAGGATATCACGTCATGCTATAATCTCACTAATACGACCGGGATAAGGCGAATCACATGAAAAAATTACGAGTCTGCCCCAATTGCGGGCTTTCGAGTTATAGCCCAAAGTGCAAGTGGTGCAACTATGTTTTCCCGAGTGACACTCCTGTTAACACAGAAAAAGCTAAACAGTCTCCCGTACAGGTCACCGTACCTGTAAAACCAATCAGTACGGAGCCGGAAGCCAGAGTTAAAGCCGAAGCGCCTGCCAAAATCAATACGATGTTCGCTATCGATGCCCAGCAAAAGGCACGGCGTATCATTCACAATGCCGAAGAAACCGCCCGGGGAATAACGAACAAGGCCGTTACCGACGCCGAAATGAAGTCGGCGGGGATTATCGCCAAAGCCCAGCAAAAAGCGGCTCAGATATTACGTGAGGCGGAACAGGCTACCGCGAAGCTAACCGACCGGGTAAAACTTGAAGCCGACGCGGAAGCTGCCATGATTATCACCGATGCCCAGCAAAGGGCAACCCGGATTTTACGCGAGGCGGAAGAGACGGCTGCGGAAGATAATGCAAAAGCGGCGACGGTTCTCATCGATGCCAGGCAAGAGGCAGATAAAATCCGGCTCGAGGCGGAACAGGCTATTGCCGATGCTAATACACAATCAGCTAAAATTATCTTAGACGCCCGCCTGAACGCCGCCCGGGTTTTAGACGAGGCGCAGCAGTCCGCCAACGCATTAATGGAAAAGTCCAAGACCGACGCCGATGCAGAGTCAGTCGCTTTAATAAACGATACCCAGAAAAGGGTTGCCCGGATATTAAGCGAGGCGAAAAAATCCGCCCGCGAATCGGCGAGGAAAGAAGCTGAAGCTGAGTCCAACAGGCTGATTGACGATGCGCGGCAAAAGGCAGACAAACTCTTACGCGAAGCGGAACAGGCGGCGGCGCAGCTCGTTGGTAAGGCTAACGAAGAAGCCAAACTGAAAGCGGCTAATATCGTCAATGAGTCCCTGGAGATCTCCAGAGGAGTGATGAACCTGGTTAACAACCTGGAGAAAAAGCAACAAAAGAAAAAATCCGGCAACTGATGCCTGACCAATCAAAAGTCTCAATCAAATATCCTCAAATCCGGCAATAAGTAAAAACATTCCTGCTTTTTAAGGTTTTTACGAATTAAATGTAATATTTTTGTCATAAATAAATCAACGATTTTATCTCTTTGTAATGGGAAACGGAATATGATATCAGTAAATACCTGCATATTAATAGGGGAAATTATAAATTGCCCCAGATTAATGCAGGTAATAAAGTTTAATGCAGGAGGAATACGAACATGGCTGTAAAAGCAAAAGTAAAATACGATGCAAAAAAAGACGCGGAAAATCTCGGTAAAATGTTCAAGTCCTTCGGGGAAACCATCAGCGAGATTTTCGAAGACCCCGAGCTGCGAAAAAAGGCTAAAGAGTTTTCCCAGAGCGTCATGGACTCGGCGGCGAAGGTGGTCGAAGGCAAGATAAGGGACGATGAGGCCAAGAGAAAATTCCGGGATGTCGGCCGGGCGGCACAGAGTCTGGGTAAAACGCTTGTGGAGCATTTCGATACCGAGAAATAAAAGCCAGTTCAAATTACACTTTAGTCAGATTGGCTGACCAGAATAGTACCGTCTGGAGGGATTATTAAGTGACGACCCAAACGCCTCGTCATAAGAGTCATTTAGGCAGGTACCGCCAAATCGCTTCGGTCCTGATCAAACACAGGCTGAGGGACCTAATCCGAACCTTTGGCCTTGAGAAGTTCCTGCCGTTCCACATATTGCCTCCGGAATACCCCTGGGGTAAAGATGGTTACAGCCAGTCCGAGCGCACGCGCATGGCCCTGGAAGAGCTCGGTACCACGTTCGTCAAGGTGGGCCAGATCCTTTCGACCCGCACCGATATACTGCCGACCGAATTTACCCAGGAGTTGACCAAGCTCCAGAGTTCTCTGGCGCCGCTGCCATTGGATATAATCGAAAAGACCATCAGCGAGGAGCTGCAGAGACCCGTTAAGGAGATATTCCGCACTTTCGATCCCACCCCCCTAGGGGTGGCATCAATAGGCCAGGCCCATGCCGCCACGCTCCACGACGATACCGAAGTAGTGGTCAAGGTACGCAAGCCGGGCGTCGTAGAGCAGGTAACGGAAGACCTGGATATCCTGCGTCAACTGGCCACGCGTGCCGTACAGCGCGGCGGAAGCTATTACCAGTACAACCTCACGGGGCTTGTAGAAGAGATATCAGACACCATTAATGCCGAGCTGGACTATATACGGGAAGGACACAGCGCTGATCATTTTGCCGAGTTTTTTAAGGACGATAAGACTATCCATGTCCCCAGGGTGTTATGGCAATATACAACATCACGGGTCATCGTCCTGGAACGCATACGGGGCATCGGCATCTTGGATAAACCCGCCCTGGAAAAAGCCGGGTTCGACCTCAAGGAGCTATCCAAGCGCGCCGTTAAAATATGGCTGAGGATGGTCTTCGAGAATGAGGTGTTCCATGCCGACCCCCATCCCGGGAACCTGTTCGTCGAGTCTAACGGTAACCTGGGCTTGATCGATTTCGGCATGGTGGGATTTATCGACGACGAAATCCGGGACCAGCTAGCCACCGCCGTCAAGGCCATCCTCGACCGGGATGTAGATGTACTCCTGGAAACCATCATAGACATGGGGGCAATCGCCCCTCTGGGCCAGAGAGAAAGCCTGCGGGCCGATCTCAAGCACGTGATGGGCCACTATCCGCAGATGGCAGAGTTCTACTTGACGACGAACCTCGGGGAGCTATTCTCGGTCGTGCGCCGCAACGGGGTACAGTTTCCCGCGAATACTTTCTTGCTCCTGAAAACGATGGCGATGGTACAGAGCCTTGGTAAAGGATTGGATCCGGACTTCGATTTCTTCAATGAGCTACAGCCGCACGTTCAACATATCTACGATAAAAGGTACTCTCTTTCCGCCACGGTCCACCGTTTCCCTCAAGCGCTGTCCGACCTGGCCGTGTTCGGCGCGGGACTGCCCAAGCGCATCATCCGGATTGTAAGGTCGGTTGAGCGTGGTGAACTGCACATACGCTCCGAGGTCCTCGGCCTGGACCACCAGGTGGACCAACTGGAGCGAATCTCGAGGATGTTGGTAATCGGCCTCATTGGCGCCGCGGCCATCCTCGGCGGGGCTATCGCATTTCTGGCTACCAAGCTCTAGTTCTTTTTGAACTCACCCTCCGGCCGGTGGCATTACCTGCCGCCGCGGTATTTCCGGATACCAGCACCGATAGGGTAGGACATCATATAAAATATCTGCCTGGTGATGTTGCGGATTATCATCGGCCCCTGTTCAACGTCAGGGGGGATATACGCCCCAAAACCTTTATTGATGATGTGCTTCTCACCGCCGATCCATAGCTCGACCTCGGCGCACAGGTCGGTAATGTCTGCATAGTTCATAGCGGCAAAAACGATTGACGTTCCGTGAGGTTCTTTATGGGCTTTCATCATCTGGTAGCCGGCTTCGGATTTTTCGCCGGGTAGCAGCCATAAAGTCTCGCAGCCGAACTCGGCATCGGGAATAACCGTCTGGTCGATATAGGCCATGGGCCGCACGTATTTGGGATCGTAGGGCAACATGAAATCCCGCCTTTTCTGGTCGGGTTTAGTGCCGAAGACCACGTACCTGACGTATTTCAGTTCGCCGGTTTTCTTTACTTCTGATTTCGGGGCGGCTTTTTTCTCCTCATCGGGCTTTTCTTTTTTCTCGCTGTGTTCCCGGGTATAGACGCCGCCCGGACCGGAGACCCAGTGACAGACGGGCTTTTTGGTTACTCTGGTACCGACGGCGCGTGTGGGCATATGCGGCAGGTTGGCGGGAATATAAGCCAACCAGCTCCTTTCCAGGGGAATGACCTCATCATCCATAAGCATCGCCATCGAGTTAGTGTCCTCGGGATGGTCGGGGTCGGTGCCCCACCAGGAGAGGAGCTCGGGGAAATCGTGGACATGGGGGAACATGCCGGGGGCCTGCATCCCCTGCTTTATAAGCTCCTGCCAGGATATCTGGTTGGGGTAATCGGCGGGCCATATCCAGGTGGTCTCGCCGTAGTAAGCGCCGGGGATGACATCCGCGTCGATCCAATGGAGGTGCTCCATACTGATACGCTTACCCTCGGCGGCGAGCTTATCCCTCTGTTCGGGGGTGGGTCCGGGGAGCATGTGCCTTTTCTGGAGGGTCGTGCAGATATACTTATCATATTTGCCCATTATAAGTTCCTTCCCTAGTAAATTTTTCAATTATTATATCATTTATTGTTGGGATTTGTTACTTGAAACTTAGAACTTTAAGATTGGGGAAAAGAATGATACAAAGATGGTGGGCGGTACTGTACGATAGGTAGAACTTTTTCTATCTCATTTTTGATCAACATCTAGAATATAATGAGTTTGTTTGCACATTACAAGCAAATGTTACCCAACGATTTACTT
>CAZEUJ010000144.1:0-4912 GCA_964514525.1 uncultured Dehalococcoidaceae bacterium
GTGCCCACCAGCAGCGGTACCATGAAAACCTGCTGCGGTTTTTGTCCCACCATGGACTGGAGCTCCCGTCCGACCAGCAAATTGAATTTCTGGTCGGTACCGCCGAATTCAACGTCCGACTCTATAGCCACGGAGTCGTAAGCCTGCAGCAGGGGGTATAGTAATTCCGTAATGGCAATAGGTTTACCCTCGTTATAACGTTTGCTAAAATCGTCCCTGGCCAGGAACTGGGCAACAGTAAATTTGCTGGTCAGACGGACGACATCGGCGAGGTCGAACTTTCCGAACCACTCGCTCTGCCACTTTATCTCGGTCTTTTCCTTATCGACAACCATGAAGAACTGCTGCATATAGGTCTCGGCGTTGGCCTTGACCTGTTCTGCAGAGAGCATTTTACGCGTCGTTGAAACCCCGCTCGGATCGCCGATCTGGGCCGTCCAGTCTCCCACTATCAGGATAACCTGGTGACCTAACTCTTGAAATTGACGTAGCTTTCTAAAGACGACCGTATGACCGAGGGTTATATCGGGGGCGCTGGGGTCGAGGCCGAACTTGAGGCGAAGCTTTTTACCGGAACGGAGCAATTGAACCAATTCATCCTCGACGATGATTTCAGCCACCGCCCGATTAAGTAGATAAGTCAGGTCTTTAGAATTTCCGGATTTATTTGATGTTCCCATATCAATTAACACCCATCGATTCAAGTATTGTTTTTCCCCGCCGGACGTCCTCGGCGAGCTGCTTTTTCAGTTCATCGGCGTTTTTAAACTTCTTTTCGTCGCGGACCCTGGCAATAAAGTCAACCGATAGCTCGCGCCCGTAGAGGTCGCCGCTATAGTCGAGAAGGAACGTCTCGATAGTGCGGTGGGCCCTGCCGAAGGTTGGGTTCTTGCCGATATTGGTCATTGATTGATATACCTTACCGTTGACATGGGCCAGGCCGGCATATACGCCATCCGGGGGTAGAGCCTGGCCGGAATTCACGTCAAGGTTGGCGGTAGGGAACCCCAGGCTTTCGCCCCGGCCCGCCCCGGTAACTACCTTACCGTAAAGACTGAAGTAACGGCCGGTCAGTTCGCGTACCTTCTTCATATCGCCTTCTGACATGGCTTTTCTAATGGTAGTGCTGCTGACTACTTCACCATTTATTTCCAGCGGCGGCACTATCGTAACGCTGAAATCCATTTCCTTGCCCAATTTTCTGAGGGCATCGGTATCGCCCGCCCTATGTTTTCCCAGGGCAAAGTCCGCGCCGACCACCAGACCGCGCATTTTCAGGTGCTTCTGGAGGAGGGCGATAAACTCGCGGGCATTGAGTTCGGCCAGCCTTGTCGTGAATGACAGAGGCACGATGAGATTAATGCCCTCGTCTTTAAGCAACTTTATTCTCGTTTTGATATCGGTCAGGAAAGGCAGCTTTCTCCCCGACGATAGCATATCTTCCGGGTGTTGCCGAAAAGTGACCACGCCGGCAAGTAAATGCCTCCGGGCGGCCTGCTTGAGCAACTCCGAGATAAGGCATTGGTGACCCAGATGCACCCCATCAAAGACACCGATAGTCAGCAGGGTGTCCCGTTCGGGTGAAAATAATGCCAACTCTTCTTCTACGGACACGACTCCATCTCCACAACAGATAACTTTATTATACTACAAAAACCGAGCTAGGCGTCAAACGTAACTAAGGAAAACGAAAGTCAAAAGTTAAAGCTTTGATTCAGGAGCAAATGTTAGCCGAACCGATAAAAGACCAGACCGGCCGGTATCTTGGGGTAGAAATAGGTTGATTTATGTGGCATGCGGTCGCCGGCGTCAGCGATAGCCTTAATAGTACCGGGTCTGACCGGATTCACGATAAAAGCCAGTTGATATTCCTGCTCGGCGACCCTCCGGATAGCCTCCAGGGCATTATTGGTATAGTCGATAAAGACCCCCGCCATATCGTGGGTCAGTCCGAGAAGCCCCTCCAGAATAACGTGGTCAATGATACTCACATCCAATTTTTGATATAGGTCCGAATGAAAGTACGGTATCATCGGCCGGACCAGACCGAAATCGCGCAGCGTAAGCAATAAAAGCCTCTCTTTTACCAGGCCGTACAGGAGCAGCTTTACTTCATCCTTCTCCTTGGACAGCAGGCCGTTTATCTGCGATATTGTATCAGCCTTGGATAACGCTAATTCTTCGACGGCGAAGCATGTCTCTAAACTGGCCATGATACCGTCGATGGAAGATGGCGACATCCCCCGGACCAGCCGGTGAGCCGGCAGAATCACCAAGCCGGGGTCGGCGATATCTATCAGCGACATCATGACAAAATCGTAGGGCTCTTCGGCCGCCCCGAACGCAGAACTGGTACGTCTTTCGCGCCGGTAGATCAGGGCGCTTTCATAGCGGTGATGCCCGTCCGCAATATAGAGCGGCTGTCCGGCCAGATATTCGTGGATATTCTCATTGACGGCTGTATCGGTAATCGCCCATACCTGATGACTTTCCCCGTCAACGCCGCGGACGTTCAGAGCGGGCTTGCCACGGGCAGACTTATTAAGCAGCAGTGATATCCTCTTGTCGCGGTCTTCATAGAGGGCCATGATGGGACTCGTATCGGCTTGCAACGCCCACATGAGGTTTAAACGGTCGCCTTTTGGCTTCGCCAGCGTGCCTTCATGCGGGCGGACGATCATTTTATCCCATTCCTCCAGCTTGACCAGACAGTTGAGGTTGCGGCGGCGGTATATTTTTTCCTGGTGCGTAAAGTGGTGGTCGTCGATGTAAAGCGACGGTTTATCGTCAACCTTCAGGATGCCCTGCTCCAGCCATTTCCCCAGGGCAGCGGCGGCCCGTGTATAACGATTATCTATATCCTTGTCCTGGGGCAGCTCCCGGCCGAACTCAATGCGGATGAAATTATATTCACTGCGCTGGTAGAGTTCCTGCTGCATCTGAGGGGGAATAATATCGTAGGGGGGACATAAGACCTTCCCTAGGTCTTTTACCAGCGAAGGGTTGTAGCGTACACCGTGAAAAGGTCGAATATCCGCCAAGCCCGTCTCCCTTGTTATTCGATGAAGTTATTGTCTTATCCAGTTTATCTTATCCCGGAACTAACGCGCAAGGAGTCTAAAGCTTGCCCGGCGTTGGCGGCGGGCTGCCGAAGGGGCGGATATCGGTAAGTATCATCGGCCGGTCTACCCTGGTGATTACCAGCGGACAGTGGGCCAGTCCCCCGGGTATAACGACGGCCGTCGGCGCGGTGATGACATGTCTTTCCATCTCCTTGCCCAGGTATATCTCCGCCTCGCACCCGAGCTGACTTAAATCGTTGAGATCGGTCCCCATAAAGGTAAGAATCTCAGGCTTCGGATGGACGTGCGGCTTATCGGGCTCGGGTCCGAAACGATAGGGCGCTTTCTTGATGCTCTCGCACATAATCAGGAAATCGAATAACGTGTCTTTGCCCCGGATAAACGCCAGCGACCCTCCAGAATCATCGCGGTTCTTAGGGCCGTAAGTCCAGGCGCCCTTGCGCATAAACGATATATTGATGATGTTGTCCCGGTGTTTGGCAGTGAACATCATCACCGGAGTTTTCTCGAATATCTTTTTATCTGCACGTAATGTCTTTTCTTTATATTGTTTGGCACAGGAGACCGTCAGGAAAATAAAGCGTTTATCCATGCGGACAATATTAGCCGGGAAATGTGGGAGCCGCCGGGGTACGGCCACGGCCGTCGACGTGGTAATCATATGTTTTTCGCCCTCTTCACCCAGGCAGAGTTCGACTTCCGCGCCGAGTTCTCCCATATCATTGGTGTCTCCCCCGAGCCAGACCATCACCTGGTCGAAGTCGTGCAGGTGCGGGCTGTAGGGTTCCGTACCCATGCTGCCGGGCGCCCAATAGGCCCCGTATTCGATATAGGCATCCATTCCGAGAGTTTCACCTTCGAGAGTGGTTACCTGCCGGTAAAAGCCCGGCCCGTCCCGGAAGACAAGTTTCTTGACATATTGCCCGTACCTGGTTCGCGTCATACGTCGTTTCCTCCAGCTTTAGTAATCGTCAGAATAGTATATGACGGCCTGTTGCTTTGTCAAGAAATCTGTTATTCAGGTATACTATTTTATATAGAACTAACTGTCGGAGCGAGCGCCTTGATAGTGAGGAAATTGGTAGTGGGTCCGTATGCCAGCAACTGCTATGTCGTTGGCTCGGAAGCGACCCATGAAGGCATGATAATCGACCCCGGTGCCGAAGCTAAAGAAATATTGAGGACGGTGGAGAAGCTGGGGCTTAAAATAAAGCTCATCGTCCTGACCCACCGCCACCCCGACCATGTGGGCGCGGCGGCCCAGGTCAAGGGGGCAACCAAAGCCGAAGTAGCTACTCACGCGGAGTGCGCCAAATACCTACCTCAATCGCCGAGCTATGTGTATGAACCTCCTTTTGAAGGCGCTCCAAAACCGGAGCGTATTCTCAAAGAAGGCGACAAAATAGATGTCGGCGACCTTCATTTCAGGGTGCTATACACGCCGGGGCATACGCCCTGCGGAATAAGCATTGTGGGAGAGGGGCATGTTTTCACCGGGGACACGCTTTTTAACTATGGCATCGGTAGGTACGACCTAATAGACGGGGACTATGACTCTTTAATAAAGGGAATAAAGACCAAGCTGCTGACTTTACCGCCGGAAACAATCGTTCACCCAGGCCACGGGCCGGACTCAACGATAGCCACGGAAAAGCGGGCGAACCCGTTTTTGAAATAGAGTTCCACTAAAAACCAAGGGGCATGATTTATTTATCATGCCCCTACCTGTTAATAACAACCGGTTATCCAATAAACAGCGGACACATCACCAGAGTGATGGTTGCCAGGAGTTTTACCAGCACGTGCAGCGATGGCCCGGCCGTGTCCTT
>CAZEUJ010000145.1:0-4908 GCA_964514525.1 uncultured Dehalococcoidaceae bacterium
ATCGTGCACCGCGTGCTCACCAAGCTTTTCGTCGACCGCGGCGTGAAGCTGGAAAAGACCTATCAGCTTAATTTCGGCGGGAATACCGATTTCCTTAACATGCTGGAAAGAGAGCGCCTTGAGTCTAAGAAAGTCTCCAAGACCGGCGCCGTTACTTCGCAATTGCCCTATAAAATCGACCCCGATGATATCCACGTCGGTCCCAGCGATTACGTGCCGTTCCTGCTCGACCGCAAGTTTTGCCACATCAGGATGGAAGGCCGCACCTTCGGCGACGTCCCGCTGCTGGTCGAAGTCAAGCTGGAGGTGTGGGATAGTCCCAACTCCGCCGGCGTCGTCATCGATGCCCTGCGGTGCTGCAAGCTCGCCATGGACCGCGGCCTGAAGGGTGCTTTAACGGCGCCTTCGTCCTATTTTATGAAAACGCCCCCGATCCAGTACTCTGATGAAGAAGCCCATCGTAAAGTGGAAGAGTTTATCGCCGCTAATTCTCCATCGCCCGTGAAGGCTAAACAATCCAAAAAGCGGGGGTCTGGCAAGTAGCCATGAAAATAGCTTTGGTTTCTCCGTACGACTTCGCTTATCCTAGCGGAGTAGGGCACCACATCTCCTGTCTACAAGAGCAGTTTACCCGCCTGGGGCACGATGTTAAGATTATCGCCCCGGCTTCCAAAGCGATTAACACTCAAGGCGACCGTTTCATACGCATCGGCACGCCCCGCCCCATCCCGGTCTCCGGTTCTGTCGCACGTATTACCATGTCCATCAGACTTGAGTCCCAGATAAAAGAGGTCTTTGAACGGGAGAAGTTCGATATCTGTCACCTCCATGAGCCCCTGATGCCCACGCTGTGCACCACTGTTCTCAGGTTGAAAAAAGCGCCGATGGTCGGCACTTTTCACGCTTCCGGCGGCAAGCCCTGGTACACCATGTTCTCCCCCATTATGAAGTGGTATCTCGACCGCTGGTTCCGCAAGCTGGACGGGCGTATCGCCGTGTCGCCGGTGGCGATGCGCTACGTTAAAAAGTACTTCCCCGCCGAATATACCATCATCCCCAACGGGATAGATACGCATCATTTCAATAACAATGTCGTTCCGTTCCATGATTTCCAGGACGGTAAGATAAATATTCTGTTCGTGGGGCGGATGGAGAAGAGGAAGGGCTTTGATTATCTCTGGAAGGCCTATCGGCTTGTCAAGCAGGAGGTCCCGGATTGTCGCCTGATTGCCGTGGGTCCGGGTGTCCGACTGCGCAACAAGTATGAGAAGCGCATCAGCCGGGCCGGCCTGAGTGATGTCGTATTTACCGGCTACGCGTCTTATGGCGACCTCCCCCGGTACTATAAAACCGCCGATATCGTTTGTTTCCCCAACACGGGATGGGAGAGCTTCGGGGTTGTCCTGCTCGAGGCGATGTCCATCGGTAAGCCGATTATCGCCTCGGCTATCGATGGTTTCACCAGTGTCCTGACCGATGGCGTCGAGGGCATCGCGGTACCGCCGCGTGATGCTAATAAGCTCGCCGAGGCCCTCTTTAAACTCATTAAAGACGAACAGCTTCGCCAGCAGATGGGCGCCCGGGGAAAACCGAAGGCGCAGCAATATGACTGGTCGCTCCTCGCTAAAAGAGTGCTGGATTTTTATACTGCCACGCTGAACAGGATAAAATCTGGCGCCACATCCTAAAAGCACTGTGCCATGTCAAAACTTGAAAAGACCCGCCGAACCTTGGCGAACTCTGTCGCGCCGCCGCTTGCCAGGCTTCTGGCCAGGACCCCGCTTACTCCGGACGCTTTAACCTGGCTTGGTTTCTTTATCACTGTCGGCGCGGCGGTGCTCATTGTTACCGACCATTTTCTGGCTGCCGGAGTTGTTGTGCTTGTAGCCGGACTTTTTGATATGCTGGACGGTGCCCTGGCGCGTCTTACCGGTAAAACGTCCCGCTTCGGTGCCATTCTTGATTCCACCCTCGACCGCCTTTCCGAAGGGGCACTGCTGCTGGCTTTGCTTGTGGTATTCTCGCAAGAACAGTACGTTACTGCGAGTCTGGTGGTGGGTATTACGCTGCTCGGCTCGATTATGGTCAGCTACATCCGCGCCCGGATAGAGGCGATGGGCATCGAGTGCAAGGCGGGCGTTTTTACCCGGCCGGAGAGGGTCATCATCCTGGCGCTGGGCCTGATGTTGAACCAGTATGAAAATGCCCTGCTCGTTTGCCTGGGTATTATCGCCTTCTTTAGCTGGGTTACCGTCATCGAAAGACTCGTTTACGCCTGGCGCCAGACAAGAGAATAATCATCGAAGGGGCGTCTAAGAGGGGCGCCAGCCCCTCTTCCTCTTTCCCCCTCTCCTCTTAGGAGAGGGGGTAGGGGGTGAGGTCAAATCAAATAGATAGAGAAAAGTATGGACAACACGCGCCTTTGATGGTAGAATTGATGGGTTTTGCGCGAGGAGGTTAAAATGCCGGTTGTAGCAGTCATCGGGGCTCAATGGGGAGACGAAGGTAAAGGCAGGATGGTCGACATGCTTTCGGAGAAAGCGAAGTACGTGGTGCGCTTCTCCGGCGGCGATAACGCCGGCCATAGGGTCGTTAATCCTCACGGGGAGTTCAAACTCCGCCTTACCCCTTCTGGTATCTTTTACCCCGGTGTTATCTCAATCATCGGTAACGGTGTCGTGATTAATCCCGCCGTGTTGAATAAAGAGGTGGACGGGCTTAATTCGCGCGGCATTGATACCTCCTGTCTGCGTATCAGCGACCGCGCCCACCTGATTATGCCCTATCATATCGTTCTCGAAGGACTGGAAGAGGAGGCCCTCGGGAGCAAGGCCATCGGCACCACGCTTAGGGGCATCGGGCCCGCCTTTGCCGATAAGACCGCCAGGTACGGCATCCGCGTTGGCGATCTCCTCAATAAGGCAATTTTCCGTGACCGACTCGCCACCGTGCTCGAACAGAAAAATAAGATATTGGCCGGTGTATACGGCAAACCTCCGCTGTCTTTGGAAGAAATCTATCGTCAATACAGTGCCTATGCCGACCGCTGGGCGCCCTTCATTTGCGATACAGCTGCTCTTCTGGCTGAGGCCGTCGAGCGGGATGAGAATATTCTTTTAGAAGGGGCTCAGGGCGTTCTTCTCGACCCCGATTTCGGCACATATCCGTTTGGCACTTCTTCCTCTCCCACGGCGGCGGGGGCTTGCCTGGGATCGGGCATTGCCCCCAACCGCCTGACTCAAATACTCGGCGTTTTTAAGGCCTACCAGACCCGCGTCGGTGCCGGCCCGATGCCTACCGAGCTTAATGACGATGTCGCAGAGACCATTCGCGCGCGCGGTAACGAATACGGCACGGTGAGCGGAAGGCCGCGCAGTTGCGGTTGGTTCGATGCTGTTGCCGCCCGTCTCAGCGCCCGCGTTAACGGCTTTACCGCGGTGGTCATCACCCGTCTTGATATCCTTGATACGCTGCCGCAGTTGAAAATATGCACCGGCTATAAATTAGGTGGTAAAACTGTTAACGATTTCCCGGCCAGTGTCGCTGTGTTGGAGAAGTGCCGACCCGTCTATGAGGAGATGCCCGGCTGGGGGAAGCCTACCGGAGATATCCGTCTCTTTAAAGGCCTGCCGGCAAACGCCCGAAAGTACATCAAAAGGCTGGAAGAGCTTATCGGCTGCCCGGCCAGCCATATTTCGGTCGGCCAGCGGCGTGACCAGACCATCGTCAGAAAATCGGCGTTTTAGTACCGGATACTCTGTAACCCATTGACTGCGTCTTACTTATGGGACAGCTACTTCAGTTTGCCCGCCTGCTCTAACGATTGCATGATTTCGGGGTTTGACCTGGGGTCTTCACCTTGGTAAAAACTCTCCGAGGGATAGCCGAGCTCGAGCTTGATGATATCTCCCTTCGGAGAAAGAGACGGGACCCAGATGGTGACGCCGTCAAAAGACTGTGAAGAAATGGGAGTCCAGAACGCCCCCCAGTAAATCGGTCCCTTGTCCACGCACACTACAAAAGACTTACCGGAAGTTGGAATTTTAAGGGCTTGTACCCGCTCGTAAGCATCGGCGGTAAGCTCTATTTCATGCGTATCTTTATCATACGAAATAATATCGTCGGTAGAAATCACGGGTTCATCGGCGAGTTCAACGTGGCTTAACGCCTCCATCTGCGAGGCGGGAATATCGTCTCTGGTCAGGTAAATGGCAAATCCCTCTTGCCCAGGATTTTGTGAATTACAGCTGTTAAAAATAAACGGCATCAATAACAAAATAACTATCGATACCGCTATCAATCTCTTTTTCATGCAGGTCATCACCTCCATGAAAATATAACGATTTTCCAGACATTTAGTAATTACGTTTTTTATGCCTTCAAATCAATCGTCTGCTTTTTTAGTTCCGCGATAATCTTCTCGGCCTCTTTTTCCGTGGGCGGCACCAGCGGCAGGCGCGGCTTACCCACCTTGAAGCCGAGGTAGTTAAGTGCGTATTTAATCGGCGCCGGACTGGGTACGGAAAACATCGCATTCACCAGCGGCACCAGTCTGCGGTGTATAGCCGCCGCTTCCTGTATCCTGTCGGAGAGTATCAAATCTATCATTCTCTTGTATTGCTTGCCTGTCAAATGCGTCGTCACCCCGATGACCCCGTAGCCACCCATCGCCATGATGGGGAAGGTGTCGTTATCGTTGCCGCTCCAGACGTAGAATCCCTCCCTGGCGTTGCTGATGGTCTGGGCCACCAGGTCCATCTTGCCGCTGGCTTCTTTCACCCCGATGATATTTTTAAACTGGCTTAATCTGGCGATAGTCTCCCACGACATCTCGACCACCACTCGACTGGGTATGTTGTACATGATAATCGGCAGGCTCGTGCACTCGGCCACGGCTTTGAAATGCTG
>CAZEUJ010000146.1:0-4900 GCA_964514525.1 uncultured Dehalococcoidaceae bacterium
GGTAATCGGCTATGCCATCTCGCCCAAGCTCGATGCCTCATTGACGCTTGAGGCGGTGTACCTATATGAATACGAGACCATAGACGATGTGATAGCCAGACTTCCCTATTTTATCGAAGAGGTCTATAATCACAAGCGGCTCCATTCGGCGCTAGGCTACCTGCCACCGGAGGAGTTCGAGGAGCTATTACTTTACAGGGGGAACGATGGATCACCTGACCGAATCCTCCTAACCCTATCTGTCCAATCATAGGGGTGCAGTCCACTTGCCCAAGACACCAACCAAGTCGCATGACTTAGGCGAGTTAAGGTACGGTACCTCTTTTCTTATATCGAGGGTTCAACCCATAGGACGCAGGTTTCCAGAGGCATAACATTAAGCCACATTGTGTCCTTAACAGGGGACGAAGAAAAGATTGACTATTTTATTATTTATAGGCAAGCGGGACTTGACGCCTTTCAGAAAAGAACCTTAACATTAGGTGTCTTGACCGGAAAAGTTGTATCATAAACTCAAAGCAAATATAAAGAGGGCGTCATGTGAAAAGCATCGTTATTTATTACTCACAGACAGGGAACACCAAGGCCATCGCTGAGGCAATCTATCAGGGGTTGAAACAGATAGACAAAGATAGCCGCATTGCCCCTTTGAAGGATGTAGACACCCTGGAACTCCTCAACTACGACTTAATCGGTATTGGTTCTCCCGTATTCGGCTTCCAGGAGCCACCCGTTATCGCAAATTTTATCAATAGCTGGCCTTCTTTAAAAGGTAAATATGGTTTTAGCTTCTGTACCCACGGCACGCTCGCCGGCGCCTACATCGCCAGGACAGTGGCCGCTTTAAGGAAGAAGGGGTTGACGGTCGCTGGCTGGAACGACTGGTACGGCAGTGCTTTTATACCTACTATACCCAAGCCCTACTTCACCGACGGTCACCCGGATGCAATCGACCTGCAGGATGCAAAGGACTTCGGGCGGGAAATGGCGGAACGCAGCCGGAAGATTGCTGCTGGGGAGAAACGGCTAATTCCTCGGCTGCCGGGAAAAGAACAGTATGACAAACGCTATGGAGCGCTGTCTGAGTCGGAGCTTCAAGACCCAACTAAGGATTCGGAAATGTCCCGAGCGGATAGAGACCAGCTCAAGCCGAGTTTGAACACCGCCAAATGCAAATATCCCAAATGCACTATCTGCATGGACAACTGTCCCACGCACAGCATTAATTTATCTGGTTCACCGCAAATCAATCACCAGACCTGCGGGCCCTGCGCGCTCATGCACTGCGAGCAGCTCTGTCCTACCGGCGCTATTGAGATAGACTGGTCTATTGTGGATAAATCCGCAGATTACACCAAGACGTTCTATAGTCACCTGGCCGAGGGATTGAAGAAGTATAAAGACCTCCGCCGCTTCCGGCCGCTGGTATCCGATGAGGAAGAGTGTACCGGTGAACCGTTATACAAGATTAAGCAACACCCCCGGTTCGTCATGCGTGATGGTGTGATGATTTTACGCCGTTAGCCGCAACCATGATCCGGAAGATATGATGGAGAACGTGGTTACGGAGCAGGTAAAGGTAGAAAAGTACAAACGAAGCCATGTAAGGTTATCTAGGCAGTCATTATTTCAGAGACCTGCTAACACTCTCTTCCCTCGTTGGCCGTCGCGTTGTCGGAATTTTGGAAAGACTATCCTAAATCAGGGGATTGCCAGAGGTGATTACTATCATCCGCTACGGATAAACAAAAAGGGGCAATACAAACTCGTTTCCAATAACAGTGTATCTAATAATACTTGTGATATGTTGTTAGATTTGGTATATATCATATATAATTATCAGTAAATCGGTATGTTTATATTCTCATAAAAGTAAGTTATATTATTGTCCGTGCCTGAGAAGTTTATATAGATTGACGAGGAGAATAAAGGATGCCAAACGAAACCAAGACGAATGCACAAATCAAGCAACAAAAGACTATGGTGAAGGGTATGAGCCTCTCCGGAGGCCAGAGTGGATATCCATGTTGCGTAGATATTAAAGACGGGAAAATCGTCAGGATCAGGCCTTTACACTACGATTGGCGCTATGATCCCAAGCAGTTCAATGCTTGGAAGATGGAAGCACGTGGCAAGACTTTTAAACCAGGCATGAAAGTACTGGCTTCTCCTTTCGGCCTGGCCTACAAAAAGCGGGTCTATTCTGCTAATCGGATTCCCTATCCGTTAAAAAGGGTAGATTGGGATCCGAATGGTGAAAGGAACACCGAAAACAGGGGTAAAAGCAGCTACGTCAGAATCTCGTGGGACGAAGCTTTGGATATTATTGTGAGGGAGATAAAAAGAGTACACAAGGAATACGGGCCAGAAGCCGTGCTTTCCCAGGCTGATATACATGGAGAGGGAAAGTCTATCCATATGTCTCACGGCGCTGCCAATAAACTTTTATCATTGCTGGGTGGTTATACTTTGCAGATGAGAAACCCGGATAGCTGGGAAGGATGGTCGTATGGTGCCAAGCATGTCTGGGGTATGGAACCGGTAGGACAGATGTCGCCGGAGACTAATGTAATGATCGATGTCGCCCGCCATACTGACTTGCTCTTGTTCTGGGGGTGTGACCAGGAAACAACTCCCTGGGGATTCAACGGGCAGATGGCCAGCTGTCTTACCTATTGGTTTACGGAATTGGGCATAAAGGGCGTCTATATTAGCCCTGACCTGAACTACGCAGCCGCCGTACACGCTGATAAATGGATCCCGATACTTCCTGGCACGGATGCTGCACTGCAATTAGCGATAGCCTATGTCTGGATTACAGAAGATACCTATGGTAAAGAGTACGTGGCTACACACACTTATGGTTATGATATGTTTGAGGAGTATGTCCTGGGGAAAGAAGACGGGATTCCGAAGACGCCGGCATGGGCAGCCCCCAAATGCGGCATCCCGGAGTGGACAATCAAAGCCCTGGCCAGGGAGTGGGCGAAAAAAGCAACGACGATAATGCATGGCAACGGTGGTCCTGGCATCAGGAGTGCGTATTCAACTGAAAACGGGCGGCTTGAAGTATTATTACTGGCGATGCAGGGATTAGGTAAACCAGGGCGTCATCAGGCCAAGATGATTGAGTGGGGAATATTTGGAACCACACCGATGCCCCCTGGGAAGATACGTGTGGGCATGCAAAGGTTATCTTATAGCCTGCAACAAATTGATCCCACACATTGTACCTGGAATGAGAATCAACAGGAAGTTAAGATTAGGACTTCAGGAGCAAGTGGATTAGAGGCCTTGCCCGGTTTACTTGGGGGGCGGACAGAACTGGAGAAAATATTAAAGCCGGATCTGCCCGGTCCTAAGCAATATATCCCCAAGGACCTTATCCATAAGGCCCTTCTGAATCCTCTCATCAGTTGGTGGGGAAACGCTTCCTTCCCCGGAAGAGTTGAAGACCAGTTTGTGAAATATATTTATCCGGCGAGGGGATGCTCTGAAGTACATATGATATGGACGGATTCTCCCTGCTGGATAACGTGCTGGAATGATAGCAATGCGTTTATTAAAGGCTTGAGAAGTCAGAAGATCGAGTTCATATTGGCCCAGCACCCGTGGTTGGAGAACGAATGTCTGTTTGCTGATATCGTCCTGCCGGTTAATACAAAATTCGAGGAAGAGGATATCGGTACCTGCACCGAATACTCCGGACAGTTTAATACTTTCTTCCATGAAGATAAATGTATCGAACCGATAGGAGAATCAAAGAGCGATTATCAGATCGTCTGCATGATTGCTGAGAGATTTGGTTTACTGAAGGAATACACGGGTGGAAAGTCAGTTGAAGAGATAATAAAGATCATCTTTGATAATTCAGGCGTACAGAAAATGATTACTTTCGAAGAATTCATGAAGAATGAGTACTTCGTCATTCCTACTGAAGACGGTTGGGAGAACAAGCCTGCGGGTATGCATGGATTCTGCGAAGATCCGGACAACCACCCGCTGAAAACTCCGTCTGGTAAGATAGAATTCTGTTCCCAGAGTCTGGCCAAGTACTTCCCAGATGATGTCGAGAGACCCCCGGTACCGCACTGGATCGAAAGAGGTGAAAGCCATGATGAAAGGATTACCAGTGAGCGGGCTAAGAAGTATCCTTTGCTGATTATCAGTAACCATGGTCGCTGGCGGGTACACGCTCAGTGTGATGATATTACGTGGTTCCATGAAACCCCGACAGGTAAGATCATGGGGCCGGACGGTTACGAATATGAACCGCTTTGGCTGCATCCGTCGGATGCAGCAGCCAGAGGGATAGAGAATGGTGATATAGTAAAGATATTCAATGAGAGAGGCGCGGTACTTGGTGGGGCTTATGTTTCCGAAAGAATGATGCCTGGCTCTCTCTCTATGGATCATGGCGCCAGGTATGACCCGATCATACCCGGCGAGTTTGATCGAGGAGGTGCAATCAACACGATTACGCCGCGTAACACTACCTCGAAGAATGCCACAGGTATGGTTTGTAGTAGCTTCCTGGTTGAAGTAGAGAAAGTAAATCTGGATGAACTAATGAAAAAGTATCCTGATGAATTCAAAAAGACAAGCCATCCGGATACTGAGATTCAGCTAATAGAACGAACCTAGAACCAGTTCACCACGGAGAACTCAATAAGAGAAATCCCGGAAATAGCCCGGTCCGGCGATAACTCCTTGAACAGGACCAGGTTTGAGCATTCCATCAGGCTCTGCGGTCAGGCTTGTCTGCTTGAGCTCGGCATTATCTCGCTTTAGCTCATTGATCTCCCGCCGCGTGGACTTGGTGGATATCTTTTCGGGAGGCAGGTCACCTAAGCGATCACTTTCTTCTCCCTAAATGAACTAATATCATCCCAGGTATAGC
>CAZEUJ010000147.1:0-4822 GCA_964514525.1 uncultured Dehalococcoidaceae bacterium
CCGCCTGCATGGGCGCCGGTATCGGGCAGGCGCTGGGCATGGAAAAAGCCGGCGTTAAAAGTAAGGTGGTGGCCGTCATTGGCGACTCCACCTTTATGCATTCCGGCATTACCGGCCTGGTCGATGCCGTTTATAACGACGGCCATATAACGATACTCATACTAGATAACCGCACCACCGCCATGACCGGCCACCAGGAGCACCCCGGCACGGGTATTTCCGCCCAGGGCAAGGAGACGTTTGCCGTGGACATCGAAAGCCTGTGCCGCGGCATTGGTGTCAAAGACGTTAAGGTGATTAACGCCTTCGACTTGAAGGCTTTAAGGGCGGGTGTTAAAGATTCTCTCGATAGGCCGGAGGTCTCGGTCATCATCGTGCGGGGCGCCTGCGCCGTGCAGGTGAGAAAGCGCGCTAACCCTCGTAAAGTGGACATTGAAAAGTGTACGCAGTGCGGCACCTGCCTTAAGCTGGGATGCCCGGCCATCCAGAGCATTAACGGGCAGGTGTTCATCGACCCGTCGCTCTGCGCCGGCGATATCTGCATGATATGCGAACAACTCTGCCCTAAAAAGGCGATTTCGGCATGAAAAAAGCTAAAGTGAAAAAAATGGACGTGCTTGTTACCGGAGTGGGCGGCCAGGGGGTCGTCCTCGCCAGCGATATTATCGGCGAGACGGCCTTGATGGCCGGCTTCGACGTTAAGAAAACGGATACGCTGGGCATGGCCCAACGGGGCGGCAGCGTGGTCTCCCACGTCCGACTTGCCGAAAAGGTATGGTCGCCGCTCATTAAAGAAGGCGACGTCGATTTGCTCCTGGCTTTTGAAAAGCTGGAAGCCGCCCGGTGGAGTCATCACCTAAAGCCTGGCGCGATAGCTATCATCAATAGCTACGAGCAGCCGCCTTTATCGGTCAGCCTGGGGCAGGAAAAATACCCCGCCGATGATGAGATTGCCGCCGCTCTGCAAAGACGCACCGACCTTATTTATTTTATAGATGCTAACAAGATAGCTAAAGAATTGGGCAATGTCCGTACTCTCAATATTCTAATGCTGGGCTGTTTTTCCGCGTTCGCCCCCATCGATGTTACTATCTGGAAAGAATGCATTTCCCGGCGCCTGCCGGAGAACATCCGTGAAATTAATCTTACTGCCTTTGAAATGGGCAGAAAGGAAATAGAACGTGTCCGTATCGGCCAGAGTTAAAAAAGGTATGGAGGTGGGGTCGTGGATCCGGCGCATGTTTGAAGAAGGCATCGCCATGAAGAAGCAGTTCGGTGCGGAGAACGTCTACGACCTCTCGCTGGGCAATCCGGTCATGGAGCCGCCGCCCGAGTTTAAGCGTGAGCTCAAGCGCCTCGCGAACCATCCCTACAAAGGAATGCACGGCTACATGGAAAACGCCGGCTACCCCGAGACTAGGGCCGCTGTGGCCGCGCAGCTTTCGAAAGAGACCGGCATCAATCTTACCCAGAAGGATGTTGTTATGGCTGTAGGTGCGGCAGGCGCTATTAATGTGGCTCTCAAGACCATCCTTGACCCCGGTGATGAGGTCATCGTCTTTATTCCCTGGTTCGTGGATTACTTCAACTATATAGAAAACCATGACGGCGTCGTTAAACCCCTCCCCACCGACGATAATTTTATGCCCCGCCTGGACGAATTCGAGAAAGGCATCGGCCCCCGGACGAAGGCAGTGCTCATCAACTCGCCGAATAATCCCACCGGCGTGGTCTATAGCGCCGAATTAATGACGAAGATAGCTGATATCTTGCGCAAGAAAGAGGCTGAGTTCGGGACCGAGATATTCATCGTCAGCGACGAGCCCTATAAGAAAATTATTTACGACGGACTCAAATACCCGTCGCCGCTGAATTTCCACCGGCACAGCATCATCGCCACCTCGCATTCCAAGGACCTCTCTATCGCCGGCGAACGTATCGGCTACGTCGCCCTGCACCCCGATTGTGAACACCACGACGATATGATGACGGGCTTCGTCTTCTGCACCCGCGTGTTGGGCTTTATTAACGCCCCGGCTTTCATGCAGAACGTCGTGCGCCATCTCCAGGATGTCACCATTCCCGTCAGTGAATACCAGCGCCACCGCGACTTTATCTACAATAATCTGGTTAAAATGGGCTATCAGGTCAATAAGCCCCAGGGGGCCTTCTACATCTTTCCTAAATGCCCCATCCCGGACGATGTCGCCTTCGTGCGTGAGCTCCAGCGGGACCACCATGTGCTCACGGTGCCCGGCGTGGCTTTCGGCGTGCACGGCTACTTCCGCCTGGTCTACTGCGTTACCGACGAGCTCCTGGAGAAATCCATGCCCGGCCTGGAAAAGATAGCGAAGAAATACGGGCTGAAATAGAACTGAACGAAAAAACAGGGCATCTAAGAGGGGCGTTAGCCCCTCTTCTCTTTTCCCCCTCTCCAGCCAGGATAAACACCGGTTTTAATAATGCCTCTGGTTGGAGAGGGGGCAGGGGGTGAGGTATTTCATCGTTTGCATTCTCTAAAAAATCTATGCTATACTTTCCCAGTGCCTTAGACATCTATGTACCGCTGCATATAGTACTACGGGCACACCGGCCATAAACGAGCGCTTTAGATAGTAAGAGGAACACTTGCTAGCTAGCTACGGATTAATCGGGCTGTTCTTTATCGTCGTCCTTGGCTTCACCCTTGCCATGATCGTTATCCCCATTGTCCTCAGATTCCTTAAAATCGTCCCCAGTAATCCCAACCCTGTAAAAAACTCCATCTTCGAATGTGGCGTGGAGACCATCGGCAAGACCTGGGTTCAGTTCAATTTCCGCTACTATTTTTACGCCCTCGTCTTTCTCGCCCTCGATGTCCTCGTTATCTTTCTCTATCCCTGGGCGGTCCAGCTCCGTGAGCTGGGCACATTTAGCCTCTACGTCATACTGATTCTCGTTTTAATCGTCCTCGTCGGCTATGTCTACGCCTGGAAGAAGAAGGCCCTGGAATGGAAATGAGTGACGCGAACAATGTTTATTCGGATACCGAGCTTGACCGCCATGAGGGCCGGGTAATTGAAGAGTTTAAGGCGCGTAGCCGCGAGACTATCCCCGACCCCGATGCCTGGCTCGACGATACAACCCGACGCAATATCTTCCTTACCACGCTGGATGCCGCGATAAACTGGAGTCGGCGCTCTTCTCTCTGGCCGGTAATCTGTTTCCCCGCCTGCTGCGCCTTCGAGTTCATCGCCGCCGAAGGCCCCCGCTTCGACCTCTCCCGCTTCGGCATGGAGCTGTTGAGGGCTTCTCCCCGCCAGGCTGACCTCATGATAACCGCGGGCACGCTTACCTGGAAAATGGCGCCCAACGTTAGGCGTATCTACGACCAGATGCCCGAGCCGAAATGGGTTATCGCCATGGGCGCCTGCGGCATCAGCGGCGGCATCTTCCGCTCGTCTTATAACGTGGTGCCGGGCTATAACAAAATCGTCCCCGTGGATGTCTATGTGCCCGGTTGCCCACCCCGCCCCGAAGCCCTGATTTACGGCATCCAGCTGCTGCAAAAGAAAATCGCTAAAGAGAAATCGTATCCGGAATTGCCGAAAATTAAACCGCTAAAAATAAAATTACCTGAAATTCCTCGGTTGGAAAGGTCGTCTAAATGACGCTGGCTTTATCCGCGAAAGACTTGCTCGGTAAGTTGGGCGACAAGTTCGCCGGTAGTATCGAGGAAGCCGGTAAGGACAGTCTGCTGGTAAAGGCTGATTCACTTCTGGAGGCGGCGTCTTATCTTAAAAATACCTCGGGCCTGGAGTTCGATTATTTTAATTTCGTCACCGCCGTGGACTATTACAGCTATTTCGAGGTCGTTTATCACCTCACCTCTTTGAAGCACAATCATTCCGTATTTATCAAGACCCGCTGCTATGACCGCGCCAATCCCTCCGTTCCATCGGTCGTTTCACTATGGCAGGGGGCCGACTTCCAGGAGCGCGAGATATATGACCTCTTCGGCATTAAGTTTGAAGGCCATCCCAATCTGAAACGCATTTTTCTCTGGGAAGGCTTTACCGGCTATCCCCTGCGAAAGGACTTTAA
Source organism: uncultured Dehalococcoidaceae bacterium (assembly GCA_964514525.1). Taxonomy (GTDB): domain Bacteria; phylum Chloroflexota; class Dehalococcoidia; order Dehalococcoidales; family RBG-16-60-22; genus JBFYTX01. The sequence continues at coordinate 4,084 of CAZEUJ010000147.1, forward strand.
CCGGTGACGACGTCCGAGATACTGACATTCAAGACCGAACCGTTCGTCCTGAACATCGGCCCGGTGCACCCGAGCACCCACGGCGTTTATCGTATGCGCACCGTCCTCGATGGCGAGGTCGTCCTGGACATCGAGCCGGTCTTCGGCTATCTCCACCGCGGTATTGAGAAGCTGGCGGAAGAGCGCACCTATACCGGCTTTATCCCCCTCACCGACCGCCTCGACTATATTTCGCCGATGAGCAATAATATGGCGTATTGCCTGGCGGTGGAAAAGCTGGCGGGTATCAGGGTGCCGGAGCGCGCCGAGTATATCCGCGTCATCATGGCGGAGCTCCAGCGCCTGGCCAACCACTGTATCGCCGTCGGCAGTATGCTGAACGACGCCGGCGCCTATTTCACGCCTTTTATGTATGCCTTCCGCGAGAGAGAAAGGATTATCGACCTCTTTGAAATGGTCTGCGGCCAGCGCCTGACCTATAACTATATGAGGATCGGCGGCGTCAGCCAGGACATCCCTGACGAGTTCCTGCCCGCGCTGCGCAAGCTGACCGACCGCCTTGCCCGCTTCGTGGATGAATACGACGTTTTACTCAAGCAGAACGAAATCCTGCTGGCGCGCGCCAAGGGCGTGGGCGTCCTGCCCGCGGATGTGGCGATAAACTGCGGTATCAGCGGTCCCGTCGCCCGCGCCAGCGGCATTAAACGCGACCTCCGTAAGGACGACCCCTATTCCATTT
>CAZEUJ010000148.1:0-4813 GCA_964514525.1 uncultured Dehalococcoidaceae bacterium
GGGGCAGAACTTCCCGTACTCCACCCAGTAGGCGTCCCGTTTGCCTTTCAGTGCCTCAGGGTCGGGTGTCCCTCCGGCCTTCGGATAGGTGGGGAGTTTCGGTTTGGGGTGGTCCACGGTGGCGCGCAGTATCAGATTAAGCATATCCACGCCCCCCTGGGGGTAAGCCGAGATACGGTTATAGACGCGGCAGTATTCATCCTCGAAAGATTGGTATATCGCCCTGACATCATCGGCGTTGCTGATAAACAATAACGGCGACATGAAACGGAGGATATTAAGCTGACCTCCGTATTTGGCTTCAATCTCCAGGCCGAACTTGATGGACTCGAGGGGAAAGCCCTCGTTGGTAACGTCCTTGATGGCTCTTGCCTGCAGGCTTTTTACAGTTTTATTGAAGATGTCATAATCCTCGAATGGTTTCATCGTCCCCGGGGCGAGCAATGGCAGGCGGAGCGATTGCTCGTAAAGATGCAGGATATCCATGGTGCTGGAGCCAAAGGCGCAGAATACCGGCGAGAACGGGAAGACGACGATTTTACTTATCCCGGCATATGGACCGTACGAGCAGCAGTGGGTCGGCCCGGCCCCGCCGAAGGCAAAAAGTATGAAGTCACCGGGCTTGAATCCCCGGAGAAAGGTTTCTTTGGCGATGGTATCTCCCATGTTGGCGTCGACGATTTTTTTAATCAGCAGCGCCGCTTCTTCCACCTCGATGCCCAGGGGTCGGGCAATCTTTTCCCTGATGGCCGCTACCGCTTTGCTTTTATCAAGCTTCATGCGCCCGCCGTGATAATAATCAGGGTTGATATAGCCCAGCACGATATCGGCGTCGGTGACAGTGGGGTCGGTGCCGCCCAGGTTATAAGAGGCCGGCCCCGGCATGGAACCAGCGCCCTGAGGCCCGACCTCCAATCGATTGCCCATGACCGGGTTCAGCCAGGCGATGGAGCCGCCGCCGGCCCCGATGGACCTCGTCTCCAGGACGGTCATGTCCACCCACCAGCGGTCGATGAGGGGGTGATACTGGTAGAACCGGCTGCTGCCGGCCACGACCAGGCCCAGGTCGAAACTGGTGCCGCCCATATCGCTGACGACGATGTTGTCGTACCCCAGTATCTTGCCGACATTGGCCCCGCCGATGAGCCCGGCCACCGGTCCTCCGTTAAAAGTCTGGATAGCCGCCGTGCGGAAGACCTCGGCCATGCCGCCGCTATTGTGCACCATCATGATGGTCTTATCGTAGCCGGAGTTGCGGAGTTCGTCGCCCGTGCCGGAAATCTGCTCCCACATGGAGTAATGCAGATAGGCGTTCAATATGGTGGTCACGGTGCGCGTATATTCGTTCTGCTTCGGCGTCACCTCGGAAGAAAGCACCACGGGCATAGCCCCCAGGTAAAAGTCCGGGTACTCTTTGCGGATAATCTCGGCGATACGCCTTTCATGGGTGGGATTGGCATACGAGAAGAGCAGGCTGACGACGAATCCCCGGGCGCCCCGGTCCACCAGGTTCTGTAACTTTTCCAGGAAATCTTCCTCGTCCAGGGGCCTGATTATCTGCCCCCGGGAGTTGACCCTTTCCTTAACGCCCACCGTCATTTCGCGGGAGATGAGGGGCTCGGGCTTGACGATACGGGCCAGATTCCTGATTTCCCGAAAGGTCAACTGGTCCGACCATGAAGCCCCCTTGCCGATGGGCACGATGTCTTCGAAGCCTTCCGTAGTAATCAGCGCCAGCCTGGGTCCGGTCCTCTGTAATAACGTGTTCATGGCGATGGTCGTGGAATAGCGGACAACCTCGGTGCTGCCCAGTAGTTCCTTGACGGAAATACCGAGCATGGCAGCGGCATCTTTCACCGCCCGCATGAAGCCGACCGAAAGGTTATAGCCGGTGGTCGGCGTTTTGGTAAAGATGGTCCTGCCGTCATAGCTCAGGAAAAGGTCGGTAAACGTTCCGCCGATATCAACATCAAGGGAGACTTTCATCAAGCGCACCTGCCTGTTTTTTTTATTTCTTATCGCCCGCCGCTAGGTATTTTTCTTTCAATTTATCGATATCCAGTTCAATGTCGTAAGTGACGGGGTGGCCCGGCGGCAGCATTTCATTTTCCACCATAACGCCGCAGTGGGGACAGTAGAACTCCACCAGCATGGCCCAGGTGGCTTCCGGCGCAAAGCTGAAAGGGCCTTTTACCGGTGAGTTATATATAGTATCCAGGTCTTTCCTGATATAGACCCGGCACCCTTTCTTGTAATTTTCCCTGGCGGAGATGAGCTCATGTCCGCAGCGGTTACAGCACCAGAGTTCTTTTTCCAGGTCGATGTCCAGATATTCGGTTATCTGCCTCTTGGTACCCATCGGTTCCTCCTTCTCAGGCCGACTCGATGACGCCGTTCAGTAGATTATCGACGGTGTACTTCTTACTCCGGGGAATCAGTATCGTCGTATCATCGCTCTCGATGATCGCCGGTCCTTTAATAACGTTACCGCAGGCGAGCTTCGGCTGCTGGTAGATAGCGGTACGGATGAAGCCGTCCTTCCAGTAGACGTCCCGTTGCCCTTTCAAGGCTTTATCCGGGCTCTCCCCGGCGAATTGATGTGTAGCCAGTTCCGGATGGGCGGCGGGGCTGGTTGCCCGCAGCCGGAAAAGAGTGATGGTCAGTTCGTCTGTATGACCGGGGTTATTCTGTCTGGCAAAAGCATCGAGAATCCTGCTGACGTCCTGCGGCCCTTCAATCAGAGTTGCCGGAGATTCCAGTACCGAGGTTTCATCTCCTGAGGCCACTTCCAGCTCCAGTGAAAATGAGACCTTTTCCGGTGGGAACCCTTCCCCCCTCATATCCTTCAACACCGTGTCCATCAGACTTCGCACCACCTTATTGAAATCCCGTGTTTGTGATTGTCTCCCTTTGCGTTTGAGGGACAACCTCGCTAGAGACTCATAAGTATGGAGGACATCGGCGCACGAAGAGCCAAAGGCGCTGAATACGGAGCTGAAGCGGAAGCAGTATATCCTGGGGATGCCGACCTTATCGGCAATCCCGCAGCAGTAAACGCCGCCCGCCCCTCCGAAAGAAAAGAGGACGAATTCGCTGGGTTTATAGCCCCCGGCTTTTATTAGATTGGCTATGTCCTCGGCGCAAATATCTTCCATGGCCTCCGTGATAAGCCGGCCGCACGCCTCCGCGGAAATACCCAGTGGCCTGGCCAGATTTTCCGTGATAACCCCCCTGGCAAGGCCCGTGTCCAGCTTCCGCTTACCGCCCAGGAAATAGTCAGGGTCGATATAGCCCAGGACGATACAGGCGTCGGTGGAGGTCGCTTCTTTGCCGCCCAGTCCGTAGCAGGCCGGACCGGGCATAGCCCCGGCACTGTCCGGGCCTACCTTGATCTGTTTCTTGTTTTCAGGTCTGGCTATCGAGCCGCCGCCCGCCGCCGTCGAATAAACCTCGATAACCGGCAGTCTCACCGGTATTCCCTCCAGCATAGCCTCGCGTTTGTAACCATGCTGGCCATTGACTACCAGGCTGATATCGGCGCTGGTACCGCCGATATCCAGGCTGGCCACATACGGCAGATGGTACCGCCGACTCATATAGGTGGTGCCGAGCACACCCGCTGAAGGCCCGGAGTTATGGGTCATGATGGCCGTTGTCTTGGCCACCCTGGCCACTCCCCCGTCAGCGTGTACGACCAGGAGCGGCTTGCGGTAGCCCAGCTTTCTGACATCATCTTCGGCTTTGTAGAGAAAGCGGACCATGTCCGGATGGAAATAGGCATTAAGCAGGGCTGCGTTGGTTCGCGAGGCATCATCCGTCGTGGTGCTAACTTCACTGGAAAGCAGCAGCGGTACGGCACCCAGGTAGTGCTTCGGGTAATCGTCATCGGCTATCTCCCTAACAATCAGTTCTTGGGTCGGGTCAAGATGGGCGCGATAAAGGCTGACCACGATAATCCTTGCCCCGCGCCCCAGAAGGCTGCGTATAGCCAGCCTCACCTGCTCTCTATCTACGGAATCCTTGCCCGCCGACTCGTCGATGCCGACCACCATTCCGGCGGGAACGATGAAATCGAGCGCCGGACTCCTGGCGGCGGATGAGTAAAGACTTTCTTCGAATCCTCTGGTCACCATCAAGCCGAGCCGTGGTCCTGACCTCTGGAGCAGGGTGTTGGTGGCATGAGTCGTGGAAAACCTTATCACTTCCGTTCCATGGAGCAGTTGCGGTACCGTGAGCCCGAACTTCGCGGCGCCTTCTTCGATGCACTTAAGGAAGCATACCGTTAGGTCATGAGGGGTCGTGTCCACCTTGACCCATTCGATATGTCCATCACTGGTAAAGAAGCCGTCAGTAAAGGTCCCGCCGTTATCTATGTCAATTGTGAACTTCATCTGAACCCCCGCGATATATCAATATAAATATCTATATTTATAAGGCTTCCAAACGGGGCGTGTCAAATAAAGTAGCTCATATTGTAAGAAAATCGATAAGATCACATGATGGATGCAGGAAGTAGAAGCCGACTTTTTATCGGCCTCGGTATCCCTGATGACCTGCCCCCATTAAATAGCCTACCTTTTAAATTAGTATCACCGGCATTGAGGTGTATACCGTCTCAGGCTAGTCATAAGGTGCTTTTTTCAACTATTTTGCCACCCTGGATTCCTGTGGATTCAACTGGTGGTGTATTACCCCAAGAACCATGCCAATCTAGTTAAGAAATTAAGACACATAAATTGGTTACCAACGGTAACAAACAAGATATCCTAATAGTTGTCAAGAGTAATTTATTAAATTTTCGGTTGACCTCTCA
>CAZEUJ010000149.1:0-4803 GCA_964514525.1 uncultured Dehalococcoidaceae bacterium
TCCCCGTCTATAAATTATTGGGCGGCCTCGCCAACGAAAAAATCGCGCTGGCTTTTGTGATGTCCTCGGGGACGGCGGCGGAGGTGGGGGCGGAAGCTAAAACGTTGGTCAAGGCCGGCTTTAAAGGGCTGAAACTAAAAGTAGGCGCCAGGACGCCCGACGAGGATATCGAGTTGATCGGCGCCCTGAGGGAGGCGATAGGCAGTAAAATAAAGATAATGATCGACGCCAACGGCGGGTGGGTCTATCACCAGGCGCTTTACGTCCTGAAAAGGGCGGCTAAGTACGATATCTACGTCGCGGAACAGCCCGTGCCTTGGTGGGACATCGATGGGCTGGCACGTCTGCGCCGCAAGGTGGACGTGCCGATATTCCCCGACGAGTCCGCCGCCGAACTCAACGACGTCATCAAAATCATCAGAAAGGACGCCGCCGACGGGCTTTTCCTCAAGGTGCCCAAAGCCGGCGGTATACTGAAAGCGCGGAAATGGGTAGCCATAGCGCAGGCCGCCAACCTGCCGGTAATGTGCGGCTGCATGATAAACTCCGGACTCGGCGCCGCCGTCGAGGCTCATTTCCTCGCCGCTACCGCCTGGATGGGGAAAATCGAGCAGGAAGCCATCGGTCCATTGAATCTCTACAATATACCCGACACGGTCAGCACCCCGCTGAAGAACGACCTCGCGGTGAAAGTCCCGCGCTACGAGAACGGCTTTCTCTATCCGCCCGATGGGCCGGGGTTCGGGGTGGAATTGAACGAGGCGGCGGTGAAGAAGCTGGCCACGCCCGGCAAAAGCCCGGTGATCATCGGCAAATAACGGGAGGTCTCCCATGAGTGAGAGCACGGCGATAGAAAAACTGGCGGAAAACGCGCTGGAGACGCGCTTTGAAAATTTTACTAAAGAGACGCTGGAAATCACCAAGTACCGTATCATTGATACGCTGGGATGCCTGATCGGCGGGGCTACCGATACGGGCAACCCGGAACTCCTGAAGCTCATTAGAGAAAACGACGGTAAAAAGGAAGCCACCATACTCGTGCACGGGGGCAAAGCTCCAGTAGCGGACGCCGCCTTTATCAACTGCATCATGGCACGCTCTTTCGACTTCGGGCCGGTGAGCCCGCTGGTGGACGGCGTGAGCTGCCCGGGACATATCAGCGAAACGACGGTGCCCGCCGCCCTCACATTAGCCGAGGCGGTCAACGCCGGCGGAAAAGAGTTTATCACGGCGCTACTCGTCGGCGACGATACCGCCGCGAGGATACTGGCGGCCTCCGGCTTCGGTTTTTCGCTGGGATGGGACGGCGTCGGCACGGTCAATACCTTCGGGGTCACCGCTATCGCCGGCCGCTTATTCGGGCTGGATAAACTCAAGTTGCGCAACGCCTTTGGCATCGCCCTCAACCAGCTCGGCACTACCTTCCAGTCGTTCTGGGACGGCACGACCGCTTTCAAGCTGCCGCAGGGTCTGGCCGCGCGGGGCGGGACCACGTCGGCGCAACTGGCTAAAGCCGGCTGGACGGGACCGGAGGACGCTTTAATGAGTAAATTCGGGTACTATAAAATGTTCACCGAGGGCGCCAAAAAGCCGCAGGCGCTGACGGATAACCTCGGGAAGAATTACTACTACGACGGCACGATAAAGCCCTACCCCTGCTGCCGTATCCCCCACGCCGCTATCGATTGCGCCCTGGCGTTATTAAAAAAATACAATTTTACAGCCGACGATGTGGCGACGGTGAACCTGGACCTGGCGCAGGGCGGCATCGACCACGTCTGCGGGCATCCTTTCAAAATCGGGCCGTTCCCCCACGGTAACGCCGCCTTCAGCTATGAATACGTCGTGGCGACGGCGTTCCTGTTCGGCAGTGTCAAGCCGGAGCACTTTACCGAAAAGGCGATACGCAATCCGCAGGTGACCGACTTCATCCGCAAAATAAAGCTCACGGCGGTAAAAGACATCGAGTTTGAAAAAGCCAGGATGACGGTAACACTTAAAGACGGGCGGAAACTGACCGAGACCGTCACTAAAGTTAAGGGAGACCCGCTGACCAATCCCATGACCCACGATGATATCATCGCCAAGTTCTGGACGAACGTGGATTTTACGCAAAAGATAAGCAAAAAGAAAGCCGAAGAGCTATTAGATCGGCTATTGAACCTGGAGAAGCTGGACAGCGTCAGAAAGCTGATACCGCTGCTGGTGGAATAATTACTTGCTTCTTTCTACCAGCTCAATTAAGACATTCTCGGCGGCGGAGGGGTGGATAAAAGCTATTTTAGCGTCGGGGAGCTGTATCGGCTCTTCGTTCTGGAGTTTTTTACCCTGCGCTTTTAAATTCTTCATCTCTTTAACGATATCATCGGTGGCGAAAGAGATGTGGTGCAGGCCGCCGCCGCGTTCTTCAAGGAATTTCATATGGCTGCCCGGCTTTAAGGGTTGGAACAGCTCCACATGAATATCCCCGAGGGCCATCATCACGGAAACGAACTCGCCGCCGGGTCCCGGCCTCTTTTCCACGACTTTAAAGCCGAACATACCCGCGTATGATTTTGAAGCCTTTTCTATATCCTTAACGACGATAGCAATATGGTCGATTTTCTTTAGCATAATTCTTCTCCTGTTATTCGTCATTCCAGCTTTCGCTGGAATCCAAGGGAAAAGGGGCGACTGGATTCTCGGGTCAAGCCCGAGAATGACATTAAAAAAATTCTTAAAACGGAAAAATCGCCGGTAAATCGTGAACTTTGTGTTTAGTTAAGGTCGTAGGCATGGTCGCGGCGAGCTCTTCCGGCGTCCAGCGGCCGTCCTTCCAGAGAACCTGCTCCACCGGGGGAGGGTCGACGTAAATGCCGACATGCCCGTGCCACACCTCGAAGACACAGCCGTTAATGTTATTTGCTTTTTCGCTGGCGAGATAGACCACTAGCGCGGCCACATCCTCCGGCTGGTTGAGCTCAAGCATCTGCTTCAACCGCCTCTCGGCAAGCTCGGCGCCCCACATCTTAATCCACGCCTCCCGGAGTCCTTTCCCCTCGACCATCTCGAGAAAACCCCGCGTCCCGGCCACCGGGCGGATGACGTTGCAGGTCACGCCGTAGCGCTGCATGTCCCGCGCCACCGTACGCGTAAAGCCCACGATGCCTTCCTTGGCGGCGCCGTAGTTGGCCTGCCCCATATTGCCCAGTCCGGCGTGGGAAGAGGTATTGATGATGCGACCGTAGTTCTGCTGTCGCATAATTTTGCAGGCGGCCCGTGTACAGTAGAAAGTGCCGCTCAGGTTCACCTGGAGGACGGAATCCCACTCCTCATCGGAGGTGTTATAGACCATGCGGTCGCGGTTAAAACCGGCGTTATTGACCAGAACGTCAACGCGACCGAAGCTATCGACGGCCGTCTTGATAATGCTTTCCGCCCCTTCGACGGTGGCCACGCTGGCATAGCTGGGGACGGCTTTACCGCCGGCCCTCTTTATCTCGGCGACGACATCGTCGGCGGGACCTCGGGATACTCCGGTGCCATCGGAAGCAGCACCCAGGTCGTTAACGACGACTTGAGCGCCCTGAGCGGCCAGTCCGATAGCCTCGGCGCGACCCAGCCCTTTACCGGCGCCCGTGACCACCGCTACTTTTCCCACTAATAACTCACCCATGGCGGCCTCCTTATGCTTCAGGCGATGACCTTTTTTTCTTTTAAAGCGGTGATTTCATCCCACGTATAGCCGAGGGTCTCCGTGAGGACTTCCTCGGTGTGCTGGCCGAACTCCGGGGCGGTGCGGCGGACGGTGGTGGGGGTCTTGCTGAATTGCCAGGGGGGCATGATAACTTTCAGCTTTCTCCCGGCGGGGTGGTCGATTTCTCTAAAATAGGTGTCCGCCCAGGGGGTGGGGTCGGCGGCGACCTCGCCGGGGGTCTTAACGACCGTCCAGATGATATTTTCTTTAGCTAATCTTTCTGCCCACTCTTTCTGCGCCCTGGATTTAAACACTTTATCCAGAATAACGATAAGGTCTTTATTGTTTTTCATACGCATCTCATGGGTGGCATATTTGGGGTCGTTCTCCAGCTTGCCCAGCTCCAGCGCCTTGCAGACCCCCGCCCAGTAGCGGTCGCCCTGGATGCAGGCGAGCTGTATCCATCGTCCGTCGGAGCACTCGTAGCTGTTAAAGATGGGATTGCTCTGGTTGGTGCGGGAGATACGCCCGTATTCCAAGCCGGTTGCCAGAACGGACGAAAGGACGATGCCCATCGACCATATCCCCCCGCCCACCAGAGAAACGCAGACCTCCTGCCCTTCGCCGGTACGCTCGCGGTGGAAAAGCGCCATCATGATAGCGCAGGCGGCGTACATGCCGGTGGTGTTATCACCGAAGCCCGGTACCTGAAAGGGCAAAGGCGTGCCCGGCTCCCCGAGCGATGCCATCACGCCGCTGCGCGCCCAGTAGCCGACGAAGTCATAAGCGCCGACGTCTTTTTCCGGTCCGTGAAGTCCGTAGCCAGAAAGATGGGTGTAAATGATTTTGGGGTTTACTCTAGAAATATCTTTGTATTCCAGCTTTAAATCTATCAGGGCGTGGGGTCGGAAGTTGCACACGAAAACGTCGGATTTCTCGACGAGTTTATATAATATCTCCCGGCCCTCTTTCTTTTTGAGGTCGAGCGTGATGCCTTTTTTATTCAGGTTATAGAACTCCAGGACGTAGTTGATATCGTAAACGGGGACGTTGCCGCTGATTTTCAAAATGCCGCGGGTCTGGTCGCCGCCCTGCGTGCGCTCAACTTTAATGACCTCGGCGCCCAT
>CAZEUJ010000150.1:0-4797 GCA_964514525.1 uncultured Dehalococcoidaceae bacterium
ACCTTACCGCCGCGGCGGACATGGCGGGTAATGGCGCGCCGGGCCGCCTCGATCTGGGCGGCGGTTACCCAGGCGGACTCCAGAGCCTGGAGACCATAATCGCCGAAGTCGATGGTATTGCCGGCCATGGCTTTACCACGGCGGCGTCCCCTCTGGGATTTGCGGTACTTAACGCGTTTAGGCTGTTGCATACTGGCCTCTTATTTTTCCTTACCTTTCGACTTGCCGGCCTTCTTTACCGTTGGCGCCGGTTCCTCAACTTTAGCTTCCGGTTTGGCGGCTGCCGTCTTCTTACGAGGTTTTTTCGGCGTGGCAGGTTCTTCGGCAGCTTTGGTTTTTCTTTCTTTGGCTTCAGGGGCTTTTACGGCTCTTTTCGCCCTCGGTTTGGCCGGCTTTTCTTCTGGCTTGGCTTCAAGAACCGCTTTCGCCGCTGCCTTTACTGGCTTCTCTTTCGGCCCGGCCACGGGCGCCGCTTTGGCTATTACCTTTGCCGGCTTTTCTTCCGGCTTCTCCGCCGGTGCCGCTTTAGCTACTGCCTTTACCAGCTTTTCTTTGGGCCTGGCCGACGGAGCTGCCTTGGCGACTACCTTCTCTGGTTTTTCTTCAGTCTTGGCCGCGGTTGCCGCTTTAGCGGCGAATTTTACTGGTTTTTCTTCAGGTTTAGCCGCAGGTGCCACTTTAGCGACTACTTCCTTCAATAATTTTTCTTCGATTATCGACGGTTTTTCTTCCGGCGCGGCCGCGGGGGCAACTTCAGTCACCGCCGCCGTCGGTTTTTCTTCGGTTATTTCCGCCTTGAGCTCGGGCATTACCTGCCCTTTATATATCCAGACTTTCACGCCGATGCGCCCCAGCGTGGTGTGCGCTTCGGTGAAACCATAATCTATATCAGCCCGCAGCGTGTGCAGGGGCACCTGCCCCTGGTGCGAGGTCTGGCGGCGGGCTATTTCGGCATTGCCTAACCGGCCGGCCGCGCTGACCTTGATGCCTTTGGCCCCGGCCTGGATAGTGCGGAAGATGGCCTGTTTCATGGCCCGGCGATAGGCTACCCGGCGCTCTATCTGTTCTGCAATCGACTTGGCCACCAGGTAGGAGTCCAGCTCCGGCTGGCGTATTTCCTGGATATTTAGCCGTATTTTCTTGCCGATAAGATGCTCGAGGTATTGTCTCATTTCGTCGACCCGCTGGCCGCCCCGCCCGATAACGATGCCGGGTCGGGCCGTGTGCAGGGTAATGGTCACGTCCTTGGCCTGGCGGTCGATCTCTATCAGGGAGATAGCAGCTTCGGGATATTTCGCCTTGATGCTTTCCCGGAGTTTGTTATCTTCCAGGACGAACTCGGCATAGTGCGACTCACTGTACCACTTCGATTGCCAGTCTTTGATAATCCCGAGCCGGAAACCTATCGGGTGAACTTTATGGCCCAATTAAACCTCCTCAGACACGATAACGGTAATGTGGCTGGAATGCTTCCTTATAGGGCTGGCCCGCCCCCTCGACCGCGCCCGGTAGCGCCGCGTCATGCGCGCTTCGTCAACGTAAATTTTCACTACCCTCAAATCGGCAGGGTCCATCTGAAAGTTATTTTCGGCATTGGCCGCCGCCGATTTCACCAACTTGGCGAGATACTTCGCCTTGGGGGTCCGCGTGAACTGGAGCAGTCTCAGGGCTTCGTCTACCTTTTTGCCCCGCACCAGATTCACCAGCGGGCGTACCCGGGTGGTGGATAGACCTGTGTCTTTCGCTACGGCTTTTACTTCCACTTTATCTTACACCTGTCCTAAACAGCCGGTTGTTCCGCCGGTTTTTTCTTGGCCGCCTCGACTTTGGCGGTATGCCCCCGGAAAGTGCGCGTAGGGGCAAACTCACCGAGCTTATGGCCTACCATATTTTCGTTGATATAGATGGGTACGTGACGGCGGCCGTCATGGACGCCGATGGTCAGACCTACCATCTGCGGTAGTATCGTCGAGCGCCGCGCCCAGGTCTTTATCACCGTTTTCTTGCCCGAGCGTATGGCCGCGTCCACGTGCTTCATCAGCTTTTCGTCAATCGCCGGTCCTTTTTTAGTCGACCTTGACATCTTTCCTCACTAACCGCCTTTTTTACCGCGGCGTTTTACAATCATACGGTCGGAAGCCTTCGGCTGGCGCGTTTTATAGCCCAGGGCCGGTTTGCCCCAGGGCGTTTTGGGTCCGGGCATGCCTATCGGGGAGCGCCCTTCGCCGCCGCCATGGGGATGGTCGCGCGGGGACATGGCGGAGCCTCTTACCGTAGGCCGTATGCCCAGGTGCCGTTTGCGACCGGCCTTGCCCAGGCTGATATTCTGGTGTTCCAGGTTGCCGACTTTGCCGATGGTCGCCATGCAGTCGCCCCGCACGCGGCGGATTTCGCCGGACGGCAGCCTCAGCAGGACATATTCCCCTTCCTTGACCATCAACTGGGCGGATGCACCGGCGCTGCGTACGATCTGGCCGCCCCGGCCTTTTTGCATTTCGATATTGTGTATCTCGGTGCCCGTGGGCATGGCCCGCATGGGCATGGCATTGCCGGGTTTTATTTCCGCATTAGGTCCAGCCATAATTTTATCATCGATATTAAGGCCGACGGGCGCTAAAATATACCGTTTTTCCCCGTCGGCGTAGAAAATCAGGGCGATACGCGCCGAGCGGTTGGGGTCGTATTCAATCGACGCCACCCGGCCGGGAATATCGGTTTTATCGCGCTTGAAATCGATGATGCGCAGCTGGCGTTTCTCGCCGCCGCCCCGGTGATGGACGGTCACTTTCCCGCGGAAGTTCCGCCCCGCCTTGCTCTTCTTGGGGCGCAGCAGCGATTTCTCCGGCTTCCCTTTGGTTATCTCGTCAAAGGTGTAGCCGCTCATGCGCCGCCGCCCCGGCGAGGTCGGACGGAAGACCTTTATAGCCACCTAGTTTCCCCTTTCATGCCTAAACACCTTCAAAGAACTCTATCTTATCCCCCGCCCGGAGGGTAACAATCGCTTTTTTCCAGGGCGGCGTCTGTATCTGGCGTCGCCCCACCCGGCGCATCTTGCCCCGCATGTTGATGACGTTAACGCCGGTCACCTTTACCTTAAACGCCTTTTCCACAGCCTGGCGGATCATCAACTTGTTCGCCTTATCGGCTATCTCGAAAGCATATTTATTCTGGGACTGCAGAGACGTACTTTTTTCCGTTATCAGCGGCCGTCGCAGCACCTCGTACAGATGCATTATTTTTCCCCTTCCGTCGAGCCGTTGCCCCACAGCTTTTCCGCCACCCGCACCGCGGCCTCGGTCATGAGCAGGTTTTTATAAGAAAGAATATCGATGACATTCATAACGCTGGCGGGCATTGTTTTAATTGCCGGTATGTTCCTTGCCGACTTAATGACGTTTTCTTCCGGCTCCGGCGTCACGATGAGGGCGGAAGAGTCGATGCCCAGTGCAACAAGCGTATCTATCATTTTCTTAGTTTTAGGCTCGGCAAAATCAAATGCGTCCAGGACCTTCAGTTCTCCGTCGCCGGCCTTGGCGGAAAGGACGCACCTTATTGCCAGGCGGCGCATCTTGCGGGGTATCTGCTGGCGGTAGTCCCTGGGATGCGGCCCGAAGGTAACGCCGCCGCCCCTGCGTAGCGGCGATTTCTTGCTGCCGGCGCGGGCGTTACCGGTGCCCTTCTGCCGGAACAGCTTGCGGGTACTGCCCCTGACCATGCCTCTTGTCTTCGTCGCGGCCGTTCCCTGCCGGGCATTAGCCTGCAGGCCCACCATTACCTGGTGCACCACGTTTTCATTAAACGGCACGGCGAAGAGTGCATCGCTTACCTCTATCTGCCGGACTACCTCTCCGGTGAGGTTATAGACTGGGAGTTGCACCTTACTTCTTCACCCTCCTGGACTTTCTTATTAATAAAAGACCGTTGGTCATTCCGGGCACGGCGCCCTTGACCAGCAACAGGTTGCGGGCTAGGTCGGCCTCCACTACCTCGATGTTTCTCGCGGTGACACGCTGGCTGCCCATATGCCCGGCCATGCGCAGGCCCTTGAACACCCGGCCTGGGCTGGTATTCGAGCCGACGGAGCCGGGGGCGCGCCATCTATCGGACTGGCCATGCGTCTTGGGGCCGCCCCGGAAGTGATATCTTTTAACGCCGCCGGCAAAGCCCTTGCCTTTAGATATGCCGATTACATCAACGAGGTCGCCGGCTTTAAACAGGCTGACATCTATCTGCTGTCCCGGCTCGACCTTCTGGCTATCATCAAGGCGCAATTCCCGCATGTATTTGTACTTAGGGGCTTCCTTTTCCTTGCCGCGTCCTTTTTTCTCGGTCTTCTTTTTGCCTTTCGCCTTACCTATTTCGCCAAAGCCGAGCTTGGCAGCGCGGTAGCCGTCTTTTTCCGCGATCTTGACCTGCAATACCGTGCAGGGGCCGGCCTGGATGGCGGTGACCGCCTTCGTCTTGCCTTCCCCGAAGACCTGGGTCATGCCCAGTTTTTTGCCTAAAATTCCTTCAGTCATAATTTCACCGTTTATCTCATAAAGAATAACATTCCCGACCTGATCGGGAATCCAGTTCCTTTTTACCTCTCCCCCTTTGTCCCCCTCTCCTGCCAGGAGAGGGGGAGTACAGGAAGAGGGACTGGCGTCCCTCTTAGACGCCCTGCTCTATTGTTTTATTGTCTCCTTTTTACAGTTTAATATCTATCTCTACTCCCGAGGGCAGGGTCAGCTTGGTCAAAGCGTCAATCGTCTTGGAGGTCGTCTCCACGATATCGATGAGACGCTTGTGAGTGCG
>CAZEUJ010000151.1:0-4758 GCA_964514525.1 uncultured Dehalococcoidaceae bacterium
TCACAACAACGGCTATGACCAGCTAGATGGCGAGTGGCTAACATATTATAAGGTAGCCAAGCGGTTTACTTATAAGGTAGTCAGAGAGGATAGCGAGGATTTTTTACACGACCTGTTCTTGAAGTTCGCCAGAGTCAAGGCCGCCTATATCGCTAAAGGTAAAGAGTTGACCGAGGGTGGCCTTATGAGAGTAGCGCAATATGAACTTGCAGGCTATTGGCGAAAATATTACCACAAGATTAACGGTATCGACTGCGGGCGGTGTAGCAATAAGCAACGGGAAAAGTGTAAAGACTGGTTCCTGTATCCCGACTGCCCAAGAGCCGTTAAAATGGAACGCCTTGATCAGTTGGTAGAGGACGGCAACGGCGACAGCACTCCACTACATGAGCTGATAGCTGATGATAACGCCGTTGACGTGGTGGCAAGGCTAGAGGCAAGGCTTATCCTAGACGGTTATCCCCACAGGTTCGTTAAGCTAGCCTATAAAAAGTATGCTGGTTATCAGCTTACGGACACTGAGAGAAGGTATTTCTGGAAACAGCAAAAAAAGGCGCAAAAAAACTTGGTCTAGGGGGCGACAAAACAGGAGTTTTTGGACACTTATATAGTGAGAGGGTAAAACCTCTTGCAGGACTTGACCAGTGCTAGCGTATCGCAGGCTGGGGCAAGGCTCTGGACAATAGAATATGAAGGCTACTACTCACGGGCAAGGTTTACCTTGTTTTGGGGATACCCCTACAGTGGCTAGTGGGCTAGCTCACGGGCAACGTGGGCGCTCACAATATCAGTAGTGCTAGCGTATCGCAGGCTATTGATAAGCACCTAGCGGGGGAAAGGATAAAAACAAGGTGATAATTGCTCGGTTTGATTAGGGGAAGTCTTGCCTCTATATCCAAGAGTGGGGCGGTGCTCAAGGGCTAGAAAACGCTCCACTTGATAAGGGGTAGTATAACTTTTTTTACGGCATAGTGTCCGAATATAGGGATACTGTGCCTTTTTTTATGCCCACTTTAGGGGATAGCCGTTCGGCTATCCCCTTTTTTATTCTCCAGCACCACCCTCTTGGCCTGGCATCCCTGAAAGACGAATAAAAGAGAGAAGAAGAACCCATTCACCACCCCAATAAAACGCCCAGATTTTGATTCTGGAGCGTCTCCAGTTATAAGCTAAAGGCTCTCCCGATGGGACTGACCCCCTGGGGAGAGCCTCTTTTTTTACCTATTACACAATTCAAGCAATAGTTACCCCATCAATAGGGAGTCTTACTGATAATGAGTGTTACAATCAGGTTTAAGTAATCGTCGACGACCTTGTTTAGCAATTGCTAACTAAATATAAGTTAATTCTTATTCGGCTTGAATCGCCGTATTAATCCGGGACTTGCAGGGGTACGATTCTTGCCGTTAGCGGCTTAGAGACAACCTTCATATAGTCTCCGTATGTAATCGTAACTTCTTTCCCCGGTTCGGCAGTGATTATCAGGATGCCCGGCAGTGACGACTCCAATTGCCCGCCATCGATTGCAAGCTTGCTCACCAGGTCGGTGCGCAAAGCGCTGCCGTAAGCATTCAGCGGCACGATGAACATCCGGTTGTCATCGGCAGTGACCTGTTTATCTTGAGATAGAACGATAAAAAAGTTACTGGCAGTTATTTCCTGGTCGTTATAAACGGTTTTAGCCTGTATAATATAGGCTCCTGGCAGAAATTCTTCAGCCTTCATCACACTTCCATCGATACGCGCCGTGCCGTCTTCTTGAGTCCGCACTATCGTCTGCTTCATCAATTTGCCCGTAGAATCCAGCACGGTTACCGTAACTTCCTGGTCGCCCAAACCGACTTCATGCAGATCGCCGGGATTTTGGCCATTCGAGCGATTAAATGCTGCTACATCGAACTCGTTGGGCGCTCGCCAAACATTGCTATAATTAGGATAAATAATAAGATAAGTGCCTAGAGTTCCATCGAGGTTAGCTACCGGCTGAGCGAAAAGCCAATCGCCGGCCGGCATCCCGTCTATCGTCTGCCCACCTGAAACCTCGTTTAGAATAGTCTTGTACTTGTCGGCGGTTATTTGAGGGTCGCCGGTAGACTGATATTCTTCGAGAATAGCAGCGTTAATGCGGCGTACGAAATCCTCCTTACCGGAAGAACCGGCAAATACTTCTGTCATCAATCGCAGAGCGGTGGTAGCGCTGCTATCGACGATGGTACGATTATATTTATCGCCATCTGTCCTTACGCCATTAAGCTGGTCCCATCCTACGTTAGCTACATTATCGTACGTGGATGGGTTGGCGCCGATAAGCCCATCACGGTAGACTTGAGCGTACGCCAGCGCTTGCCCTATCAGGGCATGAGCTTCCCATATCCACTGTCCGAAGGTAAAATTAATCGGGACATCTCCGGTATCATAAAAAAGGTGACACGTCTCGTGCTCGTACTGTTGGTAAAGATTCCAATATTTGGAAAATTCCGCAATTGGAGGTGGATCCAGAATACCCGGCTTCGGGCCAACGTTCACGGTGTTATTTATAGTATCCCAGCCGATTTGCCCGGGGGTGGTAATATTGGGGTCCCAAACCCAGGTTACGCCCGATTGACCGATGGAAAATGGTTCACCGAGGTAGTAGACCAGGTAGGGATAGACACGATTGAACTCCTGCCTGGCAGTATCAGCACCGCCCGGTAAGTCTCCCTGGAATCTAATGTCAAGGTAGGCCGGCGGCACGGAGATGGGAGTAGCATCCGGTGGCAAGGGCGGCTGACCTGATGGTAGAACGGAAACCATCGGTGTTGATGCCGTTACCGATGTGGCTGATGAATCGATTGGCTGGCTGCAGCCGCCAGCCAGCAGTAAAGAGAATAGTGTTAATAGTGACAATCCTAAAATAATACTTTTCATTTCTTTTACGTATGAACCCAATTTGAATTATTGTATCTAAAGTTGACAAGTGTCAATGGCGTAATAGTACTATGATTACCTTTTATTTCATGATTGCTCTCTTTTGAATTATCCTTCTTTTTCTCCTGCCTTATATTGGAGCTACCTTATATGTCTTTAATAGAAATTTTATTTGCGAGTATATATTCTATTTGCGTAATGGAGCTTTTAGAATGCTAAAACAAATTGGACGATTGTTAATCAATTCTTCAAACCCTCATATTTACCGTTAATAAGCGGGTGTTTAAAGCCCTGTGCGAATTGAAGACAAAAAGGTAGTAGTGAATTTCTGATTAAAGCATATCCAACCTTGTCTAATCGACCACTCTCTTCTAGAATCTACCCTTATAGAGGGTAAAAACAATACTACGGCTTCGTTGTGATAAAAGGCTTCTTATCTTTTTTGCAGATAAGCTGTATCGTATGGTTGCCGGATATAGCCGCTGTAGGCATGCCACCGCCCGGGTTGACCCACTGCCCCGCCATGTAAAAGTTGTCCAGCCCGGGAAGGGTCTTACGCATTGATGAAGTGAATGATTCGGCACTGAACATCCATCCTTCGTAAGAGCCTCGCCAGTTGCCGGTATATCGTTCCCAGGTTATGGGAGTAGCGACATCACGCATTTCCACCTGCGCTGTGATGCCCGGGAAACGCTGTTCCAGCCCGGCGATAACGTCATCGGCATTCCTTTCCTTCTCTGCTTTGTAACGTTCCGGGTCCTCCCGTAAATTTTTCCAGTAATCGTAATCGGTATCGAACCCGACCACGGCGATGTTTTTACCGGGAGGCGAGAGGGTGGGATCGAAGTTATAAATGCGTACATTCAGGTTTTTTTCTTCCTTCCCGGCAACAACTATCGGTTTATCGAGCGGATAACTTGTTCCGGCGATGGAGGGGGGAACGTCATCGAAGGAACGGTTTACCCCCAGCGCCACGTACACCAGCGGCTTGAAAAGATCAGGGTGTTCATACCTGTTTTTTATCTCATCGTCCGTATATTTACCTTCGAGCATATCGAATATCGTGGTTCGGCCGTCGGCGGCGGAGATAACCCAGTCGGCCCGGTGTTCTGTCCCGTCGGCCAGCTTTACACCTACGGCCTTGTTATTTTCGACCAGTATCTTTTCGACTCTGGCATTTACGTGCAGTTCTCCCCCCAGCGCCTTATAGCGCCGTTCGATCGGCTCGACCAGAGCCAGCGCCCCGCCGATGACATAGCCCGCTATTTTCCGGTGCTGCATGGCAAGCGCCATCAACGACATTATCAGAGGAATATCGCCACCGAAGGCAAGCACAAAGACCTCGCGCAGATAGGGGTTTTTAAAGCGTTGGGCATACTCCCTAGTGATCACCTTACTCCATTTGCGCATCATGTTCCCCAGAGGGAGCATCTTCATCATGGCTATATTATCGAAGAAATTGTTCAATTCGGACGGTTTACCCACCGGAAAGTCGAGATTTGCAGAACGCAGTACTTTAGTGAGTTCCCTGATAACGCCTTCATCTTCCGGGGCCAACTCCAGCAGATACTGCTCGAAGCGGTCGGCATCGCAATAGACGGAAAAAGCTTTACCCTCTCTGTTTTCGATTACGGCGTTCAGGTCGTGGTTATAAATCTTCCAGTCCTGTGTTGCCCCCAGCTCCTCCCAGACTTGATAATTACCGGACCCGGGTTTAGTCCCCATCAGCCAGTTCATCGCGCCGTCGATAGTGTACCCCTTGCGCTTCCAGGCGGTGGCGACCCCGCCGGTGATGCTGTGCATCTCGAAGATAGACGTTTTATAACCGTTCATGCGGCCGTAGCAGCCGGC